>NZ_JBIUUS010000038.1:66784-69402 GCF_044742585.1 Kitasatospora sp. NPDC087861
GTGGCCCCGTCGCCGTTGAAGGTGACCGTCGCACCCGGAACGGGCACGCCGTTGCACAGCACCACCGCGGACACGACGGCGGGCTGGCCGGCGACTATCGGGCCGACCACCGGCTGGATGATGACCACCGAACAGGTCGACGGCGCCGGCACGGTGACGGTGATCGGCACGAAGGTGCAGGCCGCACAGGTGCCGGCGGAGGGGGTGAAGCTGACCCCCACCACCTGACCGGCCGTCAGCGACAGTCCCAGACCGACCGGACCGACCACGCCGTTGACCACCGGGGCGGTGACCGTGGCCCCGCCCGGCAGGGTGTAGGTCAGGGTGCCGTTGACGGAAATCAGGCCGGCGCTGCAGGTCAGGGTGGTCTCGGCGGTCACGAGGCCGCCGACGGCGATCGACAGCGTCGTGGAGATGGTCCCGGCCGGCGCCGCGTCGACGGTGACCGTGCCGCTGTCGACCGCGACCACCGTGGCGACGGCATTCAGGTAGGTCACCAGGACCAGCTGCGCGCCGGAGCCGACAGCCGTGAACGTCACCGGTCCGGCGGCGCCGGCGACCACCGGCAGCGACTGCGGGGCGGCGCCGTCATAGAAGAAGACAGCGGTGGCGGCCGCCGCGGGCGCGCCGGTGGCCGTGGCGGTGAAGGCGGAACACGCCGCCACGGGAGTGGGAACGATGGTTACTGCCATGTGAGCAGCCCCTTGAGCGAGTCGGGAGTGGGGCTGCCCGAACACGGCCGCGCCAGATGGTACGGCCGACGAATTCCACCTGTCAGGGTGCCCGTGTATGGGGACGGTGACCCGTCAAGCGATCACCACCCCGACGCCCCGACAGGGGAATGGGCACCCCACAGTCGGTCACTGCCATTACAACTACACCGGCCGGCCAAGGCCATACCCCCCCGATCGAATAACCCGTATGGACCAACGTTCGGAACACCACCGCACCCAACAGTCGCTCCAACCACGGAACTTGCACCGCACGGGGCGCACTGCACGACTCCGCACGCCCCGTTCCCGCCACACTGACCGCCTGCCGGAGCGGTACGCCGGCAGTTGCCGGCGGGGACGAGCGGCGATCAACGCGGCCATGTACTCCAGCGCCCGCCCTCGCGGCTCCGATCTGGTGAAACGCGATGCAAAGCGGGCATGCAACCCCGCCACCGCCGCCTTCCACTCCTCGACCTGCCCCACCCCAAGATCAATCACCCGCCGAGGCAATCATGATCAAGTGCGGTTGCAGTACTAATACTCCAGTGAGAGTTCTCCGTATGTCCTGGTCAGCGGCCTGGTGGCGGTGAGTGTAGCGGCCTGATGTCCCATCAGGGACGGTCTTCATGAGATCGCCCCTCGATCGTGTGCAGCCGACGTTGGTAGTGACAGCGGCGGGCGATGGCCTGGCGTTGTCGGCGCCAGGTGGACCAGTTCGAGGAGTGAGCGCGGGGCGAGCACCGTGGCGGACGCGGCCCGTGGGGGCGGCCAGCCGCCAGGAGCCGCCGGATCTCTGCCGCGGTGAGGTCCACCAAGGCGCGGGAACCGTTTCTGCAGCCCCCTTTGATGCCGCCGCCATCGCGGCCAGGAAGGCGTGGGCGAGCATGGCCAGGGTGATGTGCCGCATCCAGCCGGTGTAGCGACGGACCTCGTACTGATCCAGGCCGCATTCGTTCTTCGCAGTCTGGAAGCACTCCTCGATCGCCCAGCGCATCCCGGCAATTCGCACCAACTGCTCAACAGTCGTTTCGAGTTGTGAGTAGGCGAGGTAGTAGGCGATCTCGTCGGGCCTGCTCAGGCTGCGGCGGGCCAGTGCCCACCGCTGGCGGACCTGGACCTCGCCCTGGTAGTCGAACTCCGCCACGGCGGGCAGCCGGATGGCCGCCCAGTCGTAGATACGCGGTCCCTTTGCGCCGGCACCGCACGAGATCCGCTGCCAGGCGTCGGCCGGGGCCTGGGAGAACAGCCGGTCGATGCGGTTGCAGCCCACGCTGAACTGGGGCTTGGGCACTGCCAGGACATAGCCGACACCGGACTGTTCCAGCAGTCGGCGGAAGCGTCCTTCCTGTCCGTAAGCCGAGTCGGCAGTGACCCAGGCGATGGGCAGCGGGGAGGCAAGTGCGCGTAGGACCAGGGCCTTGGCGAGCTGGCCCTTGGTGTGGAACTCCCGCTCGTCGGGGATCTTCGCCGCGCGGCAGCGGTCCCGATCCTCGGTCCAGGACCTGGGCAGGTAGAGCTCGCGGTCGACAAGGGCCCGTCCGCGGCTGGTGGCGTAGGCGGCGAAGACTCCGATCTGGCAGTTCTCGGTGCGGCCGGCGGTGCCGGAGTACTGGCGTTGCGCACCGGCGGAGGTGGTGCCTTTCTTGACGAAGCCGGTGTCGTCGATGATCAGGACTCCGTCGTTCTCGCCGAGGTGTTCGGCGACGCAGTGCTGGAGTTCGTCGCGGATCTCGTCCGCGTTCCAGCGGGCGCCGGCGAGCAGGTGCTGGAGGCCGTCGGGGGTGGTGTGGCCGGCGTACTCGGCCAGCTGGTGAGGTCGGTCCGGGGCGCCCTGCCGACGTTGCCGTCGGTGGGTTTCCCCGAACCGCCTCCCGAACCGGACGTGCCCGATTTCCAGGCATCCGG
>NZ_JBIUUS010000039.1:0-6695 GCF_044742585.1 Kitasatospora sp. NPDC087861
CCTGTCGGGCGGGTGGTGGCCCCCCCGACCCGGCCCCCCCCCCGGGGTTAATCAGCCCGCCCGGGGGGGGGGCGGGGGGGGGGGGGGCCCCCCGGGGGGCCCCCCCCCCGCCGCCGTCTGCTCTCCGCCCTGCCGTTCGCCCCGCCGTCCGCTCCGTGCCTGGTCGAGCGCGCACCCGGGCGCGGGCGGCGTGGGGGCGGCGGCTATCTTGAGGGGTCACGGACATCCGGAGGGAGCGGGCGATGGGGATGGCTGGTCGGCGGGTGGCGGCCGTAGTGGCGGTCGGGGTGCTGACGGGGGTGCTGGCCGGGTGTTCCTCGGGGGGCTCGTCCGGGCACTCGTCCGGGGGGTCGGAAGCCGTCAAGAGCGGGGCAGGGGCGGCGAGTTCGGCGGTGGCGGGGTCGGCGGGTCCGGCGGCGGGGACGGCCGGTGCGCCGGCGGTCGGCGCGTCCGCGCCCGCCGCCGGGACGGGGGCGGCCTCGGCGCAGCCCTCGGCGCCGGCTGCCGGCGGGGGCGCCGGCAGCGGGGCGCCCGTGCCGCCGCCGGCCGGTGCGGCCACGCCCGGGGCGGACCTGGAGGCGGTGCTGCTGGACGACAAGCTGGTCGGCCAGGTGCTGCCGGACGCGAAGGCGATGGCGGGGTGGGGGGAGGAGAAGCGCAAGGTCGACACCGCCGACCACGCCACCACCTGCACCGCGTCCGCACCGTGCACCGGCAAGCCGCTCAGCGGGTCGGTCCGGTTCTCCTCGGGAGACCTGGTCACCCGCTTCATCGTCGAGACCCTGCCGAACCGCGACGCCGCGAAGAACCGGCTCAAGGAGACGTACGCGTCGTACACCAGCGGGCCGTTCCAGCAGGTCGACACACCGGTGCTGGGCAGTGAGAGCCAGGCCTTCCAGGGCCCGTTGGCCGGCAGCGACGGCATCGGCATCGTGCTGCGCTCGGGCACCGTGGTGGCCAGTGTGACCACCGAGGGCGGGCCGGCCGACGTGGCCGCGGCCCGGCGGTTCGCGGTGATGCTGGTCAAGCGGATCGAGCAGGCACAGCAGGGCCGGACGCCCGACGCCGGGCTCGGCCTGGCCTGACCGCTCGGCGAACCCGGACGCGACGCCCCCGCCGAGTCGACCGCGGGGGCGTCGGGTGCCCGCGGGGCGCCGCGCGGCGTCGGCCCGGCAGGGCGAACAGCTCACCGCGCGGGGCTCGGGGCGCGATGTCCCGGGCCCCGCGCGGTCCGGTCCACGGGACCGTCAGCAGGGGCCGTCGTCGCCCCAGACGCCCCACTGGCCGCTGGCGCTCGGCACCTCGTTCAGCGTCCACCACTTGGCGTGGTACTTGTGGCCGCCGTAGGAGACCTTGCTCCCGTTGGTGTACGTGGTGCTCGCGCTCCATGCCGGGTCGGTGCAGGCCCCCGGGCTGGTCGGGGGAGTCGTCGGCGGGGTGGTCGGAGGCGTGGTGGGCGGGGTGGTGGGCGGGGTCGCCCCGGCGAACTTCACCGTGTACTTGGTGAAGTCCCAGTCGTTCTGCGCCACGCTGGAGCAGGAGCCGGACAGCCCCGGGTCCACCGGGCCCGGGCACTGCCGGTCCCGGTTGACCGACCAGTAGGTGTACCGGGCCAGGTTGTGCGCGGTGGCGAAGTCCAGCACGGTCTGGAAGTCCGCCTGCCGGAAGTACTCGGCGGCGTCGGTGCGGCCGTTCATCATCGACACGCCCTCGTGGGCGTAGGCGGTGGCCTCGGACCAGCCGAAGGTGGTCTGCAGGATCTGGTTGAACTTCACCAGCGCGTCGGTCTGTGCGGCCGCGCCGTTGAACCCGCCGTCGAACGGCATGATCGAGAAGTTGTTCGGCGTGAAGCCCTGCGACTTGGCCTCGTTCAGCATCTGCGTGCCGAACCAGCCGGTGCCCGCGTTCGTCCCGGCGGTGGTGATCGAGACGTACAGCCCGGGGTTGTTCTGCTGGAGGATCCGGGCGGCGCCGATCTCGTTGTGGATCGCCGCGGTGTTCTCGTACTCCGGCTCCTCCAGGTCGAAGTCGACCGCCTTCAGCTGGTACTTGGTGATCACCTTCTGGTACCCGGCGGCGGTCGCCTCCGGCGTGCCGCAGACCTGGCCGAGCTTGGTGCCGCCGTACCCGCCGACCGACACCGAGACGTCCCCGCCCTTGCCGCGGATGGTCTGGATGACGCCGGGCATGGTGGTGTCGGTGTCGATCGAGGAGGTGCCGCCCCAGGAGGGCGAACAGCTGTTGCCCTGGGCCAGGATGAACGCCAGCTGGAAGGCCTTCTGCCCGGTGGCGTCCATCACCGCCGCGGCGTCCGGCGGGCTGTTGTCCTCGGGCATCAGGTACGGCGCCGAGGCGTACCAGTTGCTGCCGAGGCCGGTCGTGGTGTCGGCGGCCGCGGAGCCGGTGCCCGCCAGCGCGGCGACACCCCCGGCGACCAGGCCGAGCACCCCGGCCACGGCGACGGCGGCCCGGCGCGGGCGGCGGCGCCCCGGCGGGTTCGGGGCGGTGGTGGCGGTGACGGGGCGTGGGGGAAGAGCGCGTTCCATCGAAGGCCTTTCCAGGCTTGACGGCAGTGGGGGAGGGGACTGCTCACGCCGGAGGTGGGGGTGGCGCGCAGACCGGAACGGGCCGCCGGCCGGGGGTAGTTGCCGAAGGCTGTCACTGGTATAGACCTGTTCGGGAGGGGTGGTCAACCCCAAAACGGTCAAGCCGCCCGGCTCGCCCGACAGGCAAGGGCGTGGCTGCCGGACACGCCTTAGAGTTGACGGGTGGCCAAGGAGAACACGAACAGGGTGGACGGGCAGGTGCACGCCGGTGCCATCGTGCAGGCGCACACCATCGGGCAGTTGCACGTGCACCCCGCAGCGCCGCCCGCCGTCCCCTGGCAGCTGCCGCCCGGCCTGGGCCACTTCGCCGACCGCACCGGCGAACAGGCCCAGGTCCTCGCCGCCGCCGCGGACGGCGCCGAGACCGGCGGCCCCCTCCTCGTGGCCCTCAGCGGCATGGGCGGCATCGGCAAGACCGCCCTCGGCTTCCAGCTCGCCCGCGAACTGCGCGGCCGGGGTCGCTGCCCCGACGGCATCCTCCACCTCGACCTCGACGACCTGCGCCGCGAGGGCGCCGTCGAGGTCGCCGACGCCCTGGGCAAGCTCGCCCACGACCTCGCCCCGGCCGTCCCGCTGCCACCCGGGTACGCCGACCGCCGCCGCCACTACTGGGCCGCCACCCAGGACAAGCACCTCGTCCTCGTCCTCGACAACGCCCGCAGCGGCGCCGAAGTCCTGCCCCTGCTCCCCGCCTCGGCCTCCGCCGTCGTCATCGTCACCAGCCACGGCCGGCTCCACGACCTCGACGGCACCCGGTCCGTCGAACTCCCCCTCGGTCCGCTCACCGGCGAGGACGCCACCGGCCTGCTCCACGCCACCGTCGCCGACCCCCGGCTCGCCGCCGACCCGGACGCCACCGCCGAACTCGCCCGCCGCTGCGCCGGTCTGCCCGCCGCGCTCCAGGTCGCCGGCCGCTGGGTCCGCAAACACCGCCACCGCGAACTTCGCCGCCTCATCGACGAACTGACCGCCGAACTCCACCGGGAGGGCGTCTCCATGGTCGAAGCCGTCTGGGACGCCGCCTACGCGAGCCTCACCCCCGGCGCCGCCCGGCTCTACCGGCTGCTGCCCCACCACCCCGGCCCCGTCATCACCGTCCAGGCCGCCGCCGCCCTCCTCGGCACCGGCCCGGACCCCGCCGAGGACGCCCTCGACGAACTCGAACAGGCCGGCCTCCTCCACCCCCGGCCCGACGGCCTCCACCAGCACGACCTGCTGCGCGGCCACGCCCTGCGGCGGGCCGCGGGAGACCCGGAGGACACCGCCGCCGTCCGGCGCCGCCTGGTCCGCTGGTACCGGCGCCAGGCCGCCCGCGCCGACCTCCTCGCCGCCGGCCCGCGCCTCACCGTCGCCCGCCCCGCCGCCGAGGAACCCGCACTCGCCGAGGTCCCCGACATCCCGCTCGCCGACCCGCACCAGGCCATGCACTGGCTCGAAGGCGAACACCTGGCCCTCTACGGCTGCGTCCGCATCGCCCACGAGGACGGCCTCGACGCCGACGCCGTCGCCCTCTGCGAACCCCTCTGGACCCACTTCCTCGACCACCAGCACTACGCCGACGCCATCGACGCCTTCGGCCGCGGCGCAGCCTCCGCCGACCGCGCCGACGACCCGCTCGCGGTCGTCCGCATGCACTGCCAACTCGCCCGGCCCCTCTGGGAACAGCGCCGCTACCAGGAGGCGGCGGAGCACCTGCGGATCGCCGTCGCCCGGGCCCGGCTGCTCGGCGACACTCCCGACGAGCGCAAACTGCGCGCCTCCGCCGTCGAGTTCCGCGGCAAACTCGCCTCCGTCCAGGGCGACTGGGCCGCCGCCGTCCCCGACTTCGAGGCCGCCCGCGAAGAGCACCTCGCCATCGACAACCCCTACGGCGTCATGCTCCAGACCTATCTCCTCGGCCGCGCCGCCGTCGCCCTCGGCCGGCCCGACCGCGCCATCGCCCTCCTGACCGAGGCCCACACCACCGCCACCGCCCTGCGCCGCGACCGCATGTCCGCCCGCACCGCCTACGAACTCGCCACCGCCCTGCGCGGGGCCGGCCGCCACGCCGAGGCCGCGCCCCTCTACCAGCACGCCCTCATCAGTGCCCGCGCCCGCCAGTCCACCACCGACCAGCTCCGCGTCCTCGACACCCTCACCACCTTCCACGAGGAGCTCGGCGACCCGGACACGGCGGAGGCCTACCGCACCGAGGCGACCCGCCTCCGCAGCGGCGGGTAGGCGCTGCCGCGCGCCGCCACGCCTGCGCTCCGGGCGGATGGCGCGGGTCTGGTGAGCGTGGGGCTCAGGCCGGGTGGTCCAGCTCCGCCGCCGTGGCGGGTTGCAGGCGGACGCGGTGGGCGGTGCCGCCGAGGAGGGCGGTGAGGGTGGCGGGGAGGGGGTGGTCCGGGCCGGGGTGGGTGGCGAGCCAGGTGTGGACGGCGGAGAGCGCGGCGGCGGGGTCGGTGAGGCGGGTGCGGGTGCCGGTGCGGGCGGGCTCGATGCGGGCGGTGAAGGGGACACCGGCGTCGCGGCGCAGGAGGCACAGGGTGGGGGAGAGGACCACCGCCGCCGTCCGGCAGTTCGGGTACTCGTCGAAGGCCTCGGCCGTCCAGTCGGCGGCCGTCCGGTACTCGTGGTGCCAGCCCGGCGAGGGGGCTGGGCGGTCGGCGCGGCGGTAGAGCAGTGCGGCGCTCTGGAGTTGGCGTGTTCCGGCGCGGCCGTGTTCGGCGGCGCGGTGGTGGAAGGGCAGGTCCGTCCAGGGCGGGAGCCGGTCCACGGTGATCCGCCCGTTCCCGACCCCGGCCCGGACGGCGAACGCGGCCGGGGCGTGTGGGGCCCGCTCGGGCGTCGGCACCGGCAGCGGTCGGGGCTGGACGGGGTGGGGCGGCGGGACGAGCCCGAGGAGCTTGTAGAGCTCCGGGCGCAGGGTGTCCAGGGACTCCCCGGTGAGGGCGAAGGCCTGGTCGGCGAAGCGGCGGGTGCGCGGGGGCCCGGCCGGTTCGGCGAGGGCGGTCGGGGCCGTGTCGACGTCCAGGCGGGGGACGGCGGCGAGCAGGTGCGCCATCGGGCTGCCGGGGACGAGTTCGCCCGCGCCGTCGCAACCGGCGACCACGGGCCGGTCGAGGGCGGCGGCGTAGAGCGCCACCGACCCGTGGTCGGTGACGACGACGTCGCAGGCGACCAGCAGCGCCGCCCACTCCTGGTACGGAGCGGCGAGCACCAGACCGGCGTCCAGGGCGGGCCGCAGGCGGCGGGCGAGGTCGAAGGCGCCGGTGCGGCTGTACTCGTTGGGGTGCACGATCAGGGCCAGCTGGTACCCGTCGTACGGCAGACGGGCGGCGAGTTCGGCGGGCAGGTCGGGCCGGCGGGCGAGCAGCGACTGCGGGCCCCAGGTCGAGGAGAGCACCACCAGCCGTCGCCCGCCCGTGCCGAGTGCGGAGCGGATGGCGTCGCGGCGGTCCAGCGACTCCAGGATCCGGTCGAGCGTCGGGTCGCCGGCGACGAAGGCGTGATGCCGGGCGGAGGGGAGCCGGGCGGCCAGCCGCTCGACCTGGGCGGGGTGGGCGAGGGCGTGCAGGGTGGCGGTCGGGTGGCCGCCGCGGAGCAGGAACGCGGGGTCGAGACCGGACGGCAGTTCCGGCGAACCCTCCTCGGGCAGTGCCTTGTTGAAGCCCGCGCCGTGCGGCAGCAGCACCTGGTGGCCGCGCAGGTCGCCGAGGTCGCCCTTGGGGCTCGCGGTGAGGATCAGGTCGTGCCGGGCGGCGACGGCCTCGTCCCACGGGATGCACCGGGCTCCGGCGGTGTCGACGGCCGCGAGCGCGTCGGTGCCGAACTCCGACCCGGGGACGAGGGTGAACCGGCAGCGGACCCGGTCGTCACCCTCGAAGACGGGCAGCAGGTCGAGGAGCCGGTGCAGCGCGGCGGCCGAGCGGACGGCGAACAGCACCTCGGCGCATCCGGAGGGGGCGCGGTGCCGGCGCGGTGACGTGCAGCGAGGCGTGGCGGAGCTGGCTGGCTGGCTGGCTGGCTGGCTGGCTGGCTGGCTGGCTGGCTGGCTGGCTGGCTGGCTGGCTGGCTGGCTGGCTGGCTGGCTGGCTGGCTGGCTCG
>NZ_JBIUUS010000039.1:6793-65235 GCF_044742585.1 Kitasatospora sp. NPDC087861
GGGGCGATGGTGGTATACCACACCTCAGCACCCCCCGTCGAGGGTGCGCCGGCACCTGCTCGTCGTGGTCGGGGTGGTCCTGCGGCGGCATAGAGGCGATGGTAACGGCCTCGGCGCGCCGATGGCCCGGATCGCCCGGACCCGCCCCTGCCCCCGCTCCACCCGCTCCTCCTCACCGGACGCCCCGTCAGCCCGGCCCCGAATCTACGCGACCGCCGTCGGGCGCATCGCACCAGGTCAGGGCCGTGGTGGTGAGCTCCGGGACGGAACGCCGAAAAGCGCCGTCAGCCGCCCGCCGCCGCCCCGACCCCGCGCACGGCCCCGGACCCGACCTCGGCCCCGACCCCCTGCGCCGCCCCCACCGCCGCCAGCAGCCCGCCGACCGCCGGCGACCACGGCCGGCTGGTCGGCCCGGTGAGCGTGAGCGTGCGGTGGACGGCGGGCCGGATCGGGACGAGGACGCAGTCGGCCGGGACCATGGTCAGCGCCAGCGCGGGCATCACCGAGACCCCGACGCCCGCGTGCACCATCCCGATGAGCGTGTTGAGGTCGCGGATGCGGTGCCGGGGCGTGAAGCGGGTGCCGGCCCGGCGGTAGGCCTCGCGGATGTGGCGTTCGCAGCCGCCCTCGGAGAGCAGGAAGTCGTCGTCCTCCAGCTCGGCGACGTGGATGGTCTCCTGCCCGGCGAGCGGGTGGTCGCGGCGCAGCAGCGCGTGCATGGAGTCGGCGCCGAGCGCGACCGCCCCGGGCGGGAGCGGGCCCGCGTCGACCAGGACGGCGGCGTCGACGGTGCCCGCCTCCAGCCAGGCGGTCAGTTCGGCGTCCTCGCCCTCGAAGACCCGGACGGTGACCTGCGGGTAGGCGTCCTTCCAGTCCCGGAGCAGCCCGGGCAGCAGTGCCTGGCACACGGTGGTCGGCGCGGCGAGCCGGACGGTGCCGGTGGGGCCGCCGGAGTGCCGGGTGGCGATGGTGCGTACGGCGGCGGCGGAGGCGACGGCGGTGCGGGCGTGCGGGAGGATCTGCTCGCCCAGCGGGGTGGGCCGGGCCGGGTTGCCGCGCAGCAGGACGGGCGCGCCGAGGACGCGCTCCAGCGCGGCGACGGCGTGCGAGACGGCGGACTGGCTGATGCCCAGGTCGTCGGCGGCCGCGCCGAACCCGCCGGCGTCGGCGACCGCGACCAGGGCCCTCAGCTGGGCCAGGTTGACCTCCGAGGCCATGAGACTTCCTCACCCTTCCGGCACTGCCACTTGTTGGACTCATGGTCCGCCGCCGGGCCAGACTCTGTCCAGACGACACAGACGACACAGACGACACAGACGACACAGACGACACAGACGGAACGGGCCGGGCGCACGCCTGGAACAGCCCCGGAACGGTACGGAACGGAACGGGACGGGACGAACGGGGAGGTGGTCGGGGTGCGGCGCTGGTTGCCGGGCTTCGTGGCATTGTCGGCGATCTGGGGCGCGAGCTTCGCGCTGATCAAGGTGGCGGTGGAGGCGGGGGTGCCGCCGCTCTGGGTGGCGCTCTGGCGCTGCGTCCTCGGGGCGGTCACGCTGTGGACGATCCTCGTCCTGCGTGGCGAGCGCGCTCCCCGCGACCGCGCGCTCTGGGGGCACTCGGCGGTGTTGGCGGTGCTCCTCAACACCGTGCCGTTCACCCTGTTCTCGTTCGGTGAGACCCGGGTCAGCTCCGTCCTCGCCGGGGTGATGAACGCGACCACCCCGCTGTTCACCCTGCTGTTCGCCGTCCTCACCGTCCCCGCGGAGCGCCGCCCGGGCGCGCACCGGCTCTCCGGACTCGCTCTCGGCTTCGTCGGCGTGCTCACCGTCCTCGGGGTCTGGCGCGGCATCGGCTCCGGCGAGGCCGCCGGCGGCCTCGCCTGTCTGGCTGCCGCCTGCTGCTACGGCGCGGGCTTCGCCTACCTGCGCCGCTTCCTCTCCGGCCGGCCGGAGTCGGTGGTCACCCTTTCCGCCGTCCAGATCGCCTGCGCCACCGTCGAGTTGGCCTTCATCGCGCCGTTCGCCGCGGGCGCCCCGCACTGGCCGGGCGCGGGCGCGGCCGGCGCCCTGCTGGTGCTGGGCGCGGTCGGCACCGGCCTCGCGTACCTGCTCAACCTCGGCCTGGTCCGCACGGCCGGCACCGCGGTGGCCTCCGCGGTCACCTATGTCATGCCGCTGTGGTCCACCGCCCTCGGTGCGGCCTTCCTCGCCGAACCGGTCGGCTGGAACGCCCTGGTGGGCGGAGTGCTGGTGATCGCCGCCGTCGTCCTGACCCGCCCCCGCCCCGGACCCCGCCCGGCGGTCGCTGCCGCCAGTACCGCCGCTGCCGTTCCGAGGCCTGGTCAGACGGTTCGTTAGAGTGACCGGGTGAACGAGGAGGAGCAGCCGCCGGTGGCCGTCTGGGCCGCGCTGCGCGCCCACCCGCTGCGCTTCCCGTTCACCCGGTGGGTGCCGCGCTGCTGGGCGTACCTGCTCGGCGGCGCGCTGCTCGGACCGCTGCTGCTGGTCGTCCTGGCGGCGCTGCTGGCGGTCGGCCTGGGGCTGTCCGTGGTCGGCGTCGGACTGCTGGTCCTCCTCGCCCTGGCCCTCGCGGGCGTCCCGGTGGCCGCCGTCGAACGGCGGCGGCTGCGGCTGGTCGAACCGGTGCCGGTCCCCGACCCGCACCGCCCGCTGCCCGGAGCCGGCCGCCGCGCCCGGCTGCGGACCCGCCTGCGCGAGCGCGCCACCTGGCGCGAACTCGCCCACACCGCGCTCACCGCGACCGTCCTCGCCGCCGCCGCGCTCGGCTTCACCGCCGTGCTGCTGTTCGCCGGCGCCCTGGTCGTCTCCCCGGCGATCGTCTGGGCGCTCGCCCCCGAGACCGTCATGATCATTCCCGGGCGGGTGGTGTCCGGGCCGCTCGCCGCACTGCCGTTCACCGCCGTCGGGCTGGCCGGACTGCTCCTCTGCGCCTACGCCGGTGCCCTGCTGACCACCGCCCACGTGGCACTCGCCCGCCTCCTGCTCGGGCCCCGCGACGAGGACCTCGGCCGGCAGGTCCTCGAACTCACCCGCTCCCGGGCCCGGCTGGCCGACGCCTTCGAGGCCGAACGCCGCCGCATCGAACGCGACCTGCACGACGGCGCCCAACAGCAGCTCGTCGCGCTCAGCATGACCCTCGGCCTCGCCGACCACGCGCTGCGCGGCCGCCTGTGCGAAGCCGACCCGGCCGATCCCTCCGTCGACCCGGCTGCCGATGCGGCTGCCGACCCGGCCGTGGCCCAGGCCGCGGCGCTGGTCGCCCGGGCCCGGGGCGAGGCCCGGCAGGCCCTGGAGCAACTGCGCGGCCTGGTCCGGGGCATCCACCCCCAGGTCCTCACCGACCACGGCCTCGCCGCCGCCGTCGCCGAGGTCGCGCTGCGCCACCCCATCCCGGTCGAGGCCGACCTCGACCTCCCAGGCCGGCTGCCCGCGCCGGTCGAGACGACCGCCTACTTCACCGTCACCGAGGCGCTCACCAACGCCGCCAAGCACAGCGGCGCCACCGCGATCACCGTCCGCGGGAGCGTCGCCGACGGCCGCCTGGTGCTCCAGGTGACCGACGACGGCCACGGCGGGGCCGACCCGGCCGCCGGGGCCGGACTGCGGGGACTCGCCGACCGGGTGGCACTCCTGAAAGGACGGCTGATGGTGACGAGCCCGACGGGCGGCCCGACCACACTGCGGCTGGAGGTCCCGTGCTCCGGGTCGTGATCGCCGAGGACGCCGTCCTGCTGCGTGCCGGACTCGTCGAGCTGCTCACCCTCGGCGGCCACCGGGTGACCGCCGCCGTCGGCGACGCCCGCGCCCTCGCCGCCGCCGTCGACGCGGAACGGCCCGACGCCGTCATCACGGACGTCCGGATGCCGCCCGACTTCTCCGACGAGGGCCTGCGCGCCGCCCTCGACCTGCGTGAACGCCACCCCGGCCTGCCCGTCCTGGTGCTCTCCCAGTACGTCGCCACCCCGTACGCCACCCGCCTGCTCGCCGCCGCCGGCGCCCAACCCGCCGGCCTCGGCTACCTCCTGAAGGACCGGGTCGGCGAGGTCGCCGACTTCCTCGACGCCCTGCGCAGGGTCGCCGCCGGCGAGACCGTCATCGACCCCGACGTGGTCCGCGTCCTGATGCGCCGGCAGTCCACCGACCGCCCGCTCACCCGCCTCACCCCCCGCGAACGCGAAGTCCTGGCCCTCATGGCCGAAGGCCTCAACAACCAGGCCGTCGCCGCCCGGCTCACCATCACCGAGGCCTCGGTGGTCAAGCACTGCGGCAACATCTTCATGAAGCTCGACCTCGACCCCACCGAGGGCAACCGCCGCGTCCTCGCCGTCCTCGCCCACCTCCGCGGCGAGTAGGGCGCGTGCGCCGCCCGCCGGTCGTCCCGCCGGGCGTGGTCGGCGAACTGGGCGAACAGGTCGGCGGCGCGCCGGGCGTCGTCGTCCGGGTCGGTGCCCAGGTTGCGCCCGACGTCGTCCCGCAGCACCTGCCAGACCCCGCGGTGCTCCCAGCCGACGATGCCGAGGCCGTCGAGGAGTTCACCGAGGAGGTACAGGGAGAACCGCCACTCCGCGACCGTCTCCGGTCGGCCCGGCGCGGCGACGGCGTCGTGGTGATCGAGCCAGGCCAGGGAGTCGACGGTGAACAGGTCGTGGACGTGTCGCATCGACCGCGGGCCGCCGAAGAGATAGGTCTCCGGCTCGTACCTTCCGCACCGCGGCGGCCGCGACCGTCCGTCCACCTCGCGGAAACGGCGCACGAGTTCCTCGCGCAGTTCCTCGGTGTCCGAACGGCCGGCCTCGAACCGTACCCGCAGCCCTGGCGGTTTGTGCATGAAGAAGAAGGAGCGGGCCGAGCCGTCGGCGATCAGGTCGCGGGCCGTGTCCGCGACGGCGCGGTAGGTCCGGTGCCAAGTGGCCGGTCCCGGCGTGAGGTTGATCTGGACCCAGCCGTCCTCCGGCCTGTCGTCGCGCAGCGCGGACAGCCCGGCGGTCAGGAAGGTGCGGCGCGCGGCCTCGTATTCGGGGCCCGCGGAATCGACCGGTACCGTTCCCCGCGGAAGGCCGCGAACGTCCTGGAGGCAGTCGGCCAGCAATCGTTCGACGTCCAGCATCGTGCCCACCTCCTCGTGATTTCCGCTGTACTCCTCGGGTTTCCGTGATCCGGTCGGATTGAAAACCGGAAGGCAAATATTCATATGATGAAAAAGGGTTGCGCCCCTTGCGCGTTCGGGATTTCGTGCGCTGGCGGCGCACCTGGCGGGCGCACGCGGTCGGCGGGGCGGCATCGCCGTTTCGCGGCCCTGCCCATCGCTTTCACTCCCCGGAGGAGAGGTCGTCCGCGGGCCGGTGGGGGATGGACCTCGGGTTCGAACTCCCCTCGGGTGAAGCATGGTTGACAGGATCGGGGGGTGTCAGGAGGGCTCGGCGAGGGCGTCGGGAACGGGGCGGGCGGGAACGGGGCGGGCGGGAACCGGGTGGGCGGGGTCGAGGAGGTGGGCGAGGCGGTGGGCGGAGGCGTCCCAGGTCCAGTGGGTGGTGGCCCAGTGGCGGCCGGCGGCGCCCATGCGGGCGCGGTCGGCCGCCGGGGCGAGGAGGAGGCGGGTGAGGGCGGCGGCCACGCCGGCGGGGTCGCGGCCGTTGACGACGGTGCCGGTGACGCCGTCGAGGACGGTGTCGGGGGCGCCACCGGAGCGGCCGGCGACGACCGGGAGTCCGGCGGCGGCCGCTTCGAGGTAGACGATGCCGAGGCCTTCGGCTTCGAGGCCGGCGCGGCGGGTGCGACAGGGCATGGCGAAGACGTCGGCAGCGGCGTAATGGGCCGCGGTGGCCGCGTGGTCGAGGCCGCCGGTGAATTCGACGGTGCCCGGTTCGGTGCACCGGTGGGCGAGGGCGCGCAGGCGGTCCTCGTCCGGGCCCTGGCCGACGAGCACGAGGGTGGCGCCGGGGACGGCCCGGCGGATCGCGGGCAGGACGCGGATCAGCACGTCCTGCCCCTTGCGCGGGACGAGGCGGGCCACGCAGAGGATCACCGGCCCGGACCGGGCCCGGCGCGCGCCGTCCTCGGCGGGCCGGAAGCGGTCCGGGTCCACGCCCGGCACCAGGCGCGCCAGCCGGGCGTCCGGGCCGAGGGCGGGGGCGATCCGGGCACGGGTGTACTCGCCGAGGTAGGTGACGACGTCGACGCTGCGGCCGATCCGGCGCAGCAGACGGCGGGCGCCGGGGGTGCGGGCCCACCAGATCTCGTGGCCGTGGGTGGTGGCGACGGTGCGGCGGATGCCGTCGGCCTGGCGGAGCAGGCCGGGGGTCATCGCGGCGAGCGGGGCGGCGGCGCCGAACCAGACCCGGTCGCAGCCGTGGGCACGGGCGATCTCGGCGGCGCGGCGGGTGGCCCGGGTGGTGGGCAGCAGGGTGCGGGCCTGGTCGCGGATCACCGGGAAGGGGAGAGCGGCGTCGTGGCGGTCCGCGCCCGGTTCTGCGGAGGTGTAGACCACGACGTCGGAGCCGGGCAGGCGGGTGGCGAGGGCGTGGACGAAGGTTTCGATGCCGCCCTGGCGGGGCGGGAAGTCGTTGGTGACGATGAGTGTGGTGCCCATGGGCGGCTGAGACCTCGGTTCGGGTTCGGGTTCGGGTTCGGGTTCGGGTTCGGCGTCGGGTTCGGGTTCGGCGTCGGGTTCGGCGTCGGAGGGAGGAGCAGCGGGAGCCGGGGGAGCAGGACGAGGACGAGCGGCAGCGCGAGGTAGCCGAACCGCCCGGCGGGGGCGAGCAGGAAGGCCAGGGCGAGCCCGAGGGCGAGCCGGTCGGCGGCGGCCGCCGCGTGCCGGGGCGGGTGGGTGAGCAGGGAGGCCGCGAGGGCGAGGGCGGCGAGCAGCAGCAGGCCGACGGCGGCGTACCAGCCGGGCGGGCCGAGGTCGGCGAGCAGCCGTCCGGGCAGGGGGCTGGCGGCGGGAGTGGGCAGGTCGCCGCGCCCGGTGGGGAAGGCGAAGACCTGCTGGAGCATCGGCCGGGGCGAGCGCACCGCGCCGGGCAGGATCAGCAGGGCCGTGCCGCCGACCGCGACGGCGGCGGCACGCAGGGCGGGGCGCCGTCCGGCGGTGGCGGCCAGCAGGGCGGTGACCACGGCGACGGCCGGCCAGGCCGTCCACTTGAGGGAACAGGCGGCGGCGAGGGCCAGCCCGGCGGTGACGGGCCGTTGCCGGGCGGCGAGGGTGAGGGCGAGCCAGCAGAAGCCGGTCATCGGCAGGTCGACGCCGCTGACGCAGAGCGGCAGCGCGACCACCGGTGAGGCGGCCAGCGCGGCCAGGGCGGTCCGGCGCCCGGCGGGTGCGGAGCGCAGCAGGCAGGCCAGGAACACGGCCGCGCACCAGAGCCGCGCGTCGCCCACCAGCCGGGCCGGGGCCGCGGGAAGGCCGCCGGACCAGGCCGCCGGCAGGCCGTCCAGCAGGGCCCGGGGCAGTCCGAGGAGCGCCATCCCCGGCAGGTACGGCGTGTATTCGGCGACCGTCCGCGGTTCGGCGAGGTACGGCGTGCCGGTGTGCAGCAGCAGTGCCCCGGAGCGTTCGATCACCCCGACCTCGCTCTGTCCCCGGCCGGTCAGGACCAGTGCGACCAGGGGCACGGCGACCGCCCCGGCGAGGGCGAGGGCGACGGACAGCCGCCGGCCCCGGCGCGGCGGCAGGAGGGCGGCGAGCGCCGCCAGCAGGTAGCCGACGGCGGCGCAGCCGCCCCAGGCGCGGTGCGGGCCGAGGTCGGAGAGGAGCGGGAACGCCCCGGCCCAGCCGGCTGCGAGGAGCCATCCGCCGCACCACGCCCGTGCCTGCCGTCTGCCGTGAAGGTCTTGCCGATTCGTCACTCCTTCATTGCATCGCCGCAGGTCAGCGTGGTCATCACGGTCAGGTCGAGTCCTCTGGTCGGGTTTCCCCTACCTCCGGTCCGAGCCACGGCGCGGCGGGATTCGCATCCGATCTGACGTTCGGTGTTCGATGGATTACGGAAAGTGCCCGCAGCCCCGCTATCGTGGCGCGCGTGGTGAGGTCGTGGGATGCGGCGGTGGAGCGGGCGCAGGACCGGCTGGCGGCGGGGCCGCGGCTGAGGGCGGTCGCCGTGGGGGACGAACAGCGGTTCGCGCTCTGGGACTTGGCGTCCCTGGCGGAGGGTGGGCTGGGGGAGCGGGTGGCCCCGGACGGGCTGGCGCCGGAGGCCGAGCGGCGGTGGCGCGAACGGCTGGGCGAGAGCGGCCGGGAGTGGCCCGGCGGCGAGTTGTACCGGCGCCGCTACTGGGTGCTGGACGAGGGCGGTGCCGTGGCCGGCACGGTGGCTGTGGACAACTGGACCAGGGGGCCGGGCCAACTCGCCGTCTCCTCTCTCTACGTGATCCCCGAGGCGCGCGGCCGCGGCCTGGCCGCCGGGGCGCTGGAGGAGGTGTACGCGGCGGCCGTCGCGGAGGGCCTGCCCGGCTTCCGGCTGGAGGCGCACTGGACCTGGCCGCACTCCGTCCGCTACTACCTGCGCCGCGGCCTCTGGGTGGTCGGCTGGAAGCGCTCGCTGGCCCTGGCCCGGATGCCTCAACTCCCGCGCTACCAGGTGCGCGAGGAGGACGGCTGGCTGCACCTGCTGGTCGCGGACCGGGCGCGGGGCTGGGTGCCGATGCTCGCGGCCGGCCGCGAGGGCCGCTGGCTGCGGTTGGGCGAGACGCCCGACTACCGGGCCGCCGACGGCTGGGTGCGCGAGTACGCGCGGTCGACGCTGGCACTGCACCTGGCGCTCGAGGGCCGGCCGCTGGTGCGCGGCCCGCAGTGGTGGGCGGAGGCGTGGCGGTGGTCGGACGCCGGGGAACCGGAGGGGCTGGCGTACAAGATCGAGCAGTTCGAGCAGTCGGCCCGGGCGGCGGGCCGCCCGGTGGTCGGCCCGCAGTACCCGCCGACGGCCCCGGTGGCGGTACCGGGACTGGCAGACTCGGGGGATGGCTGAGATCGAGATCGACGGCGCGCCGGCCGACCCGGCGCGGCTGGCCGCACTGGGGCTGCTGAACTACGGGCACTTCACGACCCTGCGCGCCGAGGCGGGCCGGGTCCGGGGCCTGGAACTGCACCTGGACCGGCTGGTCCGGGACGGCCGGACGCTGTTCGCCGCCGAGTTGGACCGGGTGGCGGCGCGGGAGCGGATCCGCGCGGTGCTGCCCGCCGACGGTGCGCCGGTGATCGTCCGGGTGACCGGGTACGACCCGGAGCTCGGCCTGGAGCGCCCCGGCGGCCCGGCCAGGCCCGGCCTGCTGGTCACCACCCGCCCGGCCCCGACGACCGCGCCCGGCCCACTGCGGGTGCGGACGGCGGCGTACCGTCGGGAGCTGCCGGAGGTGAAGCACGTCGGCCTGTTCGGCCTGGTCCATCAGCGCAGGCTGGCCCAACTCGACGGCTACGACGACGTGTTGCTGGTCGACCCGGACAGTGGCCGGGTGACCGAGGGCGCCACCTGGAACGTCGGCTTCCTCGACGGCCGCCGACTGGTCTGGCCGGACGGCCCGAGCCTGCCCGGCGTCACCGCCGCGCTGCTGGCCGGAGCGTACGACGGGCCGCAGTCGCGCGAGCCGGTGGAGGCGTCCGGGCTGGACCGCTTCGCGGCCGCGTTCGCGGTGAACGCGGGCGTCGGTGTCCGCCCACTGGCGGCGGTCGACGGCACCGCCTTCGACCCGGCCCACCCCGTGCTCGCCGAGCTGCGCGCCGCCTACCAGGGGATCACCGCCGACGTGGTGTGAGCCGGGGTCCTTGCCCTGTTACGGGCTCGCGACGCCCGCGCGCGCTGCTGCCCCCCGGAGGGCGGTGGGGATATCCCCACCCCCGGTCCGCCAGCGGCCTCCATGGTTCGCGAGCCCGGTCCTTCCTAGCGTGGAACACGTCGACGACCAGCGACGATCCCCGAAGGAAGGCCCACCCCATGGCACGCCGCCACGACCGCCCATCGACCGAGCCGTACGCGACCGAGCCGTACGAGGCCGGCCCGTACGCCAGCGGGGCGTACGCCGGCGGCCCGTACGCCGGGCAGAGCGTCCGGCCCGCGATCGAGCTGCGCGGGGTGCGCCGTACCTACGGCCGCGGCGGCGAGACCGTGCACGCGCTGCGCGGGATCGACCTCGCGCTCGGGCACGGCAGCTTCACCGCCGTGATGGGCCCGTCCGGCTCCGGCAAGTCCACCTTCCTGCAGTGCGCGGCGGGCCTGGACAAGCCCGACCAGGGGGAGATCCGCCTCGGCGACGAGGACATCACCCGGCTGAGCGAGAACCGGCTCACCAAGCTGCGCCGCAGCCGGATCGGCTTCATCTTCCAGTCCTTCAACCTGCTTCCGTCGCTGACGGTGGAGCAGAACGTGCTGCTCCCGCAGCGGCTCGCCGGCGAGCGCCAGGACCGCGCCCGCGCCCGGGAGCTGCTGGCCCAGGTCGGGCTGGGCGAGCACGCCAAGCGGCGGCCCGGCCAGCTCTCCGGCGGCCAGCAGCAGCGGGTGGCGATCGCCCGCGCGCTGATCACCAGCCCGGACGTGGTGTTCGCCGACGAGCCGACCGGCGCGCTGGACACCACCACCGCGCACGAGGTGCTGGGCCTGCTGCGGCGCGCCGTGGACGACCTGGGCGCGACGGTGGTCATGGTGACCCACGACCCGGTGGCGGCCTCGTTCGCCGACCGGGTGCTGTTCCTGGCCGGCGGCGCGATCGTCGACGAGCTCCACCACCCGGAGCCGCAGGCCGTCGCCGACCGGATGGTCCGGCTCACCGCCCGCCCGGTGAGGGTCGCGGCATGAACCAGCGGAACGACCTCGCCACCGAGTGGAACGACTCCGCCATCGGGCGGAACGACTCCGCCATCGGGCGGAACGAGCAGGACGACCTCGCGGCCGAGCGGAACGGGGCGGGCGCATGAGCAACGGACTGGCACGCGCCTCGGTGCGCTTCCGGCCCGCGTCCTTCGCGGGCACCCTGATCGCCCTGCTGCTGGGCGCCGCCGTGGTGGTGGCCTGCGGGGCCCTCCTGCAGACCGGCCTGACCGCGGGCGTCGCACCGCAGCGGTACGCCGGCGCCCCGGTGGTGGTCGCGGCCGACCAGGCGGTGAAGACCTCCGTCAAGGTCGGCAGGGACACCGAGACCAGGGAGCTGACCACCCCCGAGCGGGCCCGGACGGACGCCGCCCTGGTGAGCCGGATCGCCGCACTGTCCGGCGTCGCCGCCGCCCGCCCGGACAGCGCCTTCCCGCTGCCGGCCGGGGCCGGCACCCCCGCCCTGACCGGCCGGGGCTACGCCGCGCTCGGCATCGCCGGCCCGGCCGACAAGCTGGTCGAGGGCCGCGCGCCCGGCGCGAACGAGGTGGTGCTGGACGCCGACACGGCGCGTGCCGCCCACCTCGCGCCCGGCGCGAGCCTCACCCTCGCCGCCCCCGGCGGCACCGGTGCCTACCGTGTCTCCGGCCTGGCCGCCGCCCAATCGGCCGGCCCCACCGCCTGGTTCGCCGACGCCACCGCCGACCGCCTGTCCGGCCACCCCGGCCGGATCGACGCGATCGCCGTGCAGCCGCGCGAGGGCATGGACCGCGCCGCGCTCGCCGCCCAGGTCCGCCAGGCCGTCGGCGCCGACGCCAAGGTCTTCACCGGCGACGGCCGTGGCACCGTCGAGCAGCCCGCCATCGGCGAGGGCCGCACCCTGCTGATGGGGCTCGGCGGCACCTTCGGCGGCTACGCCACCATGACCGCGATCTTCGTCGTGATGAGCACCGTCGCCCTGGCCACCGGCCAGCGCGCCCGTGAGTTCGCCCTGCTGCGCGCCATCGGCGCCACCCCGCGGCAGATCCGCCGCACCATCGCCACCGAGGCGGTGCTGGTCGCGCCGGTCGCCGGCGCGCTCGGCATCCTGCCCGGGCTGGCCCTCGCCCACTGGTGGTTCGACGAGCTGGCCGCGCGCGGCGCGGTGCCGCCGGGCGTGCAGCTGGACGTCGGCCCGCTGCCGATGCTCGCCGCCATCCTCACCTGCACCCTCGCCGCGCTGACCGCCGGCTTCCTGGCCGCCCGCCGCCCCGCCCGGCTGCGCCCTGGCCAGGCGCTCGGCGCGGCCGCCGTCGAACCGGCCCGCCCCGGCAAGGTACGCACCGTCATCGGGCTGGTCTTCGCCGCCGGCGGCGTGGCCGCCGCCGTCTTCGCGGCCGCCCTGGACGGGATGAACGCCGCCAACACCGCGCTCGGCGTGGTCATGTGCTTCATGACGGCCGTCGCCCTGCTCGGCCCCTGGGTGGCCCGGATCGCCGCCGCGGTGGTCGGTGCCCCGCTGCGGGCCGGCGGCGCGCCCGGCTCGCTGGCCGCCGACAACACCCGGGCCAACGCCCGCCGGCTGGCCTCCGCGATCACCCCGATCGTGCTCGTCACCGCCTTCTGCGGCACCCTGCTGTTCCTCCAGAGCACCATCAGCCACGCCACCGGCGAGAACGTGCGCAACGGCATCACCGCCGACCACGTGGTCGGCTCCACCGGCCCCGGCCTGCCCGCGGGCACCGCCGAGCGCGCCGCCAAGGTGCCCGGCGTGGACGCCGCGGTCGGCGTGCTGCGCACCGCCGCGGTGTACGAGCACAGCCAGCAGCTCGCCTCCGCCACCGCGCTCGGCGTCGACGGCGACCCGGCCCGGCTGTCCCGGGTGCTCGACCTGGGCGTGCGCGGCGGCGCGCTCGCCGACCTCGGCCGCGGCGACGACACCGTCGCCCTGGACGTCACGCTGGCCGACGCGCTGGACGCCAAGGTCGGCGACCGGGTGTCGCTGCGGCTCGGCGACGGCACCCCCGTGCGGCCCGCCGTGGTCGCCGTCTACGACCGCGGGCTCGGCTTCGGCCAGGTGCTGCTGCCGCGGGCGGCCGTCGTCGGGCACGTCACCGCCGGGTACGACAGCCAGGTGCTGGTCGCCGACGCGCCGGGCGCCGACCGCGCGGCGGTGGCGGCCGCCCTGGCCGGGCTCGCGGGCCCCGGCGGGACGACCGTGACCGACCGGGCCGGGTTCGTCGCCCAGTCCGACAAGATGATGGAGCTCAACGCCTGGGCCAACAAGGTGATGGCCGGCGTCCTCGGCGGCTTCGCGGCCGTCACCGCCGCCAACACCCTGGTGATGACCGTCCTCGACCGGCGCCGCGAGGTCGCGCTGCTCCGGCTGGCCGGCACCACCCGGTGCCAGGTGCGCGGCATGATGCGCTGGGAGGCGCTGCTGGTCGCCGCGACCGGGCTGGTGGTCGGCGGGGCGATCGCCTGGATCGCCCTCGTCCCGATCGCCCGGGGCGTCGCCAACTCCTCCCCGTACGTCCCGCCGGTGCTCGCCCTGCCGCTGGCCGCCGGAGCCGTCCTGCTCTGCCTCGGCGCCACCGGGCTGCCCGCCCGGGCCCTGCTGCGCACCCGCCCGGTGGAGCTGGGCGCCGCCCGGCAGTAGCCGCGGTCCTGGTGCCTTCGGGGGCCCCGGCCGGTAACACCGGACGGGGCCCCTTTCCGTCTGCTCGGAGCCCCCTTCCGTTCTGCTGCGGGTGTCTTCGGGCGGGTGCGGCACCCGCTGGAGGACCGCCGGCCGGCGGCCCTCGAGGACCGCTGGACGGCCGGACGAGGGGCTCGCTCGGACGGGTGACAAAAGCCCGGCCGAGCAGGCGCAATGGGATGGTGGGAAAAGTCCGGAACCCTTTGTCGGAGCCGATCGTGACGTCGGATCAGTTACGCTCTCGCCCGCCCCGACCGACCCGCCGAAGCAGAGAGTAGCCCGACATGAGCAGTCCTCCCGCGGCCCCCGCGCCCCGTTGGCCGCTGATCCTGCTGCGCATCACCGCGACCACCCTGACCCTCCTGGCCGTGCTCCAGGCCATGCTGGCCGGCAGCTTCCTCAACGGCACCTACGAGTCGCTCAAGGACCACGAGGGCAACGCGATGATGCTGGCCACCGTCGTCGTCTGCCAGCTGGTGGTGGCCGCGCTGGTCCGCCGGCCCGGCCGCGGCCCGCTCTGGCCGCTGTGGACCACCGCCCTGCTGACCGTCGCCGTCATCGGCCAGATCGGCGCCGGCTACGGGCGGGCGCTCGGCGTGCACGTCACCCTGGGCGTGCTGCTGGTCAGCGGCGTCCTGTTCGGGCTGGTCGGCGCCTGGCGGATCCCGCTGCCCGCCCGCGCGGGGAGCCTGCCCGTGCCGGACGGCAGCGGACGGCTGCCGCGCCCCACCAGGTCGCGGGAGGTGGTCAAGTGAACCGCCGACGGTTCCTCGGCCTCGGAGCCTCCGTCCTCGGCGCCGGCGCGCTGGCGGCCGTCACCGTCCCCGCGGCCGCCCGGCTGCTCGCCGAGGGCCGCCCCGGCCGGCTACTCAGCAGCGACCTCGCCCTGCCCGAGCCCTTCCAGGTCCCGCTGCCGGTGCCGGCGGTGCTCCAGCCGGTGCGCACCGACGGGACGACCGACTACTACGAGATCACCCAGCAGGTCGCCAAGCTGGAGATCCTGCCCGGCGTCAGGACCGAGGCCTGGACGTACGGCGGCACCTTCCCCGGGCCGACCGTGGTCACCCGGTCCGGCCGGGCGGCGGTGGTCAAGCACCGCAACGAGCTGCCGGTGGCGACCGTCGTCCACCTGCACGGCGGCCACACCCCGGCCGACAGCGACGGCTACCCCATCGACCTGCTGCTGCCGGTCGGCTCCTCGGGTGCGGGCGCGGACCAGGGCATGTCGGGGATGCCCGGCATGCAGCACGCGACGGGAAACACCGTCACCGGCGAGCGCACCCACACCTATCCGGGCAACCAGCGCGCCGCCACCCTCTGGTACCACGACCATCGGATGGGCTTCACCGGCCCCGCGATCTGGCGCGGCCTGGCCGGCTTCCACCTCGTCCACGACGACGAGGAGAACGCCCTGCCGCTGCCGAAGGGCGAACGCGACCTCCCGCTGATGCTCGCCGACCGTGCCTTCGCCGCCGACGGCTCCTTCCACTACCCCGCCACCGACGCGGCCCTCGCCGTGCCCGGCGTCACCGACGACTACATGAACGGCGTCCTCGGCGACGTCATCCTGGTCAACGGCGCCCCCTGGCCCCGCCTCGACGTCGACCGCGCCCGCTACCGGCTGCGCGTGCTCAACGCCTCCAACGCCCGCCTCTACCGGCTCGAACTCGACCCGCAGCCCTCCGGCGGCGACGCCCTCGTCCAGATCGGCTCCGACGGCGGGCTGCTGGCGGCCCCGGTCACCCACGACGCCCTGGAGATCGCCCCCGCCGAGCGCTTCGACCTCGTCGTCGACTTCTCCCGTTACGCCCCGGGCACCTCCGTGCGCCTGGTCAACCGCTTCGGCAGCGGCCGCACGGCGGAGGTGATGCGCTTCGACGTCTCCTCCCGGCAGGTCAGCGACGACTCGACCGTCCCCGACAAGCTGTCCGCCGTCGAGGCCCTGGACGCCTCCGCCGCCGTCGCCACCCGCCACTTCAGATTCCGCCGCAGCCGCGACGACGGCTGGACCATCAACGACGACCCGTACCAGCCCGGACGCGACCTCGCCCGGCCCGCCCTCGGCAGCATCGAGCGGTGGCGCTTCTCCACCGACCTGCACCACCCCGTGCACGTCCACCTCAACCCCTTCCAGGTGCTCACCCGCAACGGCAGGGACCCGGGCCCGTACGACGCCGGCTGGAAGGACACCGTCGACCTGTGGCCGGCGGAGGTGGCCGAGGTCCTGGTGCGCTTCACCGACTACCGGGGGACGTACCTGTTGCACTGCCACAACCTGGAGCACGAGGACATGGCGATGATGGCGGACTTCACCGTGCAGTGAGCACGCGGGTTCATCCGTTTCATCCGTTCGGTCGAGTGCCGGAGGGTGCGCGGTGCGCCCTCCGGCAGCGGTGACCTAGCGTCGCGAGGAGATGCACCCGCCGTCCCGGCGACCTGTCGTCCCGGCGACCCGTCGCCCCGGCGACCCGTCTACCGAGGAGCCGCGCATGACCACCCCCGCCGAACGTCGCCGGCACGGCCGGGCCGCCCGCGACCGCGTCTCCCGCTCCGCCCACGGGCGGTGGATCCCCGCCGCCGACCGGCCGGACCCGGTCGAGGTCCTGGTGCGCCAGGGCGAGGACCGGGTCGCCCGGCTGCTGCCGATCCGCTACGGGCGGATGGCCGACACCCCCTTCACCTACCTGCGCGGCGCCGCCGCCGTCATGGCCGCCGACCTCGCCGCCGTCCCCGACACCGGCCTCACCGTCCAACTCTGCGGTGACGCCCACCTGTTGAACTTCGGCGTGTACGCCTCGCCGGAACGCGCCCTGCTCTTCGACGTCAACGACTTCGACGAGACCTACCCCGGCCCCTTCGAATGGGACGTCAAACGGCTCGCCGCCAGCATCGCCGTCGCCGCCCGCGGCAACGGGCAGGACGAGGACCGCGCCCACCGCGCCGCCCGCGCCGCCGTCCAGGGGTACGCCACCGCGATGCGCCGCCTCGCGGGGCTCGGCGAACTCGACGTCTGGTACTCCCGGATCGCCACCGGCGACCTGCTGCCGCTGCTGCGCAAGCCGGGGCGGCACAAGCGGGCCGAGGACGGCCTCGCCCACGCCCGCCGCCGCACCAGCCTGCAGGCCTTCGGCAAGCTCACCGAGGAACGGGACGGGCGCCGGTGCATCATCAGCGCGCCACCGCTGATCGAACCGCTGAAGAAGACCGGACTGCGCGACATCGGCAAGGTGTTCAGCGACTACCGGGCCACCCTCGCCGAGGACCGCCGGCTCCTCCTCGACCGCTACCGCTTCGTCGACGCGGCCACGAAGGTCGTCGGCGTCGGCAGCGTCGGAACCCGCTGCTTCATCGTCCTGCTGGAGGGCCGGGACACCCGCGACCCGCTGTTCCTCCAGCTCAAGGAGGCCGGGCGGTCCGTCCTGGAGGAGCACCTGCCGCCCACCCGGGTCGCCGCCGAGGTCGCCGCCCACCACGGCGGCCGCCGCGTCGTCACCGGCCAGCACCTCATGCAGGCCGCCAGCGACATCTTCCTCGGCTGGACCACCGGCCCCGCCGGGCGCCACTTCTACGGCCGCCAACTGCGCGACATGAAGGGCTCGGTGGAGGTCGCCGACCTGACTCCGGCCGGCCTGCGCGGCTACGCCGACCTGTGCGGTCGTACCCTCGCCCGCGCCCACGCCCGCACCGGCGACCGCCTCGCCATCGCCGGCTACCTGGGCGGCGCGGACACCTTCGCGGAGGCGATCGCCGACTTCTCCGTCCGGTACGCGGACCAGACGGCGCTCGACCACGCGGAGCTGCTCGCCGCGATCGACGCCGGACGGATCACGGCGCGGCCGGGGATCTGAGGGCGGGGATCTGAGGCCGGGGAGCTGAGGGGCCGGGATCTGGGGGCGGCCCGGCCGCCGGGGCCCGCGGGAAATGCGGTTGCCCCGGTGGGGACGGCTGACATTGGCTTGCCCACATGACCGAACTGCGCACCGACCGCCTGCTCATCCGCCCCTGGCGGGACACCGACCTCGCGCCGTGGGCCGCGATGAACGCCGACCCCGAGGTCCGCGAGCACCTCGGGGACGTCCTCACCCGCGAGCAGAGCGACGCCTCGGTGGCGCGCTTCCAGGCCGAGAGCGCGGCGCGCGGCTACGGCTGGCTGGCCGTCGAGGTACGGGCCACCGGCGAGTTCGTCGGCTTCGCGGGCCTCGACGACGTCGACGAGGGCCTGCCCTTCACCGGCGTCGAGATCGGCTGGCGCCTGGCCCGCGCGGCCTGGGGCCACGGCTACGCGACGGAGGCGGCCCGCGCCGTCCTCGCCCACGGCTTCGGCACCCTGGGCCTCGCCGAGATCCTCGCCGTCACCACCGCGACCAACCTCCGCTCCCAGGCCGTCATGCGCCGCCTCGGGATGACGTCCGACTCCGCCGACGACTTCGAGGACCCGGACGCCCCCGAGGGTCCGCTGCGCCCCAACGTCCTGTTCCGCCTCCGCCGCGAGCAGACGGGCTGAGGCCGGTCGGTCGTCCCTGTTGATGCTCCGGTGTCAGTGGCGTGTGCTTGGGTGATCCACATGCTGGCGATCGGGGTGCAGGAGAACGACGGGACGCGACACCTTCGGGTGGGCGCGGACGAGTTGGCGCGGCTGGTGCGGCGGATCGGTGCGGAGGGCGACCGCTTCCTGGTCGCGCAGCGGATACCGGACCTGCCGGAGGTCTTCATCCAGGTGTGGCACGCCGACGGCGGCGACTACACGCTCGAACACCGCGACGGCTCCGCCGCCCGGCACTTCGAGGTGCGGACGGACGGGCCCGATCCGGTGATCGCCGCGATCACCGGCTGGGCGCGGCGCGAGCCGGGCTGGGGCGACGGACTGGACTGGCAGCCGCTCGACCTGGGCCCGCGGCCCGAGCCCGCCCCGCCGCTCGACCTGCCCGCCGCCGACCTCGGGCACCTGGAGGACCGGCTGCGCCTCACCCTGGCCGCCGGCTACACCACCCGCGCCGAGCTCGCCGGACTCGCCGAGGACTACCTCGTCTCCGGAGATCACCGCCCGCTCTCCCGCGACCAGGCCGAGCAACTCGCCGACCGGCTCTGGCTGGAGCGCGTCGGCGAGCAGACCGGCTGGATCGGCGAGACCGACCCGGAACGCCTCACCCGCGCCTTCGCCGCCCTGACGGCGGCCGGCCTCACCGCGCGGGAGCACTTCGCCTGCTGCCGCTCCTGCGGCGACGCGGAGATCGCCGCCGCCGCAGCGCCGGACGCCCACGGCTACGTCTACTTCCACACCCAGGGCACCGACTCCGCCGCCGCCGGCCACGGCCTCAGCCTCCGCTACGGTGGCTTCGACGCCTCCCCGCTGACCACCACCGCCATCGGCCACGAGGTCGTCGCCGCCCTCACCGACGCCGGCCTGCCGGCAGTCTGGAACGCCGACCCGTCCCACGCCATCGAGATCCGCCCCCTCCTCTGGCGCCGCCGGCTGACCGGCTGAGCCCCATGGCCGAAGCCGAGCCCGCAATGGTCCTCGGGGCCCGGCGCGTTGGGTGGCGCGCCGGACCGGGTGCGGTCGGGACGTCGGGCGGTTCAGGGGACCAGGAGGTGGAGGGCGGCTCGGTCGACGGTGACGTCGACGGGGAGCGGGGCGATGAACTCGCCGTCGGCGTAGGCGGTGATGGTGGGGGAGTCGATCCGCAGGGAGGTGGTGCGGTGGGTGGTGACCTCGGGGTGGGTGGTGTGGGTGCCCTTGAAGAGGGTGGGGAAGAAGCGGGCGATGCGCAGGCGGGGCATGGCGGCGACGAGGGTGAGGTCGAGGAGGCCGTCGTCGGGGAGCGCGGCGGGGCACATCAGCATGCCGCCGCCGTAGCTGCGGGTGTTGCCGACGGCGGCCAGGGTGAGGTCGCGTTCGATGACGGTGCCGTCGGCGAGGGTGATGCGGAAGGGCAGGGGGCGCAGGTTGACGAACTCGGCGAGGATGGCCAGGTTGTAGCGCATCCGGCCGCGGGGCCAGCGCAGCCGGTTGGCGCGGTCGCTGACCAGGGAGTCGAAGCCGGTGGCGAGGACGGAGCCGTACCAGCGGGTGGTGCCGTCGGCGGCGGTGACCCGGCCGAGGTCGACGGTCCGGGTGCGTCCGGCGGCGACGACGTCGGCGGCGGCCTCGGGGGTGCCGAGCGGGAGGCCGTATTCGCGGGCGTGGTCGTTGCCGGTGCCGGCGGGGATCACACCGAGCGGGCAGGCCGTGCCGGCGACGGCCTGCAGGGCGAGGTTGATCATGCCGTCGCCGCCGACCACCACGACCGCGTCGACGCCGTCGGCGACGGCCTGGCGGGCGAGGCGGACGGAGTCCTCGGGGTCGCGGCCCGCGCGCCGGTCGACGTCGAGGCCGAGGGTGCGCAGGCGGGCGACGGCCCGGTGGGCGGCGGGTGCGGCGTGGCCGGCGCCCGCCGCCGGGTTGGTGAGAACGGCGACCCGGTGGACGGTTCTCGGGCCGGTCATGGGATCAGCTTGCCGGGGTTGAGGATGCCGGCCGGGTCGAGTTCGGCCTTGACGGCGCGCAGGATGCGCACGCCCAACTCGCCGATCTCGTCGGTCATCCAGGGCCGGTGGTCGGCGCCGACGGCGTGGTGGTGGGTGATGGTGGCGCCGACGGTGACGATGGCGTCGCAGGCGGCGCGCTTGGCGACGGCCCACCGGGCGAGCGGGTCCTCGCCGAGGGCGGCGACGACGGTGAAGTAGAGCGAGGCGCCGGTCGGGTAGACGTGCGAGATGTGGCAGAGGACGAGGGCGCCGGGCAGGGCGGTGGTGAGGGCCTGGGTGACGGCGGTGCGCAGCTCCGGCAGTCGGCTCCAGTCGGTCGCCGTCTCCAGGGTCTCGCACAGGGCGCCGGCGCTGAGCAGGGAGTCCCGCAGGTAGGGGGCGTTGAACCGGCCGTGTTCCCAGGCCCGGGCGGGGGCTTCGCCGAGGGAGGTGGCGCCGGCGGCGAGCAGGGTGTCGCGGGTGAGCCGGTGGCGGGCGGCGACCTGTTCGGCGGTGCCCTCGAAGACGGTGACGGCGAGGCAGCCGCTGACGGCGGGGGCGCCGCCGATCTGCTCGGTCATGGCGAGGTTGACCATGGTCTCGGCCTCGTCGGAGAGCCGGATGACGGTCGGTCCGGTGCCGCCCTGCTCCACGGCGCGCAGGGCGGCGCTGCCGGTGGCGAAGTCGGGCAGGCTCCACGCCTCGTAGGCCTTGACGGCGGGCAGCGGGTGAACACGGAGCCGGACGGCGGTGATGACGCCGAGGGTGCCCTCGGAGCCGAGGAAGAGTTCGCGCAGGTCGGGGCCGGCGGCGGAGGCGGGGGCGCGGCCGAGGTCGAGCACCCCGGCGGGGGTGACGACGCGCAGGCCGCGGACCATCTCGTCGAAGCGTCCGTGGCCGGCGGAGTCCTGGCCGGAGGAGCGGGTGGCGGCGAAGCCGCCGATGGTGGCGTAGCGGAAGCTCTGCGGGTAGTGGCCGAGTTCGTAGCCGCGTTCGGCGAGCAGGGCCTCCGCGGCCGGGCCGGTGAGGCCGGCGCCGAGGACGGCCTCGCCGGAGGTCTCGTCGAGGTCGTGGAGGCGGTCGAACCGGCGCAGGTCGAGCGAGACGACGGCGGTGAAGGAGCCGCGCTCGGGGTCGAGGCCGCCGACGACGCTGGTGCCGCCGCCGAACGGGACGACGGCGATGCGGCGTTCGGCGCAGAGCGCGAGGACGGCGGCGATCTCCTGCTCGTCGCCGGGCAGGACGACGGCGTCGGGCGCGTCCTGGGGCGCGCGGCTGCGGCGGCGCAGCAGGTCGGGAGTGGACTTGCCGCCGGCGCGCGGGAGCCGGTCGGCGTCGGCGGCGCTGACATGGGCCTCGCCGACGGCGGCGGCGAGGGCCTTGAGGTCGTCGGCGGAGATCCGCGAGGGGTGCAGCACGACCTCGTCCGCGGCCGGTCCGGGGGCGGCGTCGCCGGTGACGCCGAGGGCGGCGGCGAGCAGCCCCTTGATGTCCGCGGACAGCTCCTTGGCGAGGGCCGGGTCGCCCCAGGCGTCCCACTTCATCGGGGGGAGCGGCAGCGCGGCGTCGGCCGGTCCCGCTTGCGTCTCAGGTGCCATGCGTTACAGTTTCACACATCATGTCAAGTAGTAACGCCGAGCCTCGCAGCGCCGCGCAGCCCCCCGAGGCGGCCCCGGCGCCCCGCAGTACCGACGAGGTGCCCCGCGGCACCGACGACGCGATCCTGGACGCCGCTGCCGACCTGATCGTCCATCTCGGCGTGCGCCGAACGCAGTTGGCGGAGATCGCCCGCCGCGCCGGGGTCAGCCGGCCGACCGTCTACCGGCGCTGGCCGGACGTGCGGGCGGTGATCGGCGCGCTGCTCACCCGGGAGATCCAGGCCACCCGGGAGGGCGTCGTCCTGGAGTTCGGCGGTGGGGCCCCGATCGACCGGGAGGCCTTCGTCGACGGGGTCGTCGAGGTGGCCGTCCGGCTGCGGGACCACCCGGTGCTCGGCGCGCTGCTGCGCTCCTCCGACTCCGACCTGCTGCTGGAGTACGTCGTCGAGCGACTCGGCACCAGCCAGCGCGGCCTGCTGGAGGCGCTGCGCGCCGGCATCGAACAGGGGCAGGCCCACGGCTCGATCCGAGCCGGCGAGCCGGTCGAACTGGCCGCCATGGTCCTGCTGATCGCCCAGTCCACCGTCCAGTCGCACCGCATGGTGGCCTCGCTGCTGCCGGAGGCCGCCTGGCGGCGCGAACTGGCCACCGCGCTGAACGGATACCTCGCGCCATGACCTCGACGCCCGCTGCTTCCTCCGCCAGCCCCTTCGCCGGTTCCAGCCGACTCGACGCGGCCCGGAGGCGGTGGGAGCTGGACGCACTGGGGGACCGCCCGCGCTTCGACCTGCTGGTGATCGGCGGCGGCGTCACCGGCGCCGGGGTGGCCCTGGACGCCGCCGCGCGCGGCCTGCGCACGGTGCTGGTCGAGGCCCGCGACCTGGCCTTCGGCACCAGCCGCTGGAGCTCCAAGCTGGTGCACGGCGGCCTGCGCTACCTCGCCTCCGGCCGGATCGGGGTGGCCCGGGAGAGCGCCGTCGAGCGCGGCGTGCTGATGACCCGCACCGCCCCGCACCTGATCCGTCCACTGCCCCAACTGGTGCCGCTGCTCCCGGGCTTGCTGCGCCCCGGGCAGGCCTCGCTGATCCGGGTGGGCTTCCACGCCGGGGACGCGCTGCGCCTCAGCGCCGGGACGCCGGGCGCGCTGCTGCCCCGGGTGCGCCGGATCGACGCCGCGCGGACACGGCAGCTGGTGCCGGGCGTGCGGACGGCCGGCCTGTCCGGCGCGCTGGTCGCGCACGACGGCCAACTCGTGGACGACGCGCGGCTGGTGGTGGCACTGGCGCGGACCGCGGCGCAGTACGGCGCCACCGTGCTGACCCGGGTGCGGGCGGAGTCCGTGACGGGAACCTCCGCCCGGCTCACCGACACGCTCACCGGGCAGTCGCTGACCGTCGAGGCCGGCGCGGTGGTCAACGCCACCGGAGTCTGGGCGGGCGAGGTGGACACGTCGATCAAGCTGCGGCCCAGCCGGGGCACCCACCTCCTGGTGGACGCCGCCGCGCTCGGCCACCCCACCGCGGCGCTCACCGTGCCGGTGCCCGGCTCGACCAGCCGCTTCGTCTTCGCGCTGCCGCAGCAGCTCGGCCGGGTGGCGATCGGGTTGACCGACGAGGACGCGCCCGGCCCGATCCCGGACGAGCCGGTGCCCACCGAAGGCGAGCTCGCGTTCCTGCTCGACACCGTCAACGCCGCCCTGAGCACCGCGCTGACCAGGGCGGACGTGCGCGGCGCGTACGCGGGGCTGCGGCCGCTGATCGACACCGGGGGCGGCAGCACCGCCGACATCTCCCGGGAGCACGCGGTGCTGGAGTCGCCGTCCGGGGTGGTCACTGTGGTCGGCGGCAAGCTCACCACCTACCGGCGGATGGCCGAGGACGCGGTGGACACCGCCGTCCGGCTGCGCGGCCTGCCGGCCCGTGCCTGCTGGACGGCCCGCCTGCCGCTGGTCGGGGCCCCGACCCACCGGGACAGCCGCCCGCTCCCGGCGACCGGCGCGCCCGGCTCGCTGCTCGCCCGGCACGGCGGCGCGGCCTGGGAGGTGCTGGCCGCCGGCGACCTCGGGCCGATCGCCGAAGGCCTGGACGTGACGCGCGCCGAGGTCGCCTACGCCGTCACGCACGAGGGCGCGCTGGACGTCGCCGACGTGCTCGACCGCCGGACCAGGATCGGTCTGGTCGCCGAGGACGCCGAGCGCGCCCGCCCGGCGGTCGAGGAGATCCTGACGCAGCATCAGGGCGGCGCTTAGACAGTGCTGCGGCGGGCCCGAGCTCTCACGCGCCCGGTCGTGGTAGACGTGATGACCGTCAAGGGCAGGGGGCATCGGCCGGGCGGTCTCAGCGCGCCGCGTGCTCCGGCATCGGGTGCTCGGATCCCGCGACCGCCAGGACGCAGGCGTACGGCTGCTCGGCCGCACCCGTCCGGTCGAGCCGGACGGAGAGCGGCAGCGGCGGCTCCCCGGCGAGCTGGGCGGAGAGCGTCAGCGGGTAGACGCCGTGCCCGTGGACGCGGTGGAAGGCGCACTCCTTGCCGTCCACCAGCAGCTCGGTCTCGGTGATCCAGCCGGTCCGGACGTTGACGGTGACCGAGTGCCCGGCCTGGTCGGCGTGGAAGCTGTACCGCTGACGCATGGGAACCTCCCGCGCGGGGGCTTCGATCGGGGAAGGCCGATCGGGAAGGACCAGAGGATCCACGGCCAGTCTAGGGCGGCCACCCGGGCCGGGGCGCCCCGGTGGATCGGCACCAGCGGGCCGGGGTGACGGTCGGTTCCCGGTGGAGCCCCTGAGAAATCCCCGGGGTGGGGCCCGACCGCAGGTGGATTCCGGTGATCTCTACAGTGTTGTAGATTCGTCCGCAGGGAGAGATCGAGGAGGGCATTGTGGGAGTTTCGCTGGCCAAGGGCGGCAACGTCTCGCTGAGCAAGGAGGCGCCCGGTCTGAGCGCCGTGATCGTGGGTCTCGGCTGGGACGTGCGCACCACCACCGGGGCCGACTACGACCTGGACGCCAGCGCGCTGCTGTGCAACGCGCTCGGCAAGGTGGTCTCGGACCAGCACTTCGTCTTCTTCAACAACCTGCACAGCCCCGAGGGCTCGGTCGAGCACAGCGGCGACAACCTGACCGGTGGCGGCGACGGCGACGACGAGCAGATCAAGGTCGACCTGGCGCGGGTGCCGGCCGACGTGGCGAAGGTGGTCTTCCCGGTGTCGATCTACGACGCCGACGCCCGGCTGCAGAACTTCGGGCAGGTCCGCAACGCGTTCATCCGGGTCGTGAACCAGGCCAACGGCCAGGAGATCGCCCGCTACGACCTCAGCGAGGACGCGTCCACCGAGACCGCGATGGTCTTCGGCGAGCTGTACCGCAACGGCGCGGAGTGGAAGTTCCGCGCGATAGGGCAGGGCTACGCCTCCGGTCTGCGCGGTATCGCGACCGACTACGGCGTCAACGTCTGATCCCTGCGGGTGATCTGACGGGGTTTCGGCGGATCGGCCGGACCGGCCCCGGGCGGGCGGCTCACGCGGGCCGCCCGTCCGGCGTCGGCCCGAGGGCGTGGCCGCCGAAACCCCCGCCGCCGGTGAGCTGTTGCCGCCACCAGGCGGTCATCGCCGGCTCGTCCATGGCCGACCAGTCGGGCGCCGCGGCGACCTGCGCCCGGCCGAGCCGTCGGCCCAGTTCCACCAGCTCCCGTCCGACCGCGCCCCGCTCGTGGTCGTACCCGGCCAGCAGCGACGACCAGGACCCGCCGCCCGCCTGCCCTGCCCGCTCGAAGGCGTGCGCGTCCTGCAGTGCCTTCACCGCGCCGCTGGTGTTGTGCGGCCGGACGACGGTGGCCGCGTCCCCGCCGAGGAGCAGGCGCCCGGCCGTGCGGCGCGGGGTCTCCAGGTCGTAGACGGGCTGCAGGAAGGTCCGCTCGCGCGGGGTGATCGTGACCAGGGCGGCCCAGTACGGCGGCAGGTGCCGTTCGGCGAGCTGGCGCAGCTCGTCCACCTGGGCGTCGGTGAGGGTGCCCGCCGGGATGCTGGTCGGGCCGTCGAGGCGCAGCCAGGCGGGGGTGGGCGCGTAGAAGACCCAGTTCGCCTGGGTGCTGCCGGGGGTGAGACCCGGGATGCGGTAGATCACGACCTGGCCGCCGGGGTAGCAGACGGTGGCGCACTCGTCCTCCGGCCAGGCCCCGGCGCCCCCGGGCAGCTCCGCCAGCAGCGCGGTGTCGTAGCTGCCGCGCCAGCACACGTACCCGGCGTACTCGGGCCGGGCCTCCGGGCAGACGGCCGCGCGGACCACCGAGCGGTAGCCGTCGGCGCCGATCACCAGGTCGTACGGTTCGCGGGTGCCGTCGGCGGCCGCGGTCCAGGCGCCGTCCCGGTCGCCGCCGACCGCGGTGACCGTGCTGCCCAGCCGGAACTCGACCCGGTCGGGCGTCCGTTCGCGCAGGGCCTGCCAGAGCACGGCCCAGTGGTGGGAGTGGAACGGCATCGGCTGGTTCCAGAGCACCCGCCCGCGCCCGCCCGGTCCGTCGTCGGACGGGTCCCGGGTGACCCAGCGGCGGACGGTGAGGCGGTGGCGGCGGACGCCCTCGGCGAGGTGGCCGGCGCGGACCAGTTCGGCGAAGCGGTCGTCGTGGATGCAGATCCCGACGCCGCGGTCCTCCAGGCGGCCGGGGCTGCGTTCCAGGACCACGATCCGGTCCGCCCCCAGCCGGGCGGCGGCCCCGGCGAAGGCGCTTCCGGCGATGCTGCCGCCGATCACGGCTATCGAGCCACCCCGCACGGCCGTCCCCTCCCAGATGCCCATGATGTCAATGCGACAATACGCGGATCCTTGGGCAGAGTTGGCGTGAATCGGGGAGCCGGGGCGGCACCCCGTCGTCATCCCCGCCGCCGCCCCTGCCGGCACTCTTATGCAACTAGTTGCACATCCCACCGGCGTCCCCTACTGTGCGGTAACACCGACCCCGCCGCCCCCCAGGAGACATCGATGAGCACGTCGATCAGCACGTCGATGAGCACCGCCCCCGGCAGCAGCCGCTACCCGCACCTGCTCAGCCCGCTCGACCTCGGCTTCACCACCCTACCCAACCGCGTGATCATGGGCTCGATGCACGTCGGCCTGGAGGAGGCCCCCGGCGGCTACCGGCGGATGGCCGCCTTCTACGCCGAGCGCGCCCGCGGCGGCGTCGGCCTGATCGTCACCGGCGGCATCGCCCCCAACGAGGCCGGGCGCCCCTGGGAGGGCGGCGCGATGCTCACCACCGAGGCCGAGGCGGACCGCCACCGCGTCGTCACCGACGCCGTGCACGCCGCCGGCGGCCGGATCGCCCTGCAGATCCTGCACTTCGGCCGCTACGCCTACCACCGCGACCTGGTCGCCCCCAGTGCCCTCCAGGCCCCGATCAGCCCCTTCGCCCCCCACGAGCTCACCGCCGCACAGGTCGAGCAGACCATCGAGGACTTCGCCCGCTGCGCCGAACTCGCCCGCCGCGCCGGGTACGACGGCGTCGAGATCATGGGCTCCGAGGGCTACCTGATCAACGAGTTCATCGTCGCCGCCACCAACCGGCGCGAGGACGAGTGGGGCGGCCCGTACGAGCGGCGGATGCGCTTCCCGGTGGAGATCGTCCGCCGGGTCCGCGAACGGGTCGGCGAGGACTTCATCATCGTCTACCGCCTCTCCATGCTCGACCTGGTGCCCGGCGGCTCCACCCTCGACGAGGTCGTCCGGCTCGCCCAGGCCGTCGAGGCCGCCGGGGCGACCATCATCAACACCGGCATCGGCTGGCACGAGGCCCGCATCCCCACCATCGCCACCTCCGTGCCGCGCGGCGCGTTCGCCTGGGTGACCAGGAAGGTGATGGGCAAGGTCGGCATCCCGCTGGTCACCACCAACCGCATCAACACCCCCTAGATCGCCGAGCAGTTGCTCGCCGAAGGCTGCGCCGACCTGGTCTCGCTGGCCCGCCCGCTGCTCGCCGACGCCGACTTCGTCGCCAAGGCGGAAGGCGGCCGCGCCGACGCCATCAACACCTGCATCGGCTGCAACCAGGCCTGCCTCGACCACACCTTCAGCGGCCTGATCACCTCCTGCCTGGTCAACCCGCGCGCCTGCCACGAGACCGAACTCGTGCTCGCGCCCACGCGGTCACGCAAGCGGATCGGCGTCGTCGGGGCCGGACCGGCCGGGCTCGCGTTCGCCGTCTCCGCCGCCGAACGCGGCCACGACGTCACGCTGTTCGACGCCGCCGAGGCCGTCGGCGGGCAGCTGGACATCGCCCGGCGCATCCCCGGCAAGGAGGAGTTCGACGAGACGCTGCGCTACTACCGCACCCGGCTCGCCGAGTTGGCCGTCACGCTGCGCCTCGGCGCGGCCGCCACTGCCGAGCAGCTCGCCGCCGAGGGCTTCGACGAACTCGTCCTCGCCACCGGCGTCACCCCGCGAACTCCCGCCGACATCCCGGGAGTCGACCACCCCAGCGTGCTCGGCTACCTCGACGTGCTGCGCGACGGCGCACCCGTCGGCGAACGGGTCGCCATCCTCGGGGCGGGTGGCATCGGCTTCGACGTCGCCGAGTTCCTCACCGACCGGGGCGACGCCGCGAGCCTCAACCCGCCCGTGTTCCAGGCCAAGTGGGGCATCGACCCGGACTACCGCGAGCGCGGCGGACTGCGCCGCCCCGAACGGCCCGCACCACCGCGCACGGTCCACCTGCTCCAGCGCAAGACCGGCAAGGTCGGCGCCGGGCTCGGCAAGACCACCGGGTGGATCCACCGCACCGAGCTCAAGCACCGCGGCGTCACCATGGTCGCCGGCGCCACGTACGACCTGATCGACGATGCCGGGCTGCACTTCACCGTGGACGGCGAACGCCAGCTGCTGCCCGTCGACACCGTGGTGCTCTGCACCGGCCAGGAGCCGCGCCGCGACCTGTACGACGCGCTGCGCGAGCGCGGCCTGGAGGTCCACCTCATCGGCGGCGCCGACGTCGCCGCCGAACTCGACGCCAAGCGGGCCATCAAGCAGGGCACCGAACTGGCCGCGACGCTCTGACCCGACCGGCGACGGGATCCCGGCCTGCCCCGACGGGCCCTAAGGCCGACCTACTCCGACGGACCCTAGGATCGACGGCATGTCGCTGCCGCACGCCATCCTCACCGCCCTGCTGGAGAAGCCGTCCTCGGGGCTGGAGCTGACCCGGCGCTTCGACAAGTCGATCGGCTTCTTCTGGCCCGCCACCCACCAGCAGATCTACCGCGAACTGGGCCGGCTGGAGGCCTCCGGACACATCCGGGCCCTCCAGCCGTCCGGCCCCGTCCGCGGGCAGAAGAAGGAGTACGAGGTCCTGTCCGAGGGCCGCGCCGAACTGGCCCGCTGGACGGCCGAGGGCGCCGCGCCCCGCGCGGTCCGGGAACCGCTGCTGCTGCGGCTGCGCGCCGCCGCCGTGGTCGGCACGGACGGCCTGGCGGCCGAGCTGCAGCGCCATCTGACGCTGCACCGCGCGCAGTTGGACGACTACCTGGAGATCGAGCGGCACGACTTCCCGGTCGAGGCGGCGGACGGGGAGAACCGCCTCCAACACGCCGTGCTGCGGGCCGGCATCGGCCTGGAGGCCTTCTGGGTGCAGTGGCTCGCCGAGACCATCGAAGCGCTGCCGTCGGACCGGCCCTGACCTGCGGGTTTCCCGCGCAATCCGGCTCCCCGCGCGCCCCGCCCCGGCCCCGGTGGGAGACTGGTGATCTGTCCCTGCCCGAACTCTCGACCGGGGGCCAATCCATGCATCTCCCGAGGCCTCTTAGCGCCCTCACCGCCGCAGCCCTCCTCGCGGCGGTCACCTTCGGCCCGGCCCACCTCGCCACGGCCGTGGCGCCCACCCAGGACCTGCCCTCCACCGATCAGCTCACGTCGGCGCTGCTCACCGTCGACGACGTCGGGCCCGGCTTCACGGAGGTCCCCAGCACGGCCAGCCCCGGCCCCGAGGAGAACCCGACGCCGGCCAGTGGCTGCGACGCCCTCAGCGCCCTGATCACCATGCACACCGGCGAACCCGGCCCTTCGACCCCGCACGTCGAGGTCGAACTGGACGGTCAGGACGGCAACCCGATGGTAGCCGAGGCCCTCACGGCCGAGGACCCGGCCAAACTCACCACGGACGTCAACACCGCCACCGACGCCCTGAAGAACTGCCACACCATCACCTTCGACGCCGGCACCGACGACACGGTGACCTTCACCGTCACCCCGATCACCCTCGGCGACCGCCAGGACGCCCCCGCCGTCCGCCTCGACGGCACCCTGGCCGGCGTCCAGCTCAACGCCTTCGTCGGCATCGAACGCTTCGGCACCGTCGGCCTGGCCTTCGCCTTCTACCAGCGCGACGGCGACTCCTCCCAACTCGCCTCCGTGCAGTACCGCACCGCCGTCGCCAAGGTCGAGCACACCCTCGGCACCACCGCCGGCGCCGCCACCCCACCCACCGCCCCCGCCACCAACGGCACCGCCGTCTGACCCGGCGCCATCCGCCACCGCGGCCCCGGAGCGGGCCACGGTGGTCTGGCGCGCCTGGAGCCGTACCGGACGGGGACAGTGCCGGTCCGCCCGCCCTTGACCTCAAGTCCGCTTGAGGAGCGAGGGTGGTCGGCGCAGGCGCTCAGGCCTCGACGCGCTGCCGGTCCCGCACGGGGGTCGGGGTCGGGGCGCAGTCGGGGGCGCGGCCGACCAGGCGGCAGCCGAGGCAGTCGGGGTGGCCTCGGCGGCCGGCCGGGTCGGGGGTGCGCCAGTGCTGGAGGTGCGGTGGGCGGGGCCCGGTGGGTTTGCCCCGGCCGGCGAGGTGGAGCAGCCAGCTGGCGAGGGCGCCGAGGGCGACGAGCAGTGCGCCGAGCCAGAGGACGGCGGGTGAGGCGAGGATGAGGGCCGCGCCTGCGACGGTGAAGCCGAGGATCGCGATGACGGAGCCGGTCCAGCCGGCGATGGTGTGCCCCATGTCGTGGTCGCCGTGTGCGCTCATGTCTCCTCGTTTGGTGTGATGGGCGGGTGGTGATGAACGACCCTAGGCCATTTATCTCACGAGATAAGTTACTTAGATGCTAAGGAGATACCGGGTGAAGGGCAAGCCGCGCCCCCAGGCGACGCCCGAGCAGGCGCTGTACGCGATGGATCGGATGATCGCGCTGGCGCAGTTCGGCCAGCAGGACATCGCCGCCCGGCTCGGGCTCAACGTCACCGACCTGACCTGCCTCGGCTTCGTCATCGAGGCGGCGATGGCCGGCGAGGCGCTGGCCGCCGGCGACCTCGCCGAGCGGGCGCAGCTGACCACCGGCGCCGTGACGGGGGTGCTCAACCGGCTGGAGAAGGCCGGGTACGCGCGCCGGGAGGCAGACCCGGCCGACCGGCGCCGGGTGCGGGTGGTGATGGCGGAGGACGCGCAGGCGCGCATCCTCCAGGTCTACGGCCCGTTCTACGAGCGGATCGGCGCGCTGTTCGCCGACTACACGCCGGACGAGATCGCGGTGATCGCGGACTGGTTCACCCGGGCCAAGGGGGTGCTGGGGGAGTCGCTGGACGAGATCCGGGCGGAGACGCCGTAGCGCGGGACCGGTCCGTTCCGGGGCGGTGCGCTCCGGGTCGGTCCGTTCCGGGTCGGTGCGTTCCGGGGCGGGCCGTTCCGGGTCGGTGTGCTCTGAGCCGGTCCGTTCCGGGTCGGGCGTGCGCGGGGTGGCGGCTGTCCGCTGATCAGCGGACAGCCGCGCTCCGCACGGGTGTCGTCGGGACCGGCCCGGGCGGGCGCTGTTACGACAGTCCCATGTCCCACCACCTCAGCGGCCCCAACCTCCGCTCCCCCCGAGGCGACGCGCGGCTCGACCTGACCGACCTGTTCGCCTTTCCGGCCGCCGACGCGTCCGGGCGGACCGTCCTGATCATGAACGTGAACCCCTACGCCCCCACCCGGGCGGCCGAGTTCCACCCGCAGGCCGTCTACCGGATCAACATCGACAGTGACGGCGACCACCGCGCCGACGTCGCCTACTCCTTCACCTTCTCCGCCCCCAGCACCGGCGGACAGAGCGTCACCGTCCACCGCGCGACCGGCACCGCCGCCCAGCGGCACGAACCCGCCGGCGACGTCCTCTTCTCCGCCGTCCCGGTCGCCTTCGGTGACGCGCCCGACGTCGTCGAGACGGACGGCTGCAAGCTCTCGGTCGGACTGCGCAGCGACCCCTTCTTCGCCGACCTCGAAGGGATCGTCAACGACTTCACCTGGACCGGCAAGGACGCGATGGCCGAGGCGAACATCTTCGGCATCGCCCTCGAAGTCCCCGACGCCGACCTCGGCCCCGACCCGACGATCGGCGTCTGGGGCCGGGTCAGCGTCCGCGAGGGCGGCCGGCTCCTCTCCGTCGACCGTGGCGCGCACCCCTCCCTCACCGCCTACTTCAACAAGGAGGAGGTGAAGGACGCGTACAACGCCGGCGAGCCGGCCGACGACTGGGACACCTACCGCGAGGCCTGGACGGCCGTCCTCCAGCATGCCGGGGACTACACCACCGAGGCCGCCACCGAGACCCTCAAGCTCGTCCTGCCCGACATCCTCCGCTACGACCGCTCCCGCCCCGCCGCCTACCCCAACGGCCGCACCCTCGTCGACGACGTGACCTCGGCCCGCCTCACCATGGTCTCCGGTGGCAAGATCACCAGTGACCACATCCCCCCGCACACCGACCTGCTCCCCGCCTTCCCCCACCTCGGCCATCCGCACCCCGTCAAGTAGCCGGACGACAAAGCGGCGGTCAAGGATTCTTGACCGCCGCTTCGCCCTGCTCGTCCTGACCGCGTGTCAGGCTGTGCGACCCCACGGGTCGATGAGGAGATTCGGTGAACCACGCACGCCCGCTGATCGAGGACTTCCCCGCGCACCCGGACGGCGACCCGGCCGCGGCCCTCGCCCGCGCCGTCCACCAGCGCCGCACCGTCCTCGGCCTCTCCACCGCCGACCTCGCCAAGCGCGCTGACCTCACCGAGGCCCAGATCCGCACCATCGAAGCCGGCCACGCTGCCCCCACCCTCCCCCTCCTCACCGTCCTCTCCCGGGCGCTGGAGGCTGCTCGCCTCGACTGAATCACGGTACGGAAGGCCGAACGGTCCGCCGGATTGCCCGGCGGACCGTCGGACGGCCTGAGGTCAGTCGGTCGGCGGGCCGGACCTGTCCGGGAAGCCGCTCAGGGCCGTCCTCGCCGTCAGTTGTCGCTGTTGACGTTGGTGAGGGCGGCGCTGTAGCCCTTGGGACAGTAGAGGATGTCGGTGCCGTCGCCGGTGTGCCAGCGGCCGTTGACCGTCTGTCGGATGCCCTTGACGCTGTCGCTTTCACAGATCAGGACGAGTTGCCAGTGGTTCTTCGGCGCGCTGGTCCGGCAGTTGACGGAGCCCCAGGTCTGGCCCTGGTCGGTGACGCAGTAGGAGATCGCCGAGGCCGACGGCGCGGCGATCAGCCCCGCTCCCATGAGTAGTGCCGCCCCGGTGCCGATGGCTGCGATTCGACGCATGACCTTCTCCTCGTCGTAGGTCTGGCAGTGGGTGCGGTCAGAATGTCGAAGATGTGAATGTGTGCCTACATGAATGGCGTAACTGGCCGAAATCGACCCTTCCGCTTCGGCTCGATGGCATCGTGCCGACCCGCGACAACTGCGGTAGCTCGGTCCTGCGGGCCCTTCACGGGTACGACGACGGGGGGCGGCGGCGACGGAATGCCCGTCGCCGCCGCCTCGACAGCTACGGCCACTTCCGTGGTCCTTTCGCTTGGCACCGACAGGGTCTCCGACCGGACGTTGACCAGCTCCGGCGCGGCCGCGACCTCAGCCGTCTCGACCTCGGCGAACCGCCCGGACCGATGGGCCGCCGCTACGAGATCCTCCACCGAGCACCCCGGGGGCAATCCTTCCCGTCCCATCCAACCCGCCTCCCATCCCAGGTCATCGTTCCACTGCGCGTTCGGCCACCGCCGTCAGGCGCCCTGCTCGGGGAACTGGCCGATGAGTTGTCGGGCCGGTCGCGCCCCGGCCGCCTCGCATCGGACCGCCCCGGCCGGTTCGAGGGCGAAGACCTCCAACGGTGCATCGGCTGGTGAGGCGGCGCACGGTGACCGAGCTCCTGCCGCCGTGCCTGCTCAGTCGCCGATGAAGCGAACGATGTAGGCGGGCTCGGAGAGGGCCTGCTGGAACATCAGGCGGAGTTCGGAGAGGAAGGAGTTCTCCGCCACGGAGAGGGGACGGCCGGCGACCCGGTCGAGCTCGGCGAGGGCCAGTTCGCAGAAGTAGTGGTCGAATTCGGTGTCGTCATAGGGGTCGATGCGCGCCAGCGTCGGAAGGGTATCCCGACCGACTGTGGTCAGCACCGCTTCGAACTCTCCGTCTTCCAGTAGGTGCGAAACGATGTCGGACACGGCTGACTGTCCCTCCTTCCCCTTCCCTTTCCCCTTTGCCTGGCGCTCCATTTCTGCGGTCAGCGTGGTATTCACCAGTTGGATGGACAGTCCCATGTCCCTACCTCCTTGCACGGATGGCCGGCGGGGTTGCCGTCACGCGACAACCCCGCCGGTTGAATGATGGGCTACTTGGTGCGGATCAGTGCGGGTACGCCGCGATGATCTCTCCGCGCCGTGCTACCACGGTCACGTGAGCACCCATGAGGATGTCACCGTCCTGGCCTCGGCGGAGCGCTGCTTGCCGCCGAGCCAGCCGTAGCGGACGCCTGCCTGGCCGTCCTGGGGGATGCCGAACTCGTCGAAGTCCAGCACGACCGGCTTGCTGAGTGCGGTGTCGGTGGTGACGACCACCGAGCCGAACAGGTTGGTCAGTTGGAGCTGGACGTCACCGGTCTTGCCGGTGGTGGCCGCCAGGTCGGCGTCCGGACCCGACACGTTGTGGGTCAGGGTGCCCTGGGCCGTGTCCTCGATGGTCCAGCGGACGTGGTCCGAGTCGTCGCCGTAGGGGTCCAGCTTGGAGTGACCGCGCGTCGGGGCGCCGTCCGAAGCTCGGATGGCGCCCCGATGGGTTGGTCCAGTGGATCAGTGCCCGCTGATCGGGCAATCCGGAGCTCGACGGGAGACTCGTCCCTGCGGCCGATGTGCTTCCGGTCTTACCGCCGGCGACGTTCGAGGACGCTTGGTGGCCCTCCGTGGCTCTGGACGATGACGGCCGTGGCTCGGTACCGGTTCGCCCGCACCCTCCAACGGACATCGGGTCAGTCGAACGAGAAGAGTGCTTCGTAGAGAGTGACGGGCCCGTCAGCGTCCGCAAGGCGGAGGGGGATCGTGCGGCCGAGCTCGTTGCTGGACAGCAGCGCGAACCCTGCGCCGCCGACGACGTCGGCGAGCAGCCGTTCCTCGTTCCGACCAGCCCCGTCGCCTTCCACGGCTGGTGGGAACACGCACTCCCCTGTGGCGTAGCCCTCGGGATGCAGCCTGAAAGCCGTGGCGTACGGCCCGACCATCGAAAGTCGAAGCACGACCCCGCCACCACCCCAGGTGATCCGCCACGCGGAGCCGACATCGTTGTTCTCGTCGGTCACGTCCTCGACGCTCCACGATGCGGGGAAGGCCGACCGGAGAGCCTGGTAGGGATCCCGGTCCAGTAGCTTCATGATCGCGTGGTAGGTGGGGCGCTCAAGGCTTCCGTAAGCGCGGCGGGCGAATTCCGCGTAGGCGGTCTCGGTCATCGCCGGACCTCCTCTCCGTCGCTGGTCGACAGGTACCGCCGGCCCGGTGCTTCGCGGCAGCACCGCAAAGCACCGGGCCGGCCTCGTTCAGGAAACGGGGAAGCCTACGTCACCGAAGCCCAGATCCGCGCCATCGAAGCCGGCCAGCGCGGCCTGCGGGTCGGCCGGCGAGAGCAGGACGGCGATGGGCACGGCGAGCAGCACAGCGGTCCGCCACCGAGGAGTTGTCGACATGACGCCACGTCAGGTTAGCCGTCGATGCCGGCGCGTCCTGCCCGCGGCGTAACCCGCTCGGCCGCAGGTCGGAGCGCCGCGCCGGCCGGTCCTGCCGCTCGGGCGAGCCCGCCGCCACCCTGAGCGGCGTTGCGTAAGTCGACTGCTGTCGTCCGAAGTTGGGCGCCGCTGTGGGTGAGGCCCGGCCGTCGGTCGCCTGGAGTCCGGCGCTCACCCGACGCGACAGCCAGGCTGTCGGCCTGCCCACCCCGGCTCAAACAAGGCGCCACGGACCGCCGGATGAACCGACGGACCGTCACGAAAAAGGACAGGAATCAGGCCAGGCCGAGGGTGCCACAACGTTCCCGGGCGCCGTTGCGAACCCGCTTCGTCCGGCCTTCGGTAGCCAGCGCCGCCAGAACAGTTCGCGAGACCGACTCATTGGCCAGTTTGCGTTGCAACCAGTCGGTTCCGCCAAGGATCGCCTCCAGAACGCGTTCGGCGTCAGTGGCCGACCGAAGCGCAACCTCCCACTCATCGACCCGACGAGCCAGAAAATCAAATTCTGGAACAGCCTGGAGGATTTTACGGGTCTTTGTGCGGAAAGCCTCGTAATCCGTCTCGGTGGCTCCAATCGCATCAACGTACTCGACGACAGCTGCCTCGCCCATAGTTGCATCCGAGTCTCGGCCGATGATTCCCAGGACCTGCTCCTCTTCCGTTTCTTTCACATCCCGGAGAGTTCGGCGATAAATCTGGAAGCGGAGATGCTCGTCCTCCATAGCCTCGGACATTTCGACTCCGACCATCCCGGACAGCATCAGCATCCAGGAGAGATCGCCTTCGGTCACCATAATGTTCCTTGAAGAGTCTGAGAAGGCATTCTGCCGGGGAATGGGGGATGGGCCGTCGCCGCGAGAGATCTCGAGGCGACGGCCCACTCGCTCAAGCTAGGTGCAGCCTATGCTAACGACCACCCCGCCTGTGCCACTTCATGTACTTCGTGATCGCCTTTCTGATCACCTTGCGGTTGCTGTCGATCACTTCCTGCTGTCGCTTCGAAAGCGGCGGGCTCCCCTTGACCGGCCGGCCGTTCTGGCCGATCTTTGTCTTGCCGCCTCCGCCAGAGACGTGCGCATGTGGCGGCGGGTGGTCGTTGGAGTTGATCCAAACCCGCACGCCACGGGATTCCAGAATCGTGCCGACAGGACTACTGCCCGCACCAGGTATCTGGCACTCGGGGGTCTTGTTGTGGACGAGTACGCTGGCGTCGCCAGAGCTCACGACATACGTGTGCAGATTGCCGACGTTGAGGTTGAATACGAGTTGGTTGGCGATATACCCGTAATCGGTGACTGACTCGGCGGCCCGCGCGCTGCCGTCATCGGAGACCAGTCGATCACCCGCAGTGATATCAACTGCATCGGTCCAGCCGCGCCCAAGCACCCAGAAGGGATGACCCGCGGTGCCGACCAATTCCTCATTACCCGCGACGGAGATTCCGACAAGGTGCTTGGTGCCATAGCCGGTGATGACGTCGAGTACGGGTTCGGCGGCGAAGTTTCCCGCGACCGGGTCGCCTGCCATCACAAGGTCGCCGATCGCAACCTCGGAAATCGACTTGCGAGTTCCATCGGCCATGATGACCTGAGTCTCAGGCACGAATGAATTGCATCGGCTGAAGACTTTCTTCGCAGTCGTAACCACCTTGCGCGTCGCAGTCCGGGCGGTGGACGCCGCCCGCTCCACACGCCCTGCGGCTCGAGTGGTTTTCACCACGGCTGCCGCAGCCTTGACCACTGGGCCTGCTCCGACGGTCTGGGCGACTGCGGTGACAGCCATTTCGGCGGCCTTCTCCCAGTTTCCGGTGGCCGCGTACGACACCGCCGAGACGGTGGCCGCGATCGCGCCGATGGGGCCCGGGATGTTGGAGGCGACTTCGGCGACCTTGGCGACGACCTCGACCGTCTTCTTCAGCCACTTGGGCATACCCCAGTTGCCGTCGAGGTCGGTGCAGTTGATCGGGTCACCGGTGCAGTAGTCGTACGGACTGGCGTTGCCGCCGGGCACCGGGTCGATCTGGAGGAAGCGGCCGAGGGCGGGGCTGTAGAGGCGGGCACCCATGAGGATGTCGCCGTCCTGGGCCTCGGCGGAGCGTTCCTTGCCGCCGAGCCAGCCGTAGCGGACGCCTGCCTGGCCGTCCTGCGGTATGCCGAACTCGTCGAAGTCCAGCACCACCGGCTTGGTGAGTGCGGTGTCGGTGGTGATGACCACCGAGCCGAACAGGTTGGTCAGCTGGAGCTGGACGTCACCGGTCCTGCTGGTGGTGGCTGCCAGGTCGGCGTCCGGGCCCGAGACGTTGCGGGTCAGGGTGCCCTGGGTCGTGTCCTCGATGGTCCAGCGGACCTGGTCCGAGTCGTCGCCGTAGTGGTTCAGCTTCGACGTGGCGTTGGCCCAGGAGCCGTCCGCCTGCTTCTTGCTGGTCGTGAACGCGGTCAGGCGGTGGGCGGCGTCGACGGCCCACTCCTGCTTGGTGTCCCCCTTCTCCTGGGCGGCGACGCGGTCGTTCGCCCAGTAGGTGTTGGTCGCACCGGTGGCGGTCTTCACCGTGCGCCCGAAGGCGTCGTAGGTGAAGCCCGGGTCGGTGAGTCGGTCGGCGCTGTCGTAGGTGTGGTTCTCCGCCGTGGCCCCGGCCGTGCCGCACTCGCTGGCCGCCCCGCGCGGGGAGGTCTGCTTGGACAGGCGGTTGGAGTGGGCGTCGAAGGCGTACTGCCGGGTGACGCAGCCGGCGGTGGCCGTGGTCTGCTCGGCCTTCACCAGCCGGCCGAGCCGGTCGTACTGGTAGGAGCGGGTGGCGGTGGAGCTGGTGTCCTTGGCCACCTGGCCCTGGGTGGAGATGTCGGTGGTCTGGGCCCAGACCACCGTGTTGTCGGAACCACGGGTGTAGGTGCGGCTGGTGGCCTCGCCGACGGCGTTGAAGGTGTCCTTGCGGACGATGCCGCCGGGATAGGTCTGCTCGACGAGCTGGCCGTCCGCGCCGTACTTGGCGGTGAACTCGCCGGCGACGCTGTCGTTGACCGAGGTGACCAGGCCGCGCGGTTCCTTCGCGCGGTCGTAGCCGTAGGTGGTGGATCCGGTGGGGTCGCTCACCTTGACCGGCTTGCCGAACCTGTCGAACTCCGTGGTGGTGGTGCCACCGTCGGCATCCGTGTAGGAGATCAGCCGGCCGAGCTGGTCCATGACCCGGGTCAGGGACTTGCCGTCCGCGCCGGTCTTCACCGCGTCGCCCGTCACCGGGTCGTACTCGACGGTGACCTTCGGCAGCGGCTTGCCCTCGTCCGAGGTGATCTCGGTCGAGACGATCCGATCCAGCTCGTTGTAGACGGTGACGGTCTTGCGGGACTTGCCGGCGTTGGTCTCGGTCGTCTCCTCCGGCTCGTTGAACGCCGAGTAGCGCGTGACCCGCTTCACCGGCAGGGTGGTGGGCATTCGCGAGGCGTCGGCCCCGGTGACGGCACCGCCCGGCATCGTGACGCAGGGCAGGCCCGCCCACTCCGGGCGGTTGGCGCATGCGACGTCGTCCGGGTTGGCCCCGGCGGTGTAGAACACCGACTTGACCGTTCCGGCGTCGCTGCCGTCGGAGCCCGGCTTGCGGGACTCCAGCGCCCGCCCGGAGGCGTCGAACTTGACGTACGCGGTCAGCTTCGCACCGAGCGCGTCGGTGGTCACCGACGTCGCCGTCCTCAGCGTCCAGCCGGAGGTGCCGCCGATCGGCGTGTCGTAGCCGGTCTTGGTGACGCGCAGCTCCACGTCGTCGGCGTAGCCGTCGATGCGGGCGCCGTCGGTGGCGGTGGTGACCAGGTGGTAGGCCTGGCCGTCGGGCTTCCCCTCGTCGTAGGTGTTGGTGTTGTGGTCCCGGGCGACGACGGAGGTACCGGCCGCCAGGGTCGGGTTGACGGTCGTCTTGGTCAGGGTGACCGTGTCGATACCGGTGTGGAAGCGCTCGCCGCCGGAGGCGGTGTTGGTGCCGGTGACGGTGACCTTGAGTTCGTGGTCGCCGCGGGAGAGGCGGATCGCCTGGCCGACGGTGTACGGGGTGACGACGGGCGTGGCGCTGTAAGTGTCGATCGGCTGGCCGAGGTTCTGCCCGTCGATCGCGAACTGGATGATGCCGTGGTCGCTGTTCTTGGTCAGCTGGCCGGAGAGGACGTAGTCGCCCTCCTCGGGGACGGTGACCCGCATGCTGTCGAACGCGTCGGCCTGGGTGCCGCGGATGCCCAGGTGGGCGCCGCCGGACCAGGTCAGGCCGCAGCAGTCGTTGTCGACCTGGACCTTGGTGTTGGTGCCCAGCTGCGGGAGCTTCTCGGCCTCGGAGGTCACAGCGACCGGGTTGGTCTGGCCGCCCACCTGCTCGGCGAGCGAGGCGCGGTAGACCGGGCCGAGGGTGTCCACCACGTCCAGGCCGTCGGCCGTGTAGGCGGTGCGTGAGTCCAGCAGACGCGCCCGGGAGGCGGAGTCGGCCGTCGTCAGGTTCAGCTCGGCGGCGAACTTGTCCGCGTCCGGGTGGGTGCCGAGCGCGATCGAGCGGTTGGTCGCGCTCAGGGAGCGCACGACGTGGCCGTAGCGGTCGTACTCCTTGGTGTCGATGTCACCGCCGGAGGTGACGGACGGCGTCGCGGTGTTGACCTCGTTGCCGGAGGCGTTGAGGTAGTGGACGGTGGCCGGCTTGTAGCCGTCCGCGCCCGGCTTGGCGGCCGAGGCGGTGTTGGTGCCCGGGTCGTCCTCCGGCCCGAACACGGCCGTGGCGTCGGTCGGCGCATCGGTCTGCGCCCACTTGGCCACATCCGCGCCCGCCAGGTCGTACGGACCGCCGGCGCCGCGCGTCAGCGGCACCTCGTAGACGACGTTGGTCGCGTTCTCGCCGTTGACCTGGTCCTTGCTGCCGGGTGCGAGCGTGCTGCGACGGACCTGGAGGAGACGGCCCGGGTCCTGGTCGGCCGCGGCCTTGCCGTAGTCGAAGTTCCACGGAAGCTCACCGGCGCTGCCGATCCGGGTGACCCGGCCGGCGTCGTCGTAGCTGTACGCGGTCTTCAGCGGGGCGGCCAGGCGCGGGTCCCACACCTGGGCGAGGCGGCCGCGGTCGTCGTACGCGTAGTGCGTGACCTCGACGGCCTCCTGCTTGGAGGTTGCGGGGTTCCACGACCAGACCTTCACACCCCGGACGCGGTCCAGGTAGTCACCCGGGGTCGAGGAGGTGGCGGTGGTCGCCTTGGCGTAGTCGTACTCCATCACCTCGCAGCCGCGCGGCAGCGGGTCGACGGTGCAGCCGTTGACGTCGTCGATACCCGGCTCGACGGCCGGGATGATGCGCTTGACGAGCGAGCGGCCGTCGGTGGTGTCGTACTGGTAGCGGGTGGTGGACGCGGAGTCCGGCCCCGTCTCGCTGACCACCTGGTAGATGCTGGAGCCGGCCTGGCGGGCGAAAACGGTCTTCGAACCGTCCAGCTCGCTCAGCTCGTACGTCGTACCGGCGGTCTGGACGTCCCAGATCTGGTTGGGCCCGGCCCAGCAGACCCAGATGGAGGCACCCTTGTCGGCGTCCAGGCACTTGCCCGAGTGACGGTTCGTCACCACGCCGTCGGTGCGGACCTCCCACTGCTGGTTGTCCCCGCCGTTGCAGCCCCACAGGACGAGCGGGGTGGCATTGTCGGTCTGGCCCCAGGGGTTGTCGAGGCAGTAACCGAGCAGGCGCAGGGTCAGGTCGTCCCCGCGGGTCCACTGCTGGTTGGACGCGCCCGTGCACGGAGCGGGCCGCAGCCCGGCGCCGTTGCCGGCCGAACCGTTCGGCACCTCCAGGCACTGGCCGGTGGTCGACAGGACGATCGCGCCCGACTTCGCGGGCACCGCCTTCAGGGTCAGGGACTCGGCGCCCGGCTCGGGGAAGAAGGTGCCGTCATTTCCCTTGGCGAAGGTCAGCGAGGTGTCGTCGTTGCCCTTGATCTCGATCAGGTCGGACTCCGGGAACGACAGCGCCCGGTGGTCCGAGCCGGTGCCCGCGTCGGGGCCGCCGGCCCACTGCGGACCGAAGGGAGCGACGATCTCCTTCAGCGACAGGTCGTCGAAGAAGACCTCCTTGCCGCTGCCGCCGTCGTTGCCGTTGTACAGGCGGAACCAGGCCTCGGTGGCATCCTTGGGCACCGCCATATCGAGGGTCAGCTGTTGCCAGCCGTCGGTGAACGAGGCCTTCGGCGAGATGGTCTCGCCGTAGCCGGCCGGGGTGCGGTAGACGCCGGCCATGCGCAGGCCGCGGTTGGGCGCGGGGTTCTCGAGGCCGGTCGCGCCGGGTACGTAGATCCAGCCGGTCAGCCGGTAGGTCTTGCCGGGCTGCATGCCCTGCCCGAGCGTGTACTCGGGGCCGACCGCGGCGTAGGAGTCCCCGGCGTTCGGCACGACCAGCAGAGAGTCGGTCGAACTGTCGTGGCCACGGGCCGTGGAACGCGACAGGGTCGCCTGCCCGGAGGTGAAGCCGGTCAGATCGGTGCTGACCTGCCGCTGGTTGAGCGTCAGGCGCTCACCCTGCGGTTGCCAGCCGCGGCCGAGGTCGCGCGAGGAGGTGGTGCGCTTGACGGACATGCCGAACTCGTCGGCGTCGGTGACGTCAGTGGTGTAGTCGCCGGTGAGCAGGTTGACGGAACCAGGGCCGATGCCCGCGCCGGCCGCGCCGTCGGCGTTGCGGTCCACCGTCATGGTGTTCCAGACGGTGGCGTACCCGTTGCCGGAGCCGTCCTCGGGGAAGAGGAGGGCACGGACCTGGACGACGCCGCCGACCTGGCCGAGGGTGTCCAGGACGTTCCAGTTGGCGTGCGGGCCGAGGTCCGCCAGCCGCGGCTTGTCCTCGGTGACCGGGGTGTTGTCGGCCTTGGTGAGGTTGGTGCGAGGGACGTTGTACTCCGTGGCGCCGGGGCCGCGGCGGTACTGGTAGACGACGCGCTTGAACTGCGTTTGGGCGTCGACCGCGAGCTTGACGCGCTTGGCGGCCTGGGTGCCGTTGACGGGCGAGCTGATGCCCGCCTGGCCGACCTGGAACGTGTAGGTCGCGGGCGGGGACAGGTTGCCCGCGCGGTCCTTGGACTGCACGCTGAGCACGCGCCGACCCTCGGTGGTCGGCGTGATGCTCGTGGTCAGCGCGCCGGTCGCGGCGACCGTCACCGGGGTGCCGCCGTCCAGAGTGTAGACGTAGGCCGCCGTGTCGTCGGTGCCCGGGGCGGGCGAGAAGGTGAACGAACCCGCCTGGTTGGCGGTGCCGTGCCAGAGCCCGTCCGCCGGATAGTCCGCCGAACTCACGAACGGGGTACCGGGCTTGACGGTGTCGGCGATGACGTTGGTGCCGACCCAGCCGGAGCGGGACTTGCCGTCGTCGAGCATGGCCCAGATCGAGTACTGCACGCCTTCGTCGAGCTTGGCGATGCCGTAGTCGGAGGGGCGGATGGTGGCGATCGCGCCGTTCGGGGTCGCCCGGGCGATGCTGCCGAGGAAGGTGCCGCCGCGCCACAGGTCCAGGTAGACCGTCAGCGGGTCGCCGTCTGGGTCGGCCGCCTGCACCTGGAAGCGCGGGTTTGCGTCCGAGGTGTAGCGCGGGTTGCCCTGCTGTGAGGGCTGAACCTCGACGGTTGCCGGGGTGGCCGGGATGGTGTTGTAGGTGATCGACAGGTACGGCGGGGCGCCGCCCTCAGCCGAGCTGAACCGCTTCCACGACAGGCTGTCGGACTCGTTCGCCGCCTTGAGGCCGATGCCGTAGTCGCGGTAGCCGAACCCGGCCCAGTACCTGACCAGGTCTGTGACGTCGGCACGTGCCCAGGCCGTACCGTCGGACCCGGAGCACTCGTGCGAGTCCGCCCCTCCATCGGCGTCCCAGGTGTCGTTCGAGGTGGCGTACCTGTTCCCCCATGACGGCTGGTTGTTCCACCGCGTCCAGAGGCCTGCACCGCCGGCTTCCCAGACCTCCCACTGCTTCGGGACGCAGGAGGACGAATGGTAGTTGTACAGGTTGAGCGTGGCGCCGAGGATCTGCTTGCCGTTGAAGTCCGCGCCCGGGAAGGTCAGGAACGACCGAGCCACGACCTTGCCGTCGTAGCTGCCCAGCTTCAGGTCCTCCGAGGAGGAGGCGTCGAAGCTTTCGTTCGTCTGGATGTAGGTGTCGTACGTGGCATCGACGTTGACGACGGGGTCGACGGTGACCGGATACTGCGTCTTCGCGTCCGCGAGGAACGCCGCGTCCGGGGTGAAGACCAACTCGGTGTCCGTGCCCTGTCCGCGCACGTCGGCCTTGACCGGTGCCCGGTTCAGGTGCTCCTGCGACGCGGGGTCGACTGCGGCGTCCCACATCACCGGAGTCGGGATCTTCACCGTCGGTTTGCCGGAAGCCTTGTCCAGTAGCAGGATCGATCCGTCCTGCTGCGGTGCCACCGTCATACCGGTGGTGTCCAGCGGGATCGTCAGGGTGCCCGCCTGGGAGACCGCGGAACGGTCCTTGATGATCAGGAACTGTTCGAAGCCGGTCCGGGTGGCTTCGAGGACCAGGTCGACGCCGGGGCGGGCGTTGACGTAGGTCGCCTTGTTGCCCTCCAGCCTGGGCTTGGGCAGCTTGCCCAGCCAGCCGAACGTGACCTGCTGCCCACCGGAGCCGATCTTGACCAGCTCGCGCTCGGCGGGCTGCGGGTCGGCGGGCTGCGGGTCGGCGGGCTGCGGGTCGGCGGCCGGGGCGGCGGCACGTGCCGCACCGCGAGAGGCCCGGGTCGGGTCGGCCGAGGCCGGAGCGGAGGCTGGAGCGGAGACCGGAGCGGACGCGGACGGCGTGGTGGTGGCCGACGGCGTTGCCGTCGAGCTTGCCGTCGGGGTCGGCTCGATGGCCGCGGTCGGCGTCGCGCTGGGCGAGCCGGCAGCCGTCGGGGCAGCGGCCGGGGTCGTCGGAGCAGTCGTCGGGACCGTGGCACCCGGCAGGCTGTCGCCCACCGTCACCCCGGCGTCGCCGCCCTCGAAGACCACCCCGCCCGGGTGCGCCTTGGGAGCCACCTTGCCGTCGGGCGTCTGCACCAGCGTGGTGTCGACGGGCACCCAGGCCTCGCCGACCTTCATCCGGATCGGCCCGGTGGACCGGTCCGACGTCAGCGTGCCGTCCGGGTTCGCCCACAGCGTGGTGAACTCCGTCCGGGCGTTGGTGACCTCGATCCGCCGCTTCTGCAGCCGAGCGGACAGCAGCGCCGACGCCTCGTCCGGCGCCTCTGTGGCGGGCGCGGCGGGTGGCGTGGGCGGGGTGGGTGCGGCGGCGGCCGGAGCGGCGGTCACCGCGTCCACCACCACCCCGGCCTGCACCAGCAGACCGAGCGTCAGAAGTGCCGATATCGGCCGCATTCGACGCGTAGAGAAGGCCCCGGCCGCGAATGCGGACGAGGCCCGAGAACGTCGTGACATCAAAACTCTCTCAAGAGATTGCCATTGTCGGGAATGGCTTACGTCAAGCCGAATGACAATCTCTCATTCCCAAACAACCTCAAATGACCACCGGTGATGAAGATTTCGTAACGGATCTATCGCCGTTGATGATAAAATGGTGTATTTGATAGGTGAAAGTGACGCTATGTCCGGTATGGCGCTGCTGGTGGGGAAGACCCCGCATCTGCGCGGCGGTCGTTCGACCAGGCGTCAGAATTGTTCACCTGGCGAAAAATTCCGCGTGCGGGGTGGGCCCGGGCGGGTCTCGCGGCACGGCACGGCCGAATCCCGGGCGGAATCCCCGGGGCGCCGCGTCAGACTTGCTCGTAGGTGGTGTCCCCGACGAGGGCGCGGGCCTGGGGGGCGGTCAGGGGGTGGGCGAAGAGGTAGCCCTGGCCGAGGGGGCAGCCCATGGCGGCGAGGAGGTCGCGTTGTTCGGGGTGTTCGATGCCCTCGGCGATGACCTGGACGTCGAGGGTGTCGGCGATGCGGACGATGCCCTCGACGAGGGCGTACTGCTGGGGGGAGAGGCCGAGGCCGTCGATGAAGGACTTGTCGATCTTGAGGATGGAGATCGGGAACTCGCGCAGGTAGGAGAGCGAGGAGTAGCCGGTGCCGAAGTCGTCGATGGCGATGCCGATGCCGAGGCCGTTGAGGGTGGCCATGTCGGCGTGGACGCGGTCGTCGCGGCGCATCAGGACGGATTCGGTGAGTTCGAGGACGAGGGTGTGCGGGTCGATGCCGGAGGTGTGCAGGGCGCCGCGGACGACGTCGACGAAGCCGGCGTCGCGGAACTGGCGGGCGGAGACGTTGACGTTGACCCGGAGCGGGGGCCGGCCGGCGGCGGCGCGGGGGGCGGAGCTGGCGGCGTGCCAGGCGGCGGCCTCCTGGGCGGCGCGTTCCAGGATCCAGGCGCCGAGGGGGACGATCTGGCCGCTCTCCTCGGCGAGGGCGATGAACTCGTCGGGCAGGACCATGCCGCGCCGGTCGTGCGGCCAGCGGACGAGCGCCTCGAAGGCGACCAGATCGCCCGTGCGCAGGTCGACGATCGGCTGGTAGTACAGCTGGAAGGCGGATTCGGCGATGGCCGTGTCCAGGTTCTCGTTCAGCTCGTGCCGTTCCACCAGCCCGGCCTGCAGGGCCGGCTGGTAGTGGTGCCACTGGCGGCGGCCGGCGGCCTTGGCGGAGTAGAGCGCGAGGTCGGCGTGGGTGAGCAGTTCGGTGGCGTCCACGCTGTCCTCGGTGGTGGCGACGCCGATGCTGGCGGCGACCCGGACGGCGCCCGCGCTGAGCTTGAACGGTTCGGCGAACACCGTCAGCACGGTGTCCGCGATGGCGTCCACGTCCGCCGGGAGCAGCGCGTCCTCCACCAGGACGGCGAACTCGTCGCCGCCGAGGCGGGCGGCGGTGTCCGAGCTGCGCAGGGCGGTGGAGATCCGCAGCGAGACGGCGACCAGCAGTTCGTCGCCGACCGCGTGGCCCTGGGTGTCGTTGACCACCTTGAAGTCGTCGAGGTCGAGGAAGAGCACGCCGGTGACGGCGCCGCTGCGCTGGCCGCGGGACAGCGCGTGGCCGACCCGGTCCTGGAACAGCACCCGGTTGGCGAGGCCGGTGAGGGAGTCGTGGAAGGCCCGGTGGGTGAGTTCGCGCTCCATCTGGCGCTGCTCGGTCACGTCGCGCAGGGTGAGCACCAGGCCGCCGACGGTCGGGTCGGCGCGCAGGTCGTTGAAGCGCACCTCGGCCTCGATCGGGGTCCGGTCCTGCCGCAGCAGCCGCCAGTGCTCGCGGGGCTGTTCGCGTGACGGCGGGCCCGCCGGAGGGGGTTCGGCCGGGCCGCGCATCCGGGCCAGGGCCTTGCCGACGGCCCGGCTGTCCTCGGGCGGGACGAGGTCGGTGAGCAGGGTGCCGTCGAGGCTTGGGTGGCCGAGGACCCGTTCGGCGGAGGAGGAGGCGTAGCGGACGCTGTCGTCGGCGTCCAGGATCAGGATGACGTCGCTGGCGTTCTGCACCAGGGTGCGGAAGTACAGCTCGCTGTTGCGGCGGTTGACCTCCTGGCTCAGCACGACCCGTTCGACGGCCAGGGCGGCCTGCCCGGCCAGGATCTCCAGCGAGCCCCACAGGCTGGTGAGTTCCTGTGCGGTGCCGGTGACGATGAGCGCGCCGATCAGCGGGTCGCCGGAGGGGCGCTCGTCGAGGGTGAGCGGGCACAGCAGGGCGGAGGGCATGCCGTCGAGGCGGGTGGCCAGGTCGCTGCCGATGTCCTCGATGGGCAGGAGCCGGGTCTCCCGGTAGGCGGCGAGTGCGAGCGCCTGGCCGGAGTCGGCGGCGGGGCCGAGGAGGTGCTGGGCGGCGCCGCGTTCGGCGTGCCGGACGTGCAGGACGCCCGCCTCGGTGACGGCGAGCAGCGCGACGTGCCCGGGTTCGGTGGGCATCAGGGTGGAGGCGGCGGCCTGGACGGCGTCCGCGACCTCCTCGACGCTGAGGGCCGCGGTGAGCCTGGCGCCGGCCTCGCGCAGGGCCCGCTCCCGGGCGATCGCCTGCCGCCGGGCGACCACGACGACCGCCAGCCGGGCCAGCACCAGCAGGTAGAGGAGCGCCGAGAAGGCGCCGATCACGCCCGCGTTGCGGGTGTTGCCGTTCAGCGACTCGATGATCAGGATGGCCGGGGCGACCAGCGAGGCCAGGGTGAGCAGGACGAGGCGGCCGGCGCTCAGGTCGGGCTGCTGGGTGGGGACCGGTCTGGTCAGCTCGACCATGGACGGGTGCAGCGCGGCCGCGCCCCAGGCGGTGTAGAACGCGGCCCAGCCGAGGTCGACGCCGGTGCCGATGTGCCAGCCGCCGTGCAGCTGGATCAGCCCGTACAGGGTGTCCGAGACCAGGATGCCCACGGTGCCGACGGCGAGCAGTTGCAGCGAGCGGCTGTTGCCGCCGCGCGGGGTCAGCAGCCGCAGCAGCAGGGCGAGGACGACCACGTCGCCGAGCGGGTAGGCGATCGAGACGGCCTTCTGGAACCAGCCGAGGTCGGGGTTGAGGGCGTACGGGAGGATCAGGTAGATCCAGGCGAGCAGGGCCAGGCCCATGGTGAGGATCAGCGCGTCGAGGAGGCCGGCGCGGTCCTGACGGGCCGTGCGCCAGCGGATGAAGCCGAGCACGCCGGCCGCGTACAGCACGAACTCGGCGAGGTAGAAGCCGTCGGCGACGGACGGGAACGGGTTGTCGAGGTGCAGGAACTGGGTCTGGACGACCTGCACGACCTCGCCCGCGGAGAAGCTCAGGTTGGCGAGCGCCAGCAGGTACCAGAACAGCGCGTGCGCGGGGCGGTTGAGGCGGACGCCGACCACGATGGCGGCGACGCCGCCGAGGCCGATGCCCGTCCACCAGATGATCCGCTGTGCGGGGAAGGCGTAGTAGATGCCGGTGAGCAGCACCATCCACAGCAGGTAGCAGACCATCAGGCGTTGTCGCCGAGGTGTCAACGAGGCTACCTCCTCCGCGACGTCACCCGGCCGGTCGGACGGGGGAGTTCGGGCGAGGGCGGGTCTTGGCGGTGGAGGGGTCATCTCGTTCCGGGCCGACGGGCGCACAGGACCGTCACGTCCGGTCGGATCGCGATCGGACGCTCTCCCTGTGGCGTGAGTGCGTATAGTCGGAAATGTCGCACCCCCTAGCATTCTGCCGCCACAGCACGAGGTCAAGCCGGTGGACGACGCAGCAGACAGCGCACAGGGCGTACGAACGGATGTGAACTCCGGGCGGCACGCCGTGGTTCGAAACGACAACGGTCAGTATGCGATCTGGCCCGGCGACTTGACCGTGCCGGGCGGTTGGCAGCGGGTGTACGGGCCGGCCGCCCGCGCCGCCTGCCGGGCCTACGTGGAGCGCGAGTGGCGCCCGCCCGAGCTCGGGTTCCCCGGGGAGCACCGCCGCGGGCGGGCGGTGGCGGCGGGCCTGGCCGACACCGTGCACGGCCTCTTCGCCTCCCGCGCCGCGCGCGACCCGGACGCGGTCGCCGTGATCGCCGAGGACGCCACGCTGAGCTACCGCGAGCTCGACCGGCGCAGCGACCGGCTGGCCCGCGCGCTGCGGGCCCGCGGGGTCGGCACCGAGCAGGTCGTGCCGGTCTGCCTCGATCGCGGGGCGGGCCTCGTCGTCGCCTGGCTCGGGGTGCTGAAGGCGGGCGCGGCGTTCCTGCCGTTGGACCCGGGGTTCCCGGAGCGGCGGCTCACCCGGCTCGTCGAGGACTGCGGGGCGCGGGTGGCCGTCACGGACGGTAGGGACCTGCCGGGTACCGAGTCGCTCGCGGTGGACGCCGGGGGATTGACCGGCCCGCTGCCCGAGGGACCCTCGCCGGACGGCGCCGGTCCGGATGGCCCGCCGCCGGGCGATGCCCTGCCGGACGACGTCGGGCCGGACGACCTCGCGTACCTGATCTACACCTCCGGCACCACCGGCACCCCCAAGGGCGTCCCGGTCACCCACCGCTCGCTGGTGTTCACCCTCGACCGGGTCGTCCGCGGTTACGGGCTCACCCCCGGCGAGCGGGTCCTGCAACTCGCCGCGCTCGGCTTCGACACCGCGCTGGAGCAGGTCTTCGCCGCCCTGCACGCCGGGGCCAGCCTCGTCCTCGGCGGCGGCCGCACCTGGGCGCCCACCGAACTGGTGCAGGGGATGGACGAGCTCGGCCTCGCCGTCGTCGACCTCACCCCCGCGTACTGGCACCACGTGCTCGCGCTGCTCCCGCCCGGCGGGCCCGGCCCGGACGGGCTGCGGCTGGTCCTGGTCGGCGGGGACACCGTGCACGCCGACGACTGCCGCAGCTGCCTGGACCGGCTGCCCGGCGTCCGTCTGGTCAACGCCTACGGGGTCACCGAGGCCGCCGTCACCTCCACGCTCTGCGAGGTCACCCCCGCCCTGCTGGACGCCGCGCCGGGCGGGCCGGCCGCGCCGGTGCCGATCGGCCGACCGCTGCCCGGCGTGCGGGCGCACGTGCTGGACGCCCGGCTCAACCCCGTCCGGCCCGGCGAGAAGGGCGAGATCCACCTCGGTGGGCCCGGCCTCGCGCGCGGCTACTGGCGGGCCCCCGTGTCGACCGCCGAGTCCTTCCTGCCCGACCCGTACGCGCCGGTGCCCGGCGAGCGGATGTACCGCACCGGCGACGCCGGGCGTTGGCGGGCCGACGGACAGCTGGAGATCTTCGGCCGCTTCGACGACCAGGTGAAGGTGCGCGGCTACCGCGTCGACCCCGCCGAGATCGAGGCCGTCCTCGCCGCCCACCCCGAGGTCCGGCAGGCCCGGGTCGCCGCCGACGGCGAGGCCTCCGACGGCAGCCACGTGCTCACCGCCTACTACACGCTCGCCGACGGCGCCGCCGGCACCGCCGCCGCCGGATCCTGGGCCCGCCGCGTCCGGATCCGCGCCTACCTGGCCGAACGGCTGCCCGCGTACCTGGTCCCGACCGAGTTCGTGGTGCTGGCGGACCTGCCGCTCACCCCGGCCGGGAAGGTCGACCGCCGCCTCCTGTCACGTGCCGAGCCACGGGCGCGCCAGCTCGACGGCGGGGCGCGCCGGCCCGACGGCGGGTCGAACACGCCCGACGGCGGGCCCCGTGCGCCGGACGACGGACCGCACGCGTTCGACGGAACCGTCGAGGCCGCGATCGGGCACCTGTGGACCGAACTGCTCGGCGGCGAGGAGGTCGGCCCCGCCGACGACTTCTTCGCCCTCGGCGGCAACTCGCTGCTCGCCATGGAGATGCTCGCCCGCGCCCGGATCATGCTCGGCATCGACGTCACCCGGATCCGTGCCCTCACCCGCGCCCTGCTGCGCGACGCCACCCTGCGCGCCTTCGCGACCGCCGTCCGGCTCGCCCGCGCCGACGGCTCCGGCACCGGCGAGGCCGCCGTCGACTGGGCCGCCGAAGCCCGACTCACCCACCCCGTGGCGCAGTCCTGGAGCCCCGCGCCCAGCCGCGCCGAGCCCGCCGAGATCCTGCTCACCGGCGCGACCGGCTTCTGCGGCGCCCACCTGCTGCACGCCCTGCTCGCCACCACCGGGGCCCGGATCCACTGCCTGGTCCGCGCCCCGGACGAGGAGCACGCGCTGGAACGCCTGCGCGCCGCCCAGCAGCGCTTCCTGCGGCACGACCTCGTCGACCCCCGGGTGGTGCCGCTGGTCGGCGACCTCGCCGAGCCCGGACTCGGATTGACGCAGCGCCAGTTCGACCGGCTGGCCGGGAGCCTGGACGCCATCCACCACCTCGGCGGACAGGTCAACTTCATCTACCCGTACCACCAGCTGCGCGGGCCCAACGTCGGCGGTACCCGCGAGATCGTCCGCCTCGCCGGGCACAGCCGGGGCATACCCGTGCACTACCTGTCCACGCTCGCCGTGCTGGCCGGCTTCGGCGCGGCCCGCGTCGGCGAGGTCACCGAGCGGACCCCGCTCGCCCACCCCGACAAGCTCGGCGTCGGCTACGTCGAGAGCAAGTGGGTCGCCGAACAGCTGCTGCACAACGCGGCCGCCGCCGGGCTGCCGGTCACGGTGCTGCGCACCAACGACGTCACCGGGGACCTGGCCACCGGCGTGATGAACACCGGCACCGAGATCTGCGCGCTCATCAAGTACCTGGCGGACAGCGGCACCTGCCCGGACGTGCGGCTGCTGCTCGACTTCGTGCCGGCCGACCGGTTCGGGCGGGCCGTCGCCCACATCGCCGCCCACGCCCCCGCCAACGGCGAGGTCTACCACCTGACCTCGCCGGACCCGGCCGTCCTCGCGGACCTCGCCGAACGGCTCCGGGCGCGCGGCCACCCGATCGCCGAACTCCCGTACGGGGAGTGGGTGCAGGGCCTGGTCCGGTTCGCCGCCGGGCACCCCGGCCACCCCATCACGCCGTTCGTCCCGCTGTTCGTCGACCGCGCCCCCGGGTCGCAGCTGTCGCTCAGCGAGATGTACTTCCGGCCCACCTTCCCGCGCTTCGACCGGACCAACACCGATGCCGCGCTCGCCGGCAGCGGGATCGAACTGCCCGCCGTCGACGCCGGGCTGCTCGACCACTACCTGCGGCGGCTGGCCGCGGAGGGCTTCCTCGGGCCGCCGCCGCAGGCGCTGCGCGGATGAGCGTCTTCGACGGGGTGGACGTCCGGGGCGGGCCCGGGGACGGGCCGGTGGCGTTCGGGGCCGGGCTCGGAGCGCGGGAGCTACTGGCGGCGTACCGGCGCGGCCTGTTCCCGATGCCGGCGGCGGACGAGTACGCGAGCGCGTACAACGAGGCGCGGTACGAACAGGCGGTCGGGACGGGGGAGTCGTCGCTGTTGCCCGGCGGGGACGATCCGTACGCGCTGGCCTGGTGGTCGCCCGACCCCCGGCCCGTCCTGCCGCCCGGCGGCGTCCGGCTCGGCAGCCGGCTGGCCCGGCGGCTGCGCCACCGGTCGCCGTGGTGGACCAGTGCCGACCGGGCCTTCGGCGAGGTGCTGGACCGCTGCGCCGAGGGCCGCCAACCCGTCTGGCTGACCGAGGAGTTGAGGGGCGGGCTGGCCCGGTTGTACGCCCTCGGCATCGCCCACAGCGGTGAGGTGTGGGAGGGGGAGGAGCTGGTCGGCGGGGTGTTCGGCGTGGCCGTCGGGCCCGTCCTCAGCCTCGACTCGATGTTCCACCGCCGCCCGGACGCCGCCCGGGTCGCCGTCGCCGACCTCGGGGCGCGGTTCGCCGCGGCCGGCGGGCGACTGCTCGACGCCCAGTGGGACGGGCCGCACATCCGCAGCCTCGGCGCCGAGCCGATGCCCCGGGCCCGGTACCTGGCCGAGCTGGCGGCGGAGGTGCCGGTGGGTCCGTTGTCGGGCGAGGCGCTGCCGGTGGCGCGACTGGTCTGACCTGCGGGTTCGGCGCGGCTCGTAGGGCTATGCGCTCAAGGGATGGTGAGAGGTTCTAGCGAAACCTGTTGACCCTTCACGCCGCCTCGCGTTATAACTTCTAACGAACGCGCTGGCATCTATCTCGGCGCGACAAGCCGACCGATCGAGGGGAACTCCCATGTCCGGCCTCCGCCGCACCGGAATCCGCACCGCCCTGCTCGCCGTCCCGCTCGCCGTCAGCCTTCTCGGCGCCGCCGCCGCGCCCGCCGGGGCCGCCACCTCCCGACCCGGCGCGTCCCTCACCTGCCAGGGGAAGGGCGTCGACCCCAAGGCCCTGGTCCGCTACCGTGCCGAGACCGTGATCGACGCGCCGCTGCGCACCATCTGGAAGGTGCAGACCGACGTGGAGCGCTGGCCGTCCTGGCAGGCCACCGTCGAGACCGTGGAACGCCTCGACGACGGTCCGTTCCGCAAGGGTTCGGCCTTCCGGTGGACGACCCCGGTGCCCCCGAACCCCTCGACTCCCGCCACCAGCCTGGACATCACCTCGACCGTCGAGCAGCTCAAGCGCGGCTCCTGCATCCGTTGGACCGGCCCGGCGACGGGCGAGGGGCTGCGCATCGACGGCGTCCACGTCTGGAACTTCACCACGGTGCAGGGCGGTGTCCGGGTGAGCACCGAGGAGACCCACACCGGTGCCCAGGTCGACGCGAACGTTCCCTTCGCGACCGAGGTCCTCCGCCAGGGTCTCGACGCCTGGCTGCGGGACCTCAAGGCCGCCGCTGAGGCCCGCGCCCATCACCGGCCGCGCTGAGTCGCGAACCGAAGTCCGCTGTCAGGCCATCCGTCGCCACCGACGCGGGCGGCCTGGCCTGCGATTCGGCGCGGCTTGGCCTGTCTTCGACAAACTTATTCCTCGTCAGTAACATGACGCCGCGTGTTCAAAAGCTCCATAGGCAGGGCTACTGCCCCCGCCTTCCTCACCCTCGTCCTCGCCGGGGTCGCCGCGTGCGGGCCGACCACCACCGGTACCCCGCAGGCCGCCGTCGGCACCCCCGAACCGGCCGCCACCACCGCCGCCACCCCAGCAGCCGCCACCGGAGGCCCGACCGCCGCACAGCCCGCGGGCACCCCCCGCGCCCGGGCCGCCGCCCCGAGCCGGACCCCCGCCACCGGGCGGCCGACCGCCGCCTCCGGCGCGCCGGTCACCGCCGCCCCGGCCGGCGAGCGGCAGGCCGCCATCGCCGCCCCCGCCAAGGACGGCGGCGCGGCCACCGCCGCCACCCAGAACCTCCAACTCACCGCCTACGACCCGGCGGGCGGCACGGCCGTCCTCTCGGCGCCGCCGTCCGCGAGCCCCACGGCCACCGCCACGGCCACTCCCGCCCCCGCGGTCCAGCCCGGGCAGCTGATCGCCAGTCCGCCCACCGCCGCCGCGCCGCAGGGCGTGCTGGTCGCCGTCACCGGGGTCCGCCCCGGCGCGGGCGCCAGCCTCAACCTCACCACCCGCCCGGCCACCCTCGCCGAACTCCTCGGCGGTACCGAGGCCGACGGCAGTGTCCCCGTCGACCCGCACGGCATCACCGTCACCCCGCTGGTCAAGGACCTCAAGGCCACCGTCGGCGCGGGCATGGCGGGCGTGCAGGCCGACGCCTCCGGGACCCTGGAGGTCGACGTCAAGGCCCCCGTCCCGCTGCCCGACGGTGCGAGCGTGGACGCCTCCGGCTCCCTCCAGCTCCACCCCGCCGTCCACTTCTCGTACCACGGGGCGGCCGCCGGCAGCCCGCGTACGGCGTCGATCGGCTTCGACCTCGGCGCCCACGCGCAGTGGAAGGTGACCGGCGACCTCGCCCGCAGCACCGGCGCGGCGCCCGTCCGGCTGCCCTTCGCCAAGCTGCAGGCCAGTCCGGTGCTCACCGTCGCCGGGCTGCCCGTCGTCGTCAACCTCGGCCTCACCTGCTACCTGGAGATCAGCGCCGACGGCCAGGTGCACCTGGAGGCCGAACAGGAGGCCACCGGCACCTGGTCCGTCCGCGCCGACTACACCGGTGGCAAGGGCTGGACCCCCACCACCGACGCCGACACCAAGGTTTCCCCGGTCCGGGTGCGCCTCACCGGCAAGGCCGGCGTCCGCGCCGCCCTCGGTGCCCAGGTCTCCGTCGGCCTCTACGACACCGTCGGCGTCGAGACCACCGTCGCCCCCTACCTGCGGGCCCAGGCCGAAGGCTCGCTGACCGCCGACTCCTCCGGCAACCCGCCGCAGGCCCAGGGCAGTTGGTCCCTGGTCGGCGGCATCGACCTGACCGGCTCGCTGCTCGCCCACCTCAAGGTGTTCGGGACCCCGGTCGTCGAGGGCACGTTCCCGCTTCCCCCGTTCCATCGTGAATGGCCCCTGGCGGCGGGCTCCGTGGCCCTGCCGTCCCCGCGTCCGAGCAGCTGACGATCGGGGAAAGCCTCGAAGCACCGCACGTCGGCGCGGGACCGGCTGCCCCCCGTTGGTCTCCAGGGGGGTACGCCGGTCGCGGGCCTTTCCCTCTATGTGTGGACACCCTGGACACTGGACCTTGAGGGTTCAGAGGATGAGGAGTCCCCCCGTGGTGATGAAGGTGTACTCGCCGGAGTTCAAGGCGGACGCCGTCGCGCTGTACGTGAACAATCCCGGGCGTACGATCCGCTCGGTCGCCGACGACCTCGGTGTCAATCACGAGACGCTGCGGAACTGGATCAACGCTCACCGGGCCCGCCAGCGCGAACAGGTCGCCGACGGCCCGGCCGCCGGCCCCGGCGTCCCTGTACCCTCCGAGAACATGCTGGAGAAGGAGAACAAGCAGCTCAGGGCCCGGGTTTGAGAGCTGGAGACCGAGCGGGAGATCCTGCGCCGGGCGGCCAAGTATTTCGCGGGCGAGACGAGCTGGTGAGTCGCTTCCAGTTCGTTGACGGCCACCGTGACGCCTTCGGCGTGAAGCGGCTGTGCGAGGTGCTGGGCCTGTCCCGCTCCGGGTTCTACCGGTGGTCGGCTGCCTCGCCGGCCCGCGAGGCCCGGCGCCGGGCCGATGAGGACCTGGCGGCGCGGATCACGGCGATCCACACGGAGTCCGACGAGACCTACGGCAGCCCGCGCGTCACCGCCGAGCTGCGGGCGTGCGGCGTCGCGGTCAACCACAAGCGGGTGGAGCGGGTGATGCGCGAGCGCGGGATCGTCGGCGTGCACCTGCGCCGGCGCGTCCGCACCACGGTGGGCGAGCCGTCCGCGGTTCCGGTGTCGGACCTGTTCGGCCGGGACTTCACCGCTGCGGTTGCGAACACCAAGTACATGGGCGACATCACCTATCTCCCGGTCGGTGACGGGGAGTTCCTCTACCTCGCGACAGTGCTGGACTGCTTCAGTCGCCGGGTGGTGGGCTGGTCGATCGCCGACCACATGCGCACCGACCTCGTCGCGGACGCCCTTCGCATGGCCGCCGCAACCCGCGGTGGCCTCGGTGGAGCGATCTTCCACAGTGATCACGGGGCTCAGTACAGCTCGAAGCAATTCGCGGACCTGTGCCATGAGTTGGGCGTCACGCGGTCCATGGGCGCCGTGGGGACCTCGGCGGACAACGCCGCCTGCGAGAGCTTCCACGCAACCCTGAAGCGGGAGACTCTCAAGGGCGCCCGCCGCTGGGCCGGGGCCCGCGCCTGCCGCCTGGCCGTCTTCCGGTGGCTCACCAGGTTCAACACCTGGCGCAGACACTCGGCCAACGGCCATCTCAGCCCCATCAGCTACGAACGTCAGTCAGATAGCATGATGCTTGCCGCATAACCGCACGAACGTGTCCATGCTTCGGGGGGAAGCCCCCCACGTGCTCCAGGGCATGGTTGAGCCGGGTGGTGAACCGTGCGTACGGGGCAGCCAGCCGCGAGAACCGCTCAGCAAACGTCCGACGCGGACAGTCCGCCGCCCCACAGATGAAACGCCGGACCACCAACCGGATCGCGAAGCCCTGCTCAGCGAGCGGAAGATCCTTCAATCTGCGGCGATAGCGGTCGTGCACCCGGTCCGAGAAGCGGCCACAGTCCGGACACTCCGCCCCGGCACCCCGGCCCCGCGCCACCACCTCGACCGTACCGAACAAGGCGGTCACCGCCTCGACGTCCAAGTCGTCGATCCCGTCGAACACGAGCGAGTCCCAGGACGATGCGTTGGTCTGCATGACCAGCACGATCACCGCCACCGGCCGACCACGGCAGATACCACCAAGGAGTTGACGGAGCGTCACATCCGGCTGCCGGGCAGCCAGGCGTACGCGGTCTCACGCGACCCAGCCCCTCACAATCGAACACCAAGGTGACGCTCCGCGATCGCTCCCCAAGATCTGTGCCAGAACCCACAACTCACGTACAAAGCCAGGTCAGCCCGCGAGCGGTTGGGCGACTGAGACAGTGACCCGGTCACCGAAGCGGCCGCGCAGGTCTGCCTGGGCGCTGGCCAGATTGCCGCTGACGCCGACCTCGACCACGCCGAGCGTGAAGCTCACTGCCGATCCGTCGCCCACCATGACGATGCTGTAGTCGCTCGTGTGCCCTATCAGTGCCGCGACCCGGTTGCGGGTGGCGGCCAGCTCGCTGATCGAGCGCGGCGCGTCGCGCAGGTTCACGCGCACGCCCAGACCCAGGTGGGCGAGGGCGGCGTCGAAGCCGCCACCGCCCGGCTTCCGGTAGACGATGACGCAACCGTCCGGAACGTCCACCATCAGGCCCGTGAAGACATCCTGGTAGGAGCCGCCGAGGTGTGAAACCGCATCCGCAGCCGTGTCCAGCTGATGCTGATCCGGTCGGGCCGAGCTCGGCGGAGGGCTTGCGGCGGCGGGGGACGCGGCGGCACTCGTCGGCACGGGAGCGGACGGCACGGGAGCGGACGGCACGACATTTGTCTGTCCAGCGCAGGCTGCGCAAGCCAGCAGAGCCGTCAAGGCCAGGGTGACAGCGGTCAGGTGTATCGGCGTTGGGGTACGGGGCATCGATCCAGCCTCATTTCATCGGCGACGGTTCGTGATCGTACGCGGGCGCGAAGCGGCGTGCGTAAAGAAGGCAGGCACCCTGGGCCCGGATCCATCGATGGAGCGCCGTCTCCAGGCCTCTGGCATCCGGGAGTGAGCTTCCCCCGGTGTGCGGGAGGTGCTGATTAGCTGGTCAGGGCGGGTGTGGGTGGTTCGACGGCCACTGGTTCGGTCGTCGCCTGGTCGGCGTAGTGCTTCGCCTCGTACTCGTCCGGGCTGAGCCAGCCGAGACGCTTCTGGATGCGCCGGGTGTTGTACCAGTCGTTGATGTAGGCGAACAGCGCCAGGTCTGCGTCCGTGCGGGTCGCGAAGGTCGTGCGGCGCACTCACTTCAGCACGCTCCAGAAGTTCTCCGCCAGGGCGTTGTCGAACGAGTCGCCGACGGTGCCCATGCTTGCCTCAATTCCGGCCTTGAGCAGGCGGGTTGTGAGCTTGATAGATGTGTATTGGGTGGATTCAACCGGTCGTCGCAACACCTCGATCGTGGAGGTGTCGGGTGGGGCGGCCTGTGGGGTGGACGACGAAGGTGACGGGGCGTCCGGCG
>NZ_JBIUUS010000040.1:0-64696 GCF_044742585.1 Kitasatospora sp. NPDC087861
CCTCGGCCTGCCGACGGGCGTCGGTGATCTCACGGTGGGTGCTGGCCATCGCGGCCTCGGCGGTTTCGGCCCTGCCGGTTTCCTCCTCGGCCTGCCGGCGGGCGTCGGCGAGTTCACGACGGGTCGTCTCCAGCTCGGCGGCAATGCGCTGGGCGTCCTGCTGTGCCTGCTCGGCGAGCTGCAGCGCTGCGGCCCTGCCACCATGGGCGGCTGCCATCTCTGCCTCGGCCTGCCGACGGGCGTCGGTGATCTCACGGTGGGTGCTGGCCATCGCGGCCTCGGCGGTTTCGGCCCTGCCGGTTTCCTCCTCGGCCTGCCGGCGGGCGTCGGCGAGTTCACGACGGAGCTCGTCCACCGCGGCCTCGGCGGCATCGGCCCTGCCGGTCTGCTGCTCGGCCTGGCGCTCGCGGTCGGCGAGCTGCCGCCGGGTGCTCTCCAGTTCGGCGGCAATGCCCTCGGCGGCCTGCCGGGCCTGCTCGGCGAGCTGTAGGGCTGCGGCCCTGCCGCCGCGGGCCTCGGCCACCTCCCCCTCGGCCCGCCGGCGCCCGTCGGCCTCGACCACGGCAGTGTGTTCGGCCGCTGCCAACGCAGCAGTGGCGATGGTGAGGGTTTCCTGAAACGTGCGTGCCCGCTGAAAGCGGGCTTGGGCGTCGGCCACCCGTGCGCCGAGGCCATCCGGTGGCATTGCCGGGCCCGGCATTGGCAGGGCCTCCGGTGCCGCGGGACGGGCATAAGAGGTCTGGTCGTCCATCGTCGTCCCCTCTCCGTCGTTGTTGCTTGCGAGCGAGCGTGGTAGCGAGCAAGCGCGCTACCACGCTCGCTCGCTACCTCGCTTGCTTTCTTTGGTCCGAAACCTCCGGACCTGGGGGGTTAGCTGGCCTGCTGGCCGCTCTGCTCGGCCCGGAGCTCCGAGATTGCCCGGTGAGCGGCCGCCTGGTCGTACGTCCTGCCGGTCTCGCGGGTGAGCGTGGCCCGCAGTTCCTCGGCGATGGCATTGGTGGTGCGCTTGTCGTCCTCGGCAATGTCGCGGTGGTACAGCGCCTGAATGGCCGCCTTCTTGCTGCCGTACCGGGCCAGATCCAACACGTCGTCCTCGTCCTCGTCCTCGTCCTCGTCCTCTGCGCTGGGGTCGGGCTCCTCGGGGTCCAGCGGGAGGCGGACCTGCACCCGGGGGTTGCCGTCCATACCTGCCGCTGCCGGGCGCTCGGCATTGCCGGGGGCCGCCGACTCGTTCTCCTCCTCGCCACTGAGGCAGTCACCGGCCGCTGCGGCGTCGTCCTGGTCGTCCTGCTCGGGCCGTGGGCGGGGCAGTTCGACGGGCACTCGGTATGCCTCGGCATTGCTGATCTGAGCTACCGCGGTGGCCTCGGCATTGCTGGCCAGAGCCTCGAACGCCTCGACCTGGCGCGTCAACAATGCCAACGCCTGCTCTCCCTGCTGCTGAGCTTCCACTGCATACTGCCGGGCCTCCGCGGCCTGCTGCCTCGCATCGTCGGCCGCCGCCTCCGCGGCCGCGGCCTTGCCAGCCTCCTGGTTGGCCAGGGCCAGAGCTTCGGCGAGTTCCGCCCGGAGCCTGTCCGCCTCGGTGGCCTCCGCGGCCTGCTCCTCCGCGGACTTCCACGGGCGGTTCAGGTCTGCGTGCCGGAGCTCGGCGGCGTGACGCCGGAGCGCCAACCGCCCCTCGAACTGGTCGCGCCGGATCGGGTCCGCGGTGCCAGCCGCTTCAAGGGCCCGGCCGAGACGGCGGGCCACTACGCGGCCCTTGCGGCCCTCACGCTGCTTGTCGGTCAGCCGGGCCTCGCGGTCGGCGAGCTCCACCGCCTGGTCCATCGCGCGGTCCCGGGCGATCTCCTGAGCGGTCTGCCCGCGCTGGGCCAGGCCGAGGTACGCCATCATGCGCTCGCGGATCTCGCGGGCGATCTGCGCGCCGGCGGCCTGGCTTTCCTCGCCGGTGCGGTGCCGGAGTTCAAGGCCGAGGGCCGAGTGGGCAGCGAGCGCGCTACCGATCGAACCGACGATGATCCGAACCATGGTGCTGGCGCTGAACCCGTCGCCCTCATGCCAGGCCGGTACAGCGCTGAGGCCGGCGAACACCCACACACCGGTGCCGTACCAACCGGGAGACGGGTTCTGGGGATTGGCAAGGCGTTCGCGCGCTCCGAAAACCATCATGGCCATGAGGCTTTCGAATGCCGCGCAGGAAAATACCCGCTCGAACTTGGTGGCCATATTCAGGCCGTCTGCTGCCGCCGCAAATCCGTAGCTCGTGTGAAGGCTGACGGACGTGCAGATAATGAAGGCGATAGCGGCGGCAATGGTGCCTGCGCTCAGCTTTCGCCGCTGCTTGGCCTTTCGCTTCGATCGAATTCCGATGATCGTAATAGCGACAATGGAGACGCACAGTGCCGCCGCCGCTCCGATCATCACAGCGTGTTCCTGTGCCCACTGGGTCACCTGGGACATTTGGTCACACCTGCCGCTCGGTCGTCCGGCCAATGCGACGGATTCCGGCCGTCCTGTCCGCCGCGGTCATCGCGGAGTCTTCGGGGGCATTACTGTGGTTGGGGCACAACACAGGTACCGTCCTGGTGGTGTCGTCGTGATGAGGGCCCTGGTAGCGCTGCCTGCAAGCTCCGCGCTGCTGGGGCCCCTGTCCGTTCGGGGGCGTGAGTGCCGCCGCTCGTGCGCGCACCCATGCGAGGTTTCTTGGTAGCGAGCTAGAAAGCGCGCTCCGTCGCTTTCTAGCTCTATGCGATCAGAGCACGTTCGGATCACCTCCGAGCTGCCTGTACTCGCCGGAGTACGTCTGCTTCAACGCCCACTCCACGACCTGCCGCTTACTCAGTCCGCGCTCACTGCTGACCTTGTCCATCAGTTCGCTCAGCAGGGGGTCCACCCTCGTGTTCAACTGGGCGAAGCTCTGAGCGCTCCGCGGTCGCCCGCGCGGCACCGCGGCGGCCGGCGGGGGCTCGATGGGGTCGCGGTTCTCGTCGGGGGCCGGCCTCGGCCCGCTGCCCCCTCGGGGACGGGGCTCGGGACGGTCCGGGAGGGGGCTGGTCACGATGCACGCACCTTCTCGTTGTAAATCTTCCGGTAAGCGTCGTAAACGGGCTTACCGCCTTCGTATTGGCCGTACCAAACACCAGCCGAACGCGACTCCGGCACAATTACCCGATCAGGGATGAATGGCCTGATGAGCATTCCCGGAGAGGTGCGCTCGAATTCATCGACGGCCCGCAGGGCATCGCGGGTCCAGACTGCACCACGCCATGCGGCGCCGAGGACAATGCCAATTTCCTGGAAATTGTCCGGCAGGCGAAGACTCCGCCGGTGGTCGCGGTATTTCCGCACAGTCTCTTTCGCGCCGTCTACACCATCCAAACCATCCTCGTTCGGTTTGGCCGCGTAGATGATTCCGTTGATCGCGGTCAAGATGTTCTGAATGATCAACCCACCTTGACGGTTGGGCGAGTCAAAGAAGAGACGCGCCCGGACGCCCTCCGTGGACCGCAACAGGCGAATGTTCGCGTGGTCGTCGGCGGTCTTCTCCTGGTTGGAGAGTTTCCGATCACTCGGGATCACCCGGAGGTTCGCGGGCCAACCGCCGGCGGGGTCGGGACGGATCGCCAGCTCTTCCGCCCACCCCTCCACGTCGTCGTTGCCGAAGATGGCCCCGATGTGGAGGCCGGGTTCGCGCGGCTGGACCCCAGTCCATTTCGTGACGGCGCCGCGGGGGTCGCAGTCGCCCACGATCACCTCGTCGTCCGGGTTCTCCTCTGCACAGGCCACGGCGAGCGACAGCAGCGTCATCGACTTCGTGACGCCCCCGGACTCGGAGTAGGCGGTGCACCGCTCCCACTGCTGCTCTGTCATGGCTCGCATCCTAGCTACAACGCGTGGTTGCGCGCTTTCTGACGCGCTTTCTAGCTCTAGCTCTAGAGTGCTAGCGTGGTAGAAAGAAAGCAACTATAGTGAGCCAACAAGAGAGGGGCCGGGCTTCCTACGGCCCAGCCCCTCATTGGTTGCCCTGCCCACCGCGGACACGGTGGCGGGGCTCAGATCCTGATTGGGAGGATCTTGTGGTCAGCGTAGTAGAGGTGCCTGCCGCAGGTAACCGCGAGCTGGTGGTGAAGCCGTGCCGTGCCAACGGGCCGGTGCGAATCGCGGTCGGCCGCTGGTCGGCGACGGGGGAGCGGCGGGTGCCGGTTACGGCGCCGCGGCCGCCGGTCGACGACCTGGTGGCGGTGGCGAGCGTGGTTGGTGTGCTCGTCGACCGATCGGCGGCGTGAGCGCTGTGGTGTTGCTCTACCTGCTGTTCGGCGTCTTCGCCTACGCGGGGTGGGGGACCACTCCGGCTGGTGCCGTGCTGGATCTGCAGGCGGACAGGACACGTCCGCCGCGTGGGCGAGAGGTCGCTGCGGCCGTTCTCGTCTGGGTGCTGCTGCTGGTGGTGTGGCCGCTCGCGGTCGTCATCCGTGGCGTGCTCGCTCTTCGCTCGGGTGCCGATCACCGCGAGCTCTGACCGTGCCGGTCGGGGACGCGGGCGACCGGCCGGCGTCCCCGCCGTTGACCACAACGGAGGGTCTGTCATGAACGCCAACACGAACCACCCGGAGGATGCGGCCGGGATGCGCGCCGATCTGGAGTACGTCAGCGACGAGTCGCTGACGACGATGCTGCGGGAAGCGCTGCGGCAGCGCGGGGAGACGACGCGGGATCTGCGCTTGCAGGTGATGCGGGAGCGCCCGGAGGTGGTGGCCGACCTAGCCCAGGACCACGTCGACGACATCGCGGCGCTGGCGGAGGGGTTGAACTGGGATTCCACCGGCCTCCTGGTGGAACGGCCGGTGTTCCGTGACCGGTGGGCGCTGGCGGTGCTCACCGGCCGGGGCGAGGCTCTGGCCGGCTGAACCTCTGAATGCCCGACGGGGCGGCTCCGCAACTCGGAGCCGCCCCGTCGGCGTTGGCTGAGCAGGTGGTGGTCATCGGATCTGAATGGTCGAGACGCGCCACGGGTCGGCGCCGTTGCGGGCCAGTACGACGAACGCGGTTCCCACCGGGGTGGTGTCGGTGTAGCCGTCCCGGCCGTGGGCGGTGGTGGTGACGGTGTAGGTCCGGTCTGCCTCGGTGGTGGTGTCCGCCGGGGCGCCGGCCTGGCTGGTCAGGGTGACGCTGGCAATGGTGTAAGCGTCGTGGGCTGTCCAGTTGCCCCACTGCGCTCCCGGCGCCGCCATGGCCTGGTGACTCGCCAGTTCGGCAGCATAGGCGGTGGTGAGGTACGGCGCGGCCCTCACGGTGGCGTCCCGAGGGCTGACGTCCACTGCGGTGTCGATCTGGAACATGACGGTCACCGCGGCCCGGCCGACGGCGCCGGCGTCCTGGCCGTTGACGGTCGCCGGGTCAGGCAGGGGAGCCCGCAGGGTGCCAGCCGTACCGGTAGGGTAGGGGGTCGGGCTGAACAACGGGCTCGGCGTCGCCGGCGGCGGAGGTGCCGCGCCGGTGGGGGTGCTGCCGGTGGTGGCCGAACTGGCGCAACCGCACAGGGTCAGCGCGACTGCGGCCGCTGTGGCCGCGAGCGTCAGCCGTGGGCGTCGGTTCTTCACCCGATCCTCCGAATGGTCTGGACCTTTCCGGCATATTCGCTGAGCGGGACGGAGCGGACCGCAAGGCCTGTCCGTGGCGCCTCCACGATCATCCCGTTGCCCTGGTAGATCACGACGTGGGAGTAGTCACCGGGCTCGGTCTGAACGGCGATCAGGTCGCCGGGCTGAATGGTGGTCATGGTCTGTTCGGTGCCCATGGTGGCCTGGATCTCGGAGCTGTGGGGGAGGAGGGTCTTCCCGCCTGATGCCTGGTAGACGGCGTACAGGGTCAATCCGCTGCAGTCGAATCCGTTGGTGGACGCGCCACGGCCGACGCCGAGCGTGGGCCCGTTGATGTCGCCTCCGCCCCAGCTGTAGGGCGTCCCCTGCCAGCGGAGTGCGGCCTCCACCACGGCGGCGCCGAACGCGCTGGTGGAGCCGGTGGGCGACGACGCGGTGTACTTCGCCATCCCGGTTTTGATCGCCTGGACGTATTGCTGGGTCTCGGGGTAGGGCGGGATGCCGTGGTACTGCTTCACCGCGCCCGGGCCGGCGTTGTAGGCGGCCAGGGTGAGCGAGAGCAGGTCACCGCTGGCCTCGTGATCGGCGATCAGCCGGGACATCTGGTCAGCCAGGGCACAGTCGTACTTCGCCTGGGTCATGATCGCGTCGGCTGGGTTGAACGGGTCGGCCGCGGTTCGGGTCTCCGGTGCCGTGTTCACTCCCCAGGTTCGCCAGGTGTCCGGCATGAACTGGGAGAGGCCCCGGGCGCCGACTGGGGAGACGGCGGCGGGGTCCCAGGCGCTTTCCGCTTCGATCTGCGCGGCGATCACGGGGGCCGTGATCGCCGGGCAGGTGGCGGCGGCCTTGTCGATCCACTCCCTGTACAGCATCGGCACAAAGGTGGCGTTGAGCGAGGTGGAGACGGTGGCGGCCTTCGCCTCGTCGCCTCCCCCGGCTCCCATGACGGCCATCGGCACGCCCAGGACGACGACGGCGCCGGCCACCAGAGCCGCCTTCCCCTTGCTCATGGCCGGACCTGCTCGGCCCGGGCGGCGGTCCACGCCCTCCCGGCAGCCTTGGCGGACACCCCCAGGGCCTTCGCCCACCGGGCGGGAGCGGTCATCGGAACCGTCCCGGACAGGACGTTGGAGGTGTGGCTGACGCTGTATCCGACCACCTCGGCGAGCTCGACGACCGTCCGCCCGGTGTGCCAGCGCAGTTCGTGCAGCGTCGGGTCCTGGGTCAGCGGCGCGAGCTCCGTGGTCGGGACCTGCAGCACGGTGGCGAGCGTGAGGAGACGGCCAGCCGTGGGCGACGCCCCGTGTGCTGCCGAGTAGCTACGGATCGCACTGTACGGAATGCCGGAACTGACCGATAGCTGCTGCAATGTCCACCCCCGATTGCGGTAGGCCGCCCTGAACCGGACGGGATCCCACGTCGTCAACTTACGCATCGTCACGGCTGAATGATGCCCGTTTTGATGATCACCTGCGCGTAGAGGACTTGACATACGGGGATTGTAGAGATTAGCCAGCGGAGCTACAATGGTAGCTGTATCTGAGCGGTGATAGATTAGTCACCACGGGGGAGGGTACGGCTGTGACGTTTGTGTGCCGAGTGTGCGTGTCACCTCGGACAATCCGGTGGTCGATCCCTGCTCCGCAGGGGACTATGTGCAACACGGGGCATCTGCAGGGGAATCGGTGGCGGATGGTGCGCCAGGTGGGCGGTCAGCCGAACCGCGCCGGAGCGCGACGGCGTTGCCTGTACAGAACTGGGCACGCTCGGGCCCTCTGCCTGCGACGTTGGCCAGCAAGGGAGCGCGGATGATGGGCAGTCGGTTTCAACCGCCGGTCGGCGAGGAGGACGAGGGAGCGCTGACGGCGGAGGTGTTCAACCACGCCGCGCAGAGCCGCCGGAACGTCTCCCCCCGCCTGGTGTCGCTCCCGGTTGTGGAACCGAAGGTGGAGCCGGAGGCGCCGGCTCCCTCTCCGGAGCCCGCCGGGCCGGACTCCGGCCACCAGGACGCTCCGGTGGTCGAGCAGCCGCCGCCGGGTGAGACCGTCGACACCGACCTGGTCAACGACTCGGTGTACGTCCGCACGTTCGCACCTCCGCGAGGCCCCGCTATCCCCCTGCCGGAACCCTCGTTCGCGACCGGCCCGGTCCAACCCGCCGCGGTGGCCGCGTTCTTCCCTCTGCCCGTTCACCAATCCCCGCTGCAGTCCTCGACCGACGAAGCTCCGCCGGGCTCGGCGGTGGCTGCTGCCTCGTCGGCCACGGGTGGGTCCTCCGCGGCCGGCCCTCGGAACGGCGCCGCGGGGTTCGACCAGTTACCGCCGACGAGTCCGCCGGTGCCGGGCTTCGACGTCGACAGCTCGCACGCCGCTGCCGAGCCGTCCGCGCCCGGGGCCGGCTCTGAGGCGGGCTCGCCCGCCCGGTGGGGGTGGCGGGGGCAGGTGCGCCGGCTGTCCGGCGGACTGATCTCCCCGGCGGCCAGCGCCGCTGAGGCCGCGTACCGGGAGGAGGTGGCGCTGGTGCAGCGCACCCTCCGGGGGCCTCGGACCGTTGTGTTCGTGAACCCCAAGGGAGGAGCCAGCACCACGACGTCGACCCTGATGGCCGCGCACACCCTCGGGGTGCACCGGGCCGGCGGCGTGCTGGCCTGGGACAACAACGAGACGCGCGGGACGCTCGGCGGGCGGGCGATGCGCGCCGGGCACGCGAACACGGCGCGCGAACTACTGGCGAACATCGGGCAGTTCGAGGACCCGGAACGGGCCCGCGTCGACGACCTGGGCCTGTACCTGCGTGGCCAGGGTGACGGCCGCTTCGACGTGTTGGCGTCCGACGACCGGCCGGAGGTGACCGGGCACATCGCGGCGGACGACGTCGCGCGCCTGCACCGGCTGTTCTCCCGCTACTACCAGCTGATCCTCATCGACACCGGCAACAACATGCGGGCCGCGAACTGGATGCGCGCCGTCCAGGCGGCCGACCTGCTGGTGGTGACGACGACGGTCAGGATCGACGCGGCCAACTCCGCGCTGTGGATGCTGGACGCGCTGGAACGGCACGTCTTCGGCGCCGGCCAACTGCGGCAGCGGACGGTCACCGTGCTGACCGAGCCGGCCAGCACCCGGGACCACAAGCTGCGGTCGGCGATGGAATCGATTTTCGGTGCCCGCACCCGCGCGGTGGCACACATCCCCTTCGACCCGGCACTGGTCGACGGCGGCGAGATCGATCACGACAAGATCTCGGACCGCACCCACCAGGCCTGGCTGCACGCCTGCGCGGAGATGTCCCGCGCGCTGTTGTGACAACGAACCAGAAAGGACTGAGCATGGACCCTCTCAACCTCGCCCAGGACCCCACCCCCGCGCCCACCGGCGGTGGCTCGTTCAACCCCTTCAAGGGGGTTGACCCCTCGTTCGGGCCGTTCGACGCCATCCTGACCAGCAAGGTCGGAATGTTCCTCGCCCTGGTGTGGGCCGGCTGCTTCGTATACACCGCATATCACCTGCTCGTCGGGGTCGCGAACTTCGCCCGGAGCAAGAAGGGCGGCTACGGCGACGACCTCTCCGAGGTCAGGACGAACGTAATCCTCGCCGGGGCCGCGACGGTCGGACTGGTCGCCGCTCCGGCTATCTACGTGGCCCTGCTCTCCTGAAACCACGTTCCGAACGCCAACCGGAGGGATCGTCATGAACGTCAGTGTGGATTGGCAGCCGGGCGGACAGCCTGAGGGGCCCCGGCGCTCGTCCAAGCCCCCCGGCCGGGGGGCCTCTCCGTCGTCGGGTGACCGGCTGCGACGCAGGAAACTGCAGCTGGCCGCAGCGGTGGGGCTTGGCCTGGTCGCGGCGGTCGTCGCCGCGCTGGCCGTGCCGCAGCACGAGGCGAACCAGCCCTCGGCGGCCCCGCCGTCCGGCGCCGCGGCCGCCGGGCAGGGAGAGGGAGGGCCCGGGCTGCCCCGCGGAACGGCGTCGGCCTTCGGCTTGGACGGATCCGCCAGGGTGGCCGGCCTGCCGCGCGGGTTCCGGCACACCGTGGACGGAGCGGTGGAGGCGGCCAGCACGGCGGCCGCCAACGTGTTCACGATCCAGCGCATGACGCCCACGGACCGCTCCGCCTACCTCACCAGCGCGTACGGGTCCCTGCCCGCCGGGGCCGAGGCCAGCGCAGCCACCTACCAGCAACAGCACGGGCTCAACGGGCAGGGGCAGTTGGTCGACCCGTCGACGGGCCAGGTCTCCGCGACGAAGCGTTACATCCACCTGTGTCACCCGGAGCTCGGCGCGTACCGGGTAGTGAACTCCTCGGCGGACTCGGCGTCGGTGAACGTGTGGCAGGTCTGCCTGAACGGCACCGTCGGACCGGACGGTCCGGACCTGCGGGGCCAGTGGTTCGTGGTCCAGCTCGACATGCAGTGGAAGGGCGGGGACTGGCAGGTCACCGGCACGAGCCCGGGCGGGTTCTCAGCTCCGCCGACTCCCCCGCAGGGCACGGTCGTCACCACCTACGGCCAGCGCGCACAGCTGCTGGCCGGCTACGGCAGCGGGTGGACCCTCTACAGCGACGCCACGGACAAGCCGGTGGCGGAGATGGGGACGGCGAAGTGAGAACGCGCGGGGGAGCGGGGGGCCGCGTCCGCAAAGCGATCACCGCGGGGCTTGACGCCGTCGCGCTGCAGATCGCGACGCGGCCGCGCCGGGCGGCCGCGGTCCTGGCGGTGCTGACCTGGGCGGCCATGGCGGCGACCCCGGCGGCGGCGGACGACAAAAAGGACTGCGGCGCCCCGGACTGGATGAGCTGGGCGTGTTCCGACACGTTCGGGAAGATCGTCAACGGATTCGGGAAACTGCCTATTATCGGGGGCGGCGTCACTGCGGCGGACGAGACTCAGAAGGTCGTCGACGCGTTGACGCCTTCCAATATTCTCGACAGCTGGGCCCAAGGGCTCTGCCACGCGGTGGTTTTCATGCTGTCGTTCATCGCCTCGACGGCCGAGAAGCTGGCAACCCCCGCGTTCAATCAGAAGTGGTGGGCCGAACAGTACGCCGTGACCTTCGGACTCTCGCTGATCTTCCTGGCCTTCATGTTGCTGATGATCATTGCGAAGGTCGGCGGAGGCCAGGGAAGCAGCGTCTCCGGAATCGAGCTGCTGCGGAAATCCGGTGTACGGCTCGTCTTCGTGGTGCCCGCATGCGCGCTCGCCCCAGCGCTGCTGTACTCCCTGCAGGGGCTGGCCTCGGAGCTGTCCAAGTCGTTCTCCACCCAGGCCACGATCCAGGCCAACGGCGCGATCGGCAGTTTCATGACGATGATCCAGAAGCATGCGGGAAACGGCTGGGCTGACTTCGGCGGCACCCTGATGGTGATCGTCCTGATGATTCCCATCGTGATTTTTGGAATCATCCTCTTGATAGAGATGGCCGTTTCCTCATGGGGGCTCATGATCTGCGGCCTTCTGGTCCCCCTGGTCACCGTAGCCGCTGTCTACCCGCCGTGGGCGCGAGCCCTTCGGAGATTGGCCGGCCTGATTTTCGGCATGATGTTCATGCCCTCGGTGGTCTTCTTCTTCTTCTGGACGGTCTGGTCTTCGGTTAACGCCCTGTTCGAAACCGACGCTTCAAACTCTCCGGTGACGATCTGCATTTTCGTGCTGGTTTCCGTCTTCATGGTCGACAGTTTTCCGGTTGTGGCCTTCTGGGTGATGGGCATGGTGGCGCCCGGCGCCGAGACGATGCCCGGGGACGTCCGTGGGGCCGCCCCCAACCCCACCCCCGGTGACCTCTACAACGGGTCGGTGGACAAGCTCTTCAAGGGCGGCGGTAAGGGCGGCGGCGCGGGCGCCGTCGGCTCGGGGGGCGAGGGCGGGGACGGCGAAGACGGGGACGGCGAAGACGGGTCGGACGGCCTGAACGGGTCGAACGACTCAAACGACGACGTATCAAAGGCCGAGGGCGGGGACGACGACGGCGGCGGCAACAACGACGGCGGGGACGACGACGGTAACGACGACGGGCCCGACGACGGTGGTCCCGGCGGCGGAGGCGCCGCGGACGGGGACGACGGTGGTGGGAGCGGAGTGGACGACCTGAGCCCCCGGCCTCCGGGTGGCTCCGTCGCCGGTAGCGCCGACGGTGACGGCGGCGGTGGATCGCTCGGAGGCGGTGCCGGCGGCGCCCCGGCCCCGGCCCCGGCCCCGGCCGCAGCCGCGGTCTAGGAGAGGCAGGAGAGGGAGACATGGCAGCGCAGGAACGTACGTACGTGCTGGGCGGGGAGACTCGCCGGCGCGCGCTGTTCGCCTCGTCGGGCCGCGTGATCGCGGCCCGGGGCGTTTTCCTGGTGGTCTGGATGCTGGTGTTGCTCGACACGCACTCGCTCGTGGTGCTCATCGTCGGGCTGCTGGTCGGCGGGGCGGGTGAGTTCGCGCTGGCGCGCCGCACGGCGCTGGGGGAGTCGTGGACCGGGAAGGTCTGGGACGGGGTGGTGTTCCGCTTCACGCATCGCCGCCCGGTGCCGGACTTCGTCCCCGGTGAGGCGCTGCCGCCGGAGGTGGGGGAGGTGCGGATGCTCTCCTACGCGCCTCCGGCCCGGCCGAACGTGCCGATGGCGATCGTCCATCACAAGGACCACGCCCGCAGGTCCTGGGCGACCGGCCACCTGACGGCCACCATCGAGATCAAGGGCGGCGGTGACGGCCTGCTGCCGGTGCGCGCGGTCAACACCTCGGGCCTGTTGTTCGAGCGGCTGTTGGGCGGCCTGGCCAGCGCGGAGATCCCGGTGGATCAGCTGGACATCGCCACCCGCATCCTGCCCGTGCACCCGGACGCCTACCGGGAGCACATGCGGGGCCTGGTGGTGGCGGGCACTCCGGCCCGGCTGCGGCGCTCGATGGCGGAGTTGAGCACGGCGGCCGCCGGCAACACGGAGGAGTACCGGTCGTTCGTGACGTTGCGCATCCCGCTGGCCCAACTGGCCGCTGGCATCGCCGGACCGGCCGACCTGGAGCGCGTGGCGGAGGAGACGTTCGCCACCCTCGGGGAGGTCGTGCGTCGTTTCGACGGGGCCGGCTACCAGCTGCGGCACGTCCTCGGCCCGCGCCGCCTCGGAGCGCTGATCCGGCACCTGCACGACCCGGACGTGGGAATCGACACGCAGGAGGGTATCGCCACGGTCGCCGACGGCTGGGGCTACACCCGTTGGGCTCACCCGCAGTTCGTGCGGATCGAGGGGGCCGCGCGGGACTGGTACCACGCGGTCGGCCACATCCCCCGCGACGCCTGGCCGCAGCACGCGGTCGGTGCCCGCTGGATGGAACACTTGGTCACCCGCGTGAATCCGGCGACGATTCGCACCGTGGTGGCACAGTTCCGGCTGGTGCCCAAGGCACAGGCCCGGGACCTGGCCAGGGTCGGGCTGACGTACGACGTCGCCGACGCGCGGACCGAGAGGCGCAAGGGGCAGGTGGCCGACGGGGTGACGCAGGCCGCCATGTCGGCCTCGCGCCGCACCCTGCACGACCTGCTGCAGCCGGTGGTCGCGGGCACCTACCCGTCGGTGCGGGTCATGATCTCCGCTCCGGACGACCCGGAGTTGCTGACGGCCGCGCGCCGGCGCGTCACGACGGCGGCGGAGAACGGCGGGGTGGCCCGTATCGCCTGGCAGGACAACCGGCACCACAGAGCACTGATCACGGCACTGCCGATGGCACGGGGAGTACGGGCATGACAACCGCACAGGAGAGCGGCGGCCATCTGGCGGAGGGTGTGCCGATCCCGCTGCAGGGTGTGGCCCCGGGCCGGCCGCGGCGGCGGTGGCACGTGGGACTGCAGAAGCGGGGGCAGGCGGCCGATCCGGCGCCTGCCCCGGCGGGCCCGGCAGAGCCGGAGGCGGCTCCGGAGCCCGAGCCAGAGCCGGAGTGGGATCCGACTCCGCACCGCCGACGGCGCCGTTTCGGCTCCTACGAGGCCGATACGGAGACGATTCTGACGTCGACGCGCCAGGCCGGCGCGCTGAACCCGGCGATCGTCTCGACGCACTCGCCGCTCGCGGGGCCGATCATGGGCATCGACCTGGACACCGGGCAGCCGGTGACCAGTGACCCGCACCTGCTCTACAAGGACAAGCGGATCACCTCGCCGAACGTGGTGGTCCTCGGTGACATCGCGTCCGCTAAGTCGTCGCTGGTGAAGACGGTCTACTGCGCCCGGGCGGTGGCGCTGGGGCGCCAGGTTGCGGTCTTCGACCGCAAAAACCAGCAGGGACAGGGCGAATACGTGCGGACCGCGGAGGTCTGCGAGGCTCCGGTGATCCGGTTCGCTCGCTCCGGCGGCACGGCGATCAACCTGCTGGATCCTCGGATTTCGGCCACCTCGTTGGACGAAGCCGGTAGCGAGCGTGTCGGGCAGGACCGGCTGCTGCTGATGGTGGCCGAGCACGCGCACGGCCCGCTCTCCTCGACGGAGCACTACGCGCTGCGGACCGCGCACGCGACCGCCCTACGGCGGGCGGAGGAAGCCGGCCGGGTGGCCACGCTCCACGACGTCGTCACCGCGCTGTTCGACCCGGACGAGTCCACCTCGATCCCGCACCCCAATCTGTCACGCCGCGGGGTCGTGACGGTCGACCGGGTGATTGAGTGGGGTCTGAACCTCGCTCTCGACCTGGACCGGTTCATCACCGGCGACCTGTCAGGTCTGATCGACCGGGAGACCAGCGAGGACCTCGACCTGGACGCGCCGCTGCTGGTGTTCGACACCTCGGCGCTGCCGGAGGAATCGCCGGCGCTCGCACTGGTGATGGCCCTGGTCAGCACGTTCCTGACGGCGGTGTGGGCCCACCGGCCAGGGCAGCGGATCATCATCCTGGAAGAGGGCTACCACACCACCCGGCTGCAGTCGCCGGGGACGACGTCGGTGGCGACCATCCTGCGGTCGCTCGTCAAGCGCGGCCGCGGCATCGGCCTGGCCTTCGTGACGGTGATCCACCACCTGAGCGACGTACCCAAGGGCTCGGACGCGGAGAGTCTGATCCGCGAGGCGGACGTGGTGCACATCTACCAGCAGAGCCGGGCGGACGACGCGCAACAGGCGGTGGAACAGTTCCGGCTGCCACCCGCCCTGTTCGAGACGCTGGGTGTGCTGGACAAGGGGTGCCACGTCTTGAAGATCGGAAAGGAGCCTCCGCGGAGGGTGCGCCACATCCGTACCCGTCTGGAGGTCTGGATGACGGATACGGACGAGGCGATGACGGGCCGACAGACCCAGGCTCCGGAGGTGGCGTGATGATGCAGATCGTCCTAATCTTCCTCGCCGTGCTGCCGGTGGTCTGCGTGGCCGGCTGGCTGTGGGGGACCTACTCACCACGTCCTCGGGCGGGCTCGCGCCCGGCCGACGATCCCGGGGGCGGCTTCGCCACCGCCGAGCAACTGCACGCCCGGTTGAGCGCGGAAGCGGTACGGGCGGCGGGCGCTCAGGTGCGGCCCGGCCTGGCTCGGCCGGTCCTGGAACCGGCGAAGGCGACGCGACGGAGGGGGCTGACTCGTGGCCGGTAGTGCGGTGTTGGAGCGGGTGCCGGCGTTGGAGCCGGACGAATACGGCTACTACCTGGGCGAGGCGGTGAGGCCGGAGACCGGGCAGTCGCTGTACAGCCCCTACGACCAGGCGCTGAGGGTCATTGGCCCGATGGGCTCGGGCAAGACCTTCCGGTACCTGGCCCGGGTCGCGCGCCGCTGCCCGGGGGCGGCGCTGCTGGCGTCGACCAAGCCGGACATCGTCGAATTGACCTTGGGCGCGCGGGTGAAGCGCGGGCCTGTGGTCTCGTTGGACGCGCAGGGCGTCTGCCCGGGCCTGGAACCGCTGCGACTGTCCCCGATCCACGGGGCGGAGGACACGGAGGTGGCCAGCATGCGGGCGGCCGCGTTCGTGGCCGGTGCCGGGGCCTCGCCTGCGGCCAAGTCAGACGGGGGCGACGACGCGTCGTCGTTCTACAAGGACCAGGCGGCGACCGTACTGGAATGCTTGCTGCACGCCGCGGCGCTCGACGGGGCGTCACTGCGGGACGTATTGAAGTGGGCCGCGCGGTTCTCCGACCCGGCACCACGGGTGATCCTGGACCAGCACCCGGGAGCCGGGATCGGCTGGGCCGAGAATCTGGTGCGGGCCACCACGGGCGACGAACGCAAGGTCACCAACACCATGTCGACGCTCGCACGGGCCCTGGCCTCGTTCAAGCACGCGGAAGTCGTCAACGCGGTGGACGTCGCCCCGGAGCGGGCGACCGACATTGAGGCGCTGCTGGCCGCCCGTGGGACGGTCTACCTCCTGGGGAAGGACAACCCGTATCTGTCCATCGCACCGCTGATCACCGCCATGGTGGAGGACGTGCTGGACCGGGCCGAGAGGCTGGCCAACACGCTGGAGTTTCGCCGGCTCGACCCGCCGTTGCTGGTCGGCCTGGACGAAGTCGCGAACGCGGCACCGATCCCGTCGCTGCGGCAGCGGGTCGCCGACGGCCGCGCCCGTGGCCTGGCCGTGCAATATTTTGTGCAGGGCTGGGCGTCGGCAGAGGCCCGGTTCGGCCGCGACGTAGCAAAGGAACTGGCGTCGTTCACAAACAACACGTTGGTGTTCGGCGGGGTCGGCGACCCGGCGTTTTTGGAGGAGATGTCCAAGCGGGCCGGCCAGGTGCGGGTTTTCCGCACGTCGACGTCCTCGGGCAGCGGACGCGGCAGCGGCCCGTCCAGCAACGTCGGCGAGGACTGGCAGCCGGTACTGCGGGCCCACCAGATCGGGCAGCTGGAGGTCGACCTCGGCGAGGCGCTGCTACTCGCCTCGAATCTCCCGCCAGTGATCACGCGGCTGCCGATGCTGAAAGAGGATGAGGACTGGCCGCAGATCCAGGAAGAGGTACGGCAGGTGCGGGCCATGGCGGACGCCGCCCGGGCCCTGGCCAGGGCCGAAAAGGACCGGTCCATGCGGGCGAACGCGGCTGCGTGGAATGAGCAGAAGGAGAGCGGACGGTGAGCGTTCCGCGCTGGCCGGCACTGCCGGACATCGTCGCCGAGCAGTTGGCACTGATCGAAGCCGAGCAGGAACCGGATGAGGAAGAGGACGAACCGCAGGAGCGAACGGACCTCAACACCGGGGAGGTAGTGGACGGTCCGGTGACCCGGCCGTGGGACCTGGGCGAGCTGGTCGGCGAGTTCCGGGACGCCGTGTACGGCTGGCTGGACGACGTCGTGCTGTGGTTCAACCGCTGCTACGGATGGCAGGAACACCAGCTGATCCCCGCCTGCTGGGACGACCACGGCGGCCTCGCGCTCGACCTCGCCGCGGTCGCCTTCGGCCGGATGGACGCGTACGCCACCGGCACGCCAGCGTTCGTTTCGAGGTGGCACAACGAGGTGGACGACCTGCTGCGACGCATGGCGACCGCTCTGGGCGAAAACGACGGACGCGACTGCCGCAGCGGCAAGCACAGCACGCCGGCCGACTACGTCCGCCAGGGCGTGCAGCGGGCGATCGAAGAGCGCTCCGAGGTGAGCTGAGCGGCAGCAGATCGGCCCTCTGTCGGCGGCCGCCACCCCTTCGCCGGGGAAGCGGCCGCTGTGTCGTACCGGTTTCATCAAGGGGTGAACGAACCGCGAGAGACCCGACTCTCTCAGGGTTCGTTCACCCTGAACGAACCTCCGCCGATCCGGACTGGTTGCCAATCGTTCGCCCTGAACGGACCCCCTCAAACTACGGCGGGTAGGAGACGCGGGTGAGCGCGGCAAGAGCCGTAGCCACTGGGCCGCACGTGCCGCGCGGTCAGATCCGCGGTGCCCCCGGGTCACGGGGTGGCGGCCGCCGGCGGCTCGGGTCCTCGCCCGGCATCCGCCGGCCCTTGGGGGTGGCCTTCTTCGACGGGGCCTCGCCGTGGCTGTACGCGGCATCGAGGCGTTTCGACGCGTTCGGCCGCGTCTTCGGGGCCGCCTTCTTCGGCGCGGCCTCGGGCTGGACGGCCTTGGGCTGGGCCTTCTCGGGCCTGGGCTTCGGGGCGGTGCGGGACCGGCACGAGTCGAGCGCTTCGGGGCCGGTGGTGTCGCCGTAGGCGTTCAGCAACTTGGCCTCGGCGCGGTTGCGCGGGGCCTTCGCCTTCGCCTCGGTCTCGGGCCTGGTCCGGCGGTCCGTCACGGGGGCGCTGGTCTTGGCGTTCTCGGTGGGGCGCTTGGGGGCGTTCTCAGGCGTCGGCGCGGTGCGGGTACGGCCGCGCTCGGTGTGCAGGGCCTCGGGGCCGGTGGTGTCCTGGTGGGCGCCGAGGAGTCGGGCCTGGGCGCTTCGCTGGCGGGCGGCGAGCCGGTCGGCGTCCTCCTGGGCACGCGTTTCGGGTGCCATCACGGCGCGGGTGGCGTACTCGGCGCGCAGTTCGGCAGCGTGCTCGCGCAGTTCGGCGGCGGCCTGGACGGCGACGGCGGCGTGCGCCCGGTTGGCCTCGGCCTTCGGGGCGGTGCTGTCGATCTCGACGGCCAGGGCGACGGCGCGCTGGGCGGCACCGACCAGCTCGCGGTCGGTCAGGCGGCCATGCCGGCGGGCGTCGAACGGGCTCGGCCCGGGGGTCAGGCCGGGGCCGTCGTCCGGGCGGGGGGTGAGCGTGCGGCGGGCCAGGACTCGGCGGGCCTGCTCGGCGCGGCGCATCTGCTCGCGGGCCTCGATCGCGCCCGGAGCGGTGGCGTCGACCTGGTGACTGGCCGTCTCCACAGCGGAGGTGGCGTGCAGCGCGGCGGCCTGGGCGCGGTCGGCCTCGCGGTCGAGTTCGGCGAGCCGGGCCGGTGGCACCTCCTTGTCCCCGGTCTGGGCGTGGGCCTCGGCGGCGCGGTTCACCGCATCTTCGGCGGCCTGGATGGCGGCGGTCTCCGCGCGTCGGGCAGCGTCGTACTGGGCGATGGCGTCGGCCGCAGCCTGGGCTACGGGGGCGCTCTGGTTACCCTGGGCGATGACGACGGCCAGGGTCTCGGCGTCGGCTTCGGCCAGTGCCGGGATCTCGCGGAGCAGTTGGTAGGTGGCCTGAGCGGCCTGAGCGGCCCGATGGTCGGCGCGCTGGACCGGCTCGGTCGGCTCCGGTCCGATGGCGGCGCTCTCGTGTCCGATCTCCCACAGCCGACGGTAGGTGTCGGCCGCGTGGACGGCGGCCGCCCATGCGGCGCGGGTGGGGTCGCCGGGCGCCGGCGGGGTACCGAATGCGTCCAACCAGGTGGCGCCCTCGGCGGCGAGCTGCAGCGCGCGGCTGTACGCCTGGATGGCGTCGTCGGCCTGTTGGGCGGCCCGCCAGAGCCCGCGCAGGTGCGGCTCGTCCTCGGTCGGCGCTGGGCCGACGGGGTCGGCACCGGCGTAGTTGGCCAGGTCACGGAACTGGGCTGCGGCGGCGATCCGGTCGCGCCACGCGACGGCCTCGGCCACGCTGCCGACGGGCTCCGGACCGTAGGCTGCCGCCCACCCTTCGCCCTCCCGGGCGTCCTGCTGGGCCTGCTGGGCGAGGTGGTCGACGCGAGCGCGGATGGCCCCCACCAGCTCGTCGACGTAGTCGTGCCGGTCGTCGCGGTCCTCGGCCTCTGGGGTGGGAAGACGCAGACCGTAGGCGGCGAAGAAGTCCGCGCCGGTGGCCTGGGCGTCCTCTTCGTAGGTCGCCGCGCTGGTGGGCCGGGGCGCGCCTTCGGGCAGCGCGTACTGCTCGGCGGCCCCCGGGATCGGGTTGCCGTCCTCGTCCTCCAGGAGCCACCGCACGCGCGCGTGCATGGCGGCGGCGTGGTCCTGAACCTTGTTGTCCCATTCACGGCTCGCGTCGGCCGCGCGCACCAACGCGTCGGTGTCCAGCCCCTCGTCGGCCAGCCGCGTGAGCTGGGCCCGCAGGGCCGGCCACGCGGAGGCGGCCACGATCAGGCCCCCGATCGTGGGGCCGATTAGGGCGATGATCGCGGCCTTTGCCTCCTCGTCCGCGAGCTCGTCCAGCACGAACCACAGGCGCGGGGCGTTGGTCCGGACGCTCTCGGACTCGTCGAATGCCTTGCGCTGGCGGGCGGTCGCGGACAGCTGGGTGCCGTCGCGGGCGACGATCGCGGCCCATGCCTGGTGTCCGGTCAGCGGTCGGCCCGGCTCGCCTGACTCGGGGATGATGCCCTGGTCCGTGGCGATGTAGGCGTGGTTCTCCAGCGCTCCGCGGGTGAGCGTGGGGTAGGCCGAGTTGCGGTCCATCCCGATCGTGAACAGGCCGTGCCCGGTCTTGACGGTGACGCCCTGGACCCGGTCCTTGGTGATCGCGTAGCCGAGTTCGACGGCGCTGGTCGCGTAGTCGGCGGGCAGCAGCGTGCGGCCCCGGGTGATGGTGTGCTCGACGAGTAGCGCGCCACCACGGATCTCGATAACGGTCCAGATGTCGCCGTTGCGGACCCACTGGCGGGTGTCCTCGCACGTCAGATCGCGGTTGTTGACGCGGGTGACAACCTGGTCGCCGCGGCCGGCCTGGTTCCCGTCGGACAGGGGGAGGGTGTGGGTGTCATCGACGGTTCCGGCGGCGATCCGGTCGGCGCGGGCCCGGTCCGAGAGTTCGGCGGCGAGAGCGTTGGTCGGTGCGATCAGCACGCTGGCGAGCCCGTCGGCGACGTCGGCCTGCCACCGCCGATAGGCCTCGTCCAGCATTTCCGCAAGGGTGCCGACGTGGACGCGGCCGCGGGAGCTGTAGGCCTGCCACGACGTCTCTGCGTCGCCCCGGGATACGGCGTTGGCCGCGTCGATCTCCCATTCGCGCAGGTCTCCGCCAGCGTTGCGGAAGCGCCTCACCTCGGTGAGGTAGATGGTGGTCTCGTCTTCCAGCAGCGCGAAGGCGCCGCCGACTCCGGGTGATCCGAGTTGGCGCGAGTCGCCGACCGGCAGCATCCGGCCGCCGGCTTCCTCGACCTGGTGCAGGATGGCGTGCAGGTCCGGGGTGCTGGCCTGCCCCGCCTCGTCGACGATGACGATCGTGTCCGGCCGTAGTGTCCACCGCAGCTTCGCCTGGATCTCCGCCGCGTTCTTGAACGTCGTGCGCTCACCGAGCAGCTTCGACAGGGTGAGCCAGCGGGCGATGTTCTCGGTCCGGATGCCGGCGGCCTCGGCCAGGGTGTCCGCCTGGACCTGCCCGCCCGCCAGGCCGAGAACGGGGATGCCGTGCTGGTCGGCCACTTCCTTGATCAGCTTCATGATGGTGGTCTTGCCGGTGCCGGCGTACCCGCTGATGTCCTGCAGACGCCGGGCCCGGGTGAACACCGCGTGCACGGCGGCGCGCTGTTCCTCGGTCGGCTGGAACCCTCGTTCGGCGTCGGCGAGAGCCAGGGCGGCGTCGATCTGCTCGGCGGTGAGCTGCTGGACGACGGCGGGCTGGGCCTTCGCCTCGACCAGATCGTTCTCCCATCCCTTGATGCGGTGGGAGGTGTAGCGGGAGGCCCTGACCTGGGAAAAAATCGGACTTCCGTCCAGCCGCAGGTAGCGGCTGGGGATCGTTAGGGGCTCCGGTGGGGTGATGAGTTCGCACTGGTCGGGGTGCAGCACGTGGTCCACCACGTCGGAGAGCACGGTGTCGAACTGCTCTCCGGCGGCCAGGTGCCACCCGGCGGCGGTGAGCTGCCGGTAGGCCTCGGCGGTCGCGTTGTCTCGGGTCCAGCTCTCGCGGTCGTGTTCCAGGACATCAAGGATGGCGGCGGCGACGTCGGCGAGGGCTGGCAGGTCCTGCGGTTCGGTCAGCGCCGTAGTGGTGGCCTGCTGGGCCGCTGCGACCAGGGTCGACGGCATGAAGACTCCGGCCCGCCAGAGCCTTTCGCGCCACCGTCGGCGCTCGTCGCCGACGCTACCTGGCATCTTGTCCGGACGGGCGGTCAGCGCGGCGGCCTGGGCGAGGGCGTACTGCTCGGCCCGGCTTGGCGCGCGCCCCTCCCGCTCCTGGAAGGCCGCCAGGAGCTTCTCCAGGGCCTTCTCTGTCTGCCTGCGGCGCTGGGAGAACAGGCTGACCATGCTGCCGGACACGCCGAGGTACTCGCGGATGGGGCGCTTGCCAGGCCGGATCGAATCCTCGCGAGGGGCGGCGGTGATCCTGAAACGCCGCCACATCTCCCGCTCAAGCTCGGTGGTGTACATCTCGCTGAGTGCCACCGTGACGCGGTGGAGTGGCCGGGCGTCCAGTGCCAGCCAACGGCCGTCCTCCGTCTGGACCTTGGCCGAGACGGCGACGTGCCGGTGGAAGTCGGGGTCGCCAGCCCGGCTGGTGCGGTGGATGAACGCTGCGGCGATCAGCCCACTGGCCTCGACCTGGGCGACGCCTTGGGGGCCGATCCGGGTCCACGACGCCGCTGTCTCCAGCCGGGCCCAGACCCTCGCGAACGCCGCAGCCTCGGCCGCTTCCAGTTCGGCACGGAGCCCGTCGCCGGACACTCCCCACAGCACCGACCAGGACTTGACCGGCGAGAATACGCTCTCCCATCCTGCCCTCGCGGTGCGTTCGCCCAGCTTGTCGGCCTTCTCCCGGAGCTCGACTTTCCGGGCCTCGGTGGCGTTGGGCTCCCGCTCCAGCAGGCGCTCGTACGTCTCGTCAGCCGTCGGATAGGTGGGCCACTTGCGGCCCAGTGCCTTCGCCGTGAGGGGGTTCACGCCCGCCTTGAAGATCGCGTCGGCGGCCTCCTGGGTGACCATCCCGGCGAGCCCCAGGGCCGCCGCCTGGGCGCCGATCCATACGCCCGGCGTGTCGCCGCCGCTCGACCAGTACTCGGCGAGGTCGCGGCCCTTGATCTTGTCGTCGCCGCTGGCGACGGTGCGCATCAGGTAGTCGATCCCGCTGCCCGCTGAGATCGCGTGAAGCGTCATCACCGGGCATCACCACGGCCCGAAGCAGGGCACAGAACCGCCTCAGCGCGGCGGTTCTGAGCGGCGTTCACCAGTAGAAGGTAGCCTCATTTCAAGATCAACAGTGGGGATTTTCGCGGAGTGCAAGAGGTGTGCCGTGTTTTCGAGCTCTCTTCGATCTTGATCGAATGCTGTTCTCGATCAAGATCGAAGAGAGCTCTCCTTGCCTTTGCTCAGCTCGCTGAGGATCGAGCGCTTTTCTCGATCCTCAGCGAGCTGAGCAAAGGCTCTGTCCTGTCATCCATGCTTCGCTGGATGACAGGTGCTGTCGAGCTGAGCGCTCGGCAGCGGGCTCACGCCAAACGTCTTTCGCGTGGGCCCGTGGGCGCCCTCGGCGTCCACTCGGCGCCCCAGGGGGCGCCGTCTCCCCGACGGGCACCGCCCATCAGGGAACAGTGACCGGCGGAACCCCGGCCCGCCGCCCGGGCCGCTTGCGGCCCGGGCGGCGGTGGGAACCGTTAGAAAGCTGGGGCGACGTGCCGGTGAAACCGCTGACGGTGCAGCGGATCACCTCCTACACTGCGGTCATGGCATCTGCACGCAACAACAAGATTCAGGACCGGCGGGCCGCGCTGCGCGAACAGCAGAAACTCGAACGGCTCGCGGCCGACGAGGTGTTCAAGTTGCTGACCGCGGAGGAAGAGGCGCGGGAGGCGACTGCGGCCGGTGTCGCCGACCTCGTCGACAAGGTCGGCGCGGCTCGCGCCGGCGCGCTGGCCGGTCTCGACGCGCGAGACATCGCCGCTTACCTGAAGCTCCACGACGAGGTGAGCACGGACGACGACGCGGCAGACGACGGCGAGCCGAGCAGCGCGACGCAGAGCGAGCAGCTATCGGACGCTGAACTGGCCGGGCAGAGCGGGACGGTTCCCGTACAGGTCGGCCCGGTGTCGGCGGCGTCTGTCGCTGCCGAGTAGCTGTGCCTCGCGTGCCTGAGGAGGTCCGTCCGCCGGTGGACCTGCCACCACGGGCGGATCTGGGCGAGTGGGCACGGCTGCGGGCCTGTCTGGTCGTCACCGATCGCTGCTGGGTGTTCGCGGGAGCGCTATCCGATGACGGGTACGGGCGATTCCATGCGCCGATAGCCGCAGCCTTGATGGGGCAGTCTTCGCCGTCCGTCCGGCCGTCGCGCTGGATGTGGCACGCCCACCATGGACCGATCCCCTCGAACGCTGTCATCCGGCACGACTGTGACCGGTCCTGGTGCGTCAACCCGGGGTGTCTGCAGGAGGGTGACCGGTTGGACAATCTGGCGGACGCGGTGAGCCGCGACCGGCTCACCCACCCGGGCCGGGTCGGCAAGGCCGACCGGCGCGGTCTCTACGCGTCCGCGAAGGCGGTACGGACGGCCGTCTTGGACGCCCTGAGACAAGGCACCCGCGCCCCCGACGAACTGGAAGCCGTCGTCGCCGAGGCGATCGCAGCGGGTGACCCGTTCGCGGGCCACGGCACGCTGTTCCCCGCGCCGCCGCACCAGTCGGTTCGACACCGGCAAAGGAAGCGCGGGCCGGACCGGCCTGCGCCACGGTGGACCGCCGATCATCCGGCGCTGTTCTGAGCCTTTCTAACGGTCGCCCAACCCCTGCCGACAACGACGGAGGCGTGCACCATGATCGACCACCGGCCGGAGAGCGCTCCGGATGACCTCGGCGCCGCCTTCGCGGCCGCGGCGGACGCCTTCGAGACAGCTGTCGGCCATGGCGGCGGCACTCCTCCTTGGCCGCCGGCCGCTGCGAAACCCGCAGACCAGCCGAACCGTCCCGACTCGGCACCCGTCCTCGCCCAGGCGGGACGGCGTCGGCTCGGACGTCTCGCACTGGCGCCGCTGCTAGCCGTGCCGCTCGTCGGCATCGCCACCGAGGTGGGCGAGCACCGGACGGACCCTCGGCCGGCCGTCTGGACGGGCACCAGGGAAGAGCAGCCGCTGGCGGCCGCGCTGGCGGCGGTGTCGCCCTCGCCGACACCGGTTCCGGTTCCGCCGCCGGTGGCGCCGCCGCTTCCGCCGCCCCCGCCCGCACCGCAGCTGCCAGCCAACGCGGCCGATCCCGCGCCAGCGCCGGACGGCGAGGAGGACGCCGCGGCGCCGCCCCGCAACCGGCCCACCGGGCCGGGCGGTGCCCGACGCCCGGGGCCGTCACGACCAGTCGGCTCCGGGAAGGGCAGCCCGACAGCCGAGTACCCCGGCCAACAGAACGCGCCCGCGCGTCCGGCGCCGCCGCCGATCCCCAACGGCGGGAACGGCGGGCTCTGCGATGCTGCGGCCGGTGCGGGCCACCTGCCGCCCGACATCGTCGCGATGTGCCGTTCCGTCTACGGGTAGGCGGCGACCGTTAGAAACCCAGTTGGGATCCAGATCGTCGCCGGACGTCAGCCGCTCCTGTCGTCCGGCAGGACGACGCCCTGGCCGTGCGCCTCGGCTAGGACGGCCAGCCAGGCCGATTCCAGCTCGCCGACCGCGCGGGCGTACGCGCTGCGGGCCGCGTACGAGCCGGAGCCGTCGGCACGGCGCTCGCCGGCCACGACGAGCGCCTGGGCGAGGGCGAGCCGGAGCGGACCTGTCGGTTCGGCGGTGGCCCGGCTGAACCGGTCCACGGTCAGCAACGCGCCGTAGCGCTCGCGTACCCGGTCGTGCCGGGCGCCGAGCGAGGCAAGGTCGCCGTCCGGCAGCGACGGCACGCGGCGCCGCCCACGCAAGCGGCGCACGGAGCCTCGGGCAGTCGCGATGACAGCCAGGGCGGTCAGCATCGCGACCCCGGGGCCCAGCAGTGCCCACCAGTCCATGAACGCCTCGTGTCCGACATCGGCCGGGCGGAGCACAGCGTGCGTGAACAGACCGGCACCGGTGAGGATAAGCGCGCTGCTCAGCCACTCCGGTGCTCGGCTGACACGCCCGGGCGGGGGCCCGACGGCTGCTTGCCGGATGCCGTACACAGCCGTTGCGGCTGCGGCGCTCAGCAGGGCGCCGCTCAGTGCCTCACCAGCGATCACATCGCCTCCTCGCAGGGCTCCAGCGTGACGAACCGCGGCAGCCGGCGCAACGGCGCGTGGAGGGACGCGGCTCGGGGCCTGTGCGCCGGTTCCTCCGGGCAGCGGTGAGGTTGCCGGGTAGGTCGGTGCCTCGCTGCCTGCAGCTACTCCTCCAGACGCAGGCGGATAGCCCGGACCGTGCCGTGGCGGCCGCTGCCTATGGCAACCTCGACAAGCGGGGGAGGGCCGGTGACCGTCCACACCGGGGCGCTCTCACCGGCCGGGCCCGGCGCCAGCCGTCCGGCGAGCGTGTCCGCGATCGGCCGGGCCTGGACCGGCGTGAGGCGCGGGGAGGTGAGAGCGGTCCGGCCGTCGGGGAGGCGGACCAGCAGGCTCAGCGGGCGCTTAGGAGTCCCGGTGATCCCGAGTAGCAACGCGTCCGTCGTCTCGGTGTGGCGAACCTTCTGCCAGGCGCCGGCGCCGTGCGTGGGCCGATACCGAGTGTCCAGGCCCTTCCCCACCAGACCCTCGATCCCCATCGGCTCCAGCGTGTCGTACCAGGTGGCGGCCTCCGCCTTGCTGGTGGTCGCCATACAGAGCTGCAGCGGCGGGCGGGCACCGGCGAACACCATTTCCAGGGCCTCCCACCGTTCCCGCAGCGGCCGGCTTCGGATGTCGCGACCGGGCAGCGCCAGAGCGTCCCAGACCACGTACAGCACCTGGGTGCCGGCGGCCGCCCGGGCGGCCGGTGTCCGCAGCAGCGCGGTGAAGTCCAGGTGGCCCGGCCTTCCGCCCGCTCCCGCTTCGTAGGCCACGATCTCGCCGTCGAGACAGAGGCCGACGGGCAGCGTGGACAGTGCCGGCAATAGCTGGGGGAACCGCGGGCCGAGCTCGTTGCCGCGCCGCGACACCAGCCGCACTTCGTGGCGGTCGAGTACGTGGGCAACAGCCCGGATGCCGTCCAGCTTGATCGTGTACTGCGTCCCGCCCGGCAGGGCGTCCTCGTCCGGCAGTGCCCGCACGAGTACGGGCTGCATCACCTCCACCGGCGGACGCAGCACCACGGGGCTCCTGGTGCGGGGCATACCTCCAGCCTCGCGCACGCGGCGACCGGAAGCGGGCTCCGGGGGCCGGGCGGCCCCGGCCGGGATCCGAATGGCTGACGTTTGATCACTCAGACCTTTAATAGAACACTTGTTCCTATGAGCTCGATGTCCCCTTTCTCCTCCGACTCCTCCGGCCCCGCGTCCGGCGACGCGCGGTCGGCGCCGCGCGAGCTGATGACGCTGCCCGGGGTGTCCCGGGACATCCGGCGCTGGCGGCTGGTACGGATCCGGCTGGACGGGCAGTGGCGGAACGCGATGCTCACCGTGTGGCGCCGTCCGCCCGGCGGCGCGGTGTGGGTGGCCCACGTCTGCTGGGGCCCGGAGGCCACCCTCCCGCCGGCCTGGGGGTGGTTCCTGCACACCCCCGCTCTGGAGCCTCTCCCCGAACCGGGGGAGAACGGCCCGGTGGCGGACGCTGTCGCCGTGGCTCCGGAGGCGGTGGGACCGTCCGATCCGGACGGTGCCGATCGGTGCTGGAGCCTGGCCTGGGTCCGGCTCGGCGGAGCGTGGCGCTCAGCCGTGGTCCTCGAACGGCGGCGGCCACCGGCCCCGGATCTCCCCTGGGCCGTCTACGCCCGGTGGGGGGAGGACAAGGCCGCCGGCTGGCTGCTGGCCGACGGGACCGCGGTGCGTCCTGTCGCCGCCTCGTCCTCAACGGCGGTGGTCCGGTGACGCTCGCCGCCGTCCACGGACCGAGCGAGACGGGCCCCGATCGGCTGGCCGAGCTGCTGGAGGCGACGTCACCGGAGGCCCGGTCGCGCCAGGCCGGTGCCGAGGTGCTGCCGGTGCTGGAGCCGCTGCGGCCGCTGCTGCCGCACGGTGGTCTGGCCAGGGGGACGGTCACCGTCGCCCCCGACCTCGGCACGCTCCTGGCACTCGCCGCCGGCCCGGCCAGCGCCGATCGGTACGGCTACACGGCGGTGATCGGGCTGCCCGAGTTGGGGATGGCCGCCGCGGCCGAGTACGGGCTGGACCTGGCCCGGGTCCTGGTGGTGGACGAGCCCGGGGCCCACTACGCCGAGGTGGTCTCGACCCTGGCCGCCGCCTGCCCGGTGATCATCGCGGCCGGGCACCACCAGGGTCTGCCGGCCCGCGCTGCGGACCGGCTCGCCGCCCACCTGCGCCGGGCCGGGACGGTCGTGCTCACCCCGGGCCCGTGGCCGGGCGCCCACCTGCGCGTGGACACCCGGTCGGGAGGCTGGGAAGGGCTCGGCGACGGGTGGGGGCAACTCGACCGCCGGCGGGTCGAGCTGCGGGTCGTCGGCCGGGGCTCCGCCGGGCGAGAGCGCCGCGCGGACCTGTGGCTGCCCGACGCGGACGGCGGGGTGAGCGTTCTGGCGGAGAACACGGCGGTCACGACCGAAACGCCAGCGGTCGCGTCCGCGTAGCCAATGATGCGGAAATGGTGTTCGGTGGCGGGCCGCCAACTGGTCTGTCACGGTGGGTGATTGCCGATATGCTGCCCTTATCGGTAATCACAGAACAGCGATAGCCCGTCACCTCGGGTGAGGTCGGCGGAGGTTGGGGGCACGTCGTGGTGGACGACCCGTTCGGCTGGCTGCGGCCGCTGCTCGACCCCGAAGGGTCGATGCCCGGGGACGAGTTCACCGCCCGGGTACTCGCCGCCCTCACCGGGGCCGCCGTCGCCGCCGTGCTGGTCCACCGCTGGGCGCTCGGTGAGCCGGCCGACGTCCCGCTGATCGGCGGGACGCTGACCCGCTTCGGCCCGGTGATGGGCCGGATCCTGATGCTCCTCTACCTCCTCGGCGCCGGCGCCTGGGCCCGCGCCGCCGTCCTGGCTGGCACCGACCTGGCCCGGGGACTCGACCCCCGCGCCCGCTGGCGCGCATCCGGCCACGCGGCGGACAACCGCTGAACCCGCCGTTCCCGCTAGCTAGCCGGCACCGGCCGGTGGAATCCCTGTCGACCCCTGTAGGAGGTGCTGGTGAAAGACCTGGTGATGGTGCCCGCCGAACGCGGCGGGCCGGGCAAGTCGGTGCAAACGGCGGGGCCCCTCCCGTGGTCCAGGCGCACGTGGCTCATCATGGCGGTGCTGTTCGTCCTCGGCACCGTGTGCGGGATCACCGTCCTGCGCTACGGTCCCCTGCACCTGACGGGGTGGCTGATGTGGGCGGCGGGCACCGTGTGGGTGGCCTCCGTGGTCTCCGCGCTCACCGCCGACCGCTGGCTGCACTGGACCGCGGCCCGCCGGGTGGTACTCCTCGACGTCGACGGCGGGACGGAGACGCTGCGGTGACCACCATGCTCGACCTCGGCCTACCGGCGACTCCGGGCGCGGACGGGTACCTGGAGGCGGTCCGAGCCGAACTCGGCGGCAACCAGCCGGACAGCTGTGAGCAGTCGGCGAAGGCCTGTGCGTGGCGGTGGAACCCGGACAACCCGTACGTCAACCCGGAGATCTGGGAGGGCAACGGGGTCCAAATCACCTGGACCCCGGTATCCGGCTGGGTGCTCGCCGGACTCCGGCCGGACGGCTCGGTGACCGACCGGACGCGGCTGGAACTGGCCACCTGGGCCGAACCGGACTGGGCCGCCTGGGCGGTGTGGGACGCGCTGACCGGGCACGGGTGCGCCGACGACGGCCCCCGGCGGATCTGGGAGGGTATTCCAGGACTGCGTACGCCAACGGAACTGCTCTACATCGGCGGCCCGTTCGACGGCCGGACGGTGACATGGCAGCGGACCGAACCGGCGGCGGTCAGTCTGACCGCCGGCTCGTACGACGGGACGTGGTGGCCGTCCGGCTGCTACGTCCTCGACCACGGCGACAGCGCCAACCGGTCCCGGTTCCTCTGGCTGGGACCAGCCCCGCTGCCGGTCACCGGCCGCCCCCGCACCCACGTCCTGGCCTGGTTCCCCGGGGACCTGCTCGGCTCGCCCGACGTGATGAACTGGCAGCTCTTCAAAGACGACGCGTGGGCGGGTGGAACCAACTGCATGGTGCTGGCCGATGAGCTCACGCGCGACTGCACGCCCGCCAACCTGTGGACCGCGGTGGAGACAGAGATCGGCCGTCCTGTCCTGGAGTTCCGGGCGGGCTCCTACACCGTGGCCCCGGTCGCCCCGTCCGGCGGGCCGGGGGAATGGCACACCTGCCCCATGTACGACGTCGTGGCCGGCGAGCCGCACGGAGAGGACCACTCGTGACCCACCCCCGGATGGACAGGGCGGCTACGACGGCGGCCACCCACCGCAGCACCGCCCGTCTGATGAACGTCATGGTGGTGGGGTTCGCCGTCGGCACCGCGTTCTGGGCCGGCACGCTGTTCGGCCTGCAGCGCGGCGGCGCGAGCCAGGCGGCTGCCGACGCGGCCGCCCAAGGCCTTGCCTGGACCGGCGGGGCCGGCCTGGTCTTCCTGCTGGCCCGCTTGGTCCTGTTGCACCTGGCCCGTCGCCAGGACGCCGCGGTGACGCGGGTCCGTATGGAGGCGGACCAGTGACCCGTCACGTGCCGCTCGCCGTCGCCCTGGTCGTCGCCGTGTTCGTCACCGGGGTGCTGTGCGCGCAGTCCGGCGCCACCGACGCGTCTACCATCACCTTCCTGGCCGGCTGCGGGGCGGTGTGGGGCGCGCTCGCCGGATGGCTGCTGCGGCGCCTCGTGCCCGCCGCGCGGACCCGCCCGTCCGGCAAGAACGGAGCATCGAAATGACCGCAGTCGGCTCGACCGACCCGCAGCAGTGCCCGCGCTGCCACGGCCCCCTCGCGCTGTTCGACGGCGACACTGGAGGCCGCTCCCGGAGCACGCCGGGCCGCTCGGTGCCGGTCTGCGGCATCTGCTGCCAGGACGAGGCCGTACGCCAGGCGGCCGGGGAGGCGCTCGTCCCGCCCGCCGGATGGCCGGGTGCCGGTGGAGTCCCTGATGGTCTGGCCTACCGGGGTGTCGAGCCGGTGACCGCGATAGGTCGCTCCGTCCCGCGTGCCACGGCGGAGGCGTCGCGGTGAGCGTCGACGTCGCGGTACAGCTCGCCAGGGACGTCCTGGTGGCCGCCGAGGGGGCGGCCTACCCGGGGGCGGGGGAGCGGGTGGTCACCTCCTCCGGGCGCGTCATCTCCGCGCGTACCGCCTGGCGGGCGGCCAACTCTGTGCCGGCTGGCACCCGGGCCGCCCGCCGCTCGCGTGTCCGCGGCTACACCACCTGGTGCCAGCAGCGCGGGCGGGTGCCCGTCGACCCTGGCACGCTGCCGGACTACCTGACCCACCTGGCGGACCTGCACCACCCGGCCGCGACCCTGGACGCCCACCTGGGCACCCTGTCCACCTGGCTTGAGCTCGGGCGGAGCCCGCTGGACGGGGAGGACAGACGCCTGGCCCACGCGGTGATCGCGCACCGGGCGGCGGCCGAGGCGCGCGAGGGCACGGAGGCGGCTGGCGCCCTGCAGGCGACCCCGGTCACGCCGGAGGACCTGGCCGCGATGGTCGCCACGTGCGACCGCTCGACCGTGCGGGGCCTGCGCGACGCGTACACCCTGCTGCTGGACTGGTACATGGCCGGCCGGTGCTCGGAGCCGGCCGGGCTCGACCGCGCCCACGTGACGGAGCTGACGGCCCAGTACCTCGACCCGGTCACCGGGCGGCCGGTCGCGCGCCCCGCGCTGCTGGTCACCGTGCCCACCGACAAAATCAACCCGCACGGCCGACTCGACCACCGGGTTCGGATCCTCGCGCAGGACACCCCGGAGCTCTGCCCGGTCCTCGCGCACCGGGAGTGGGTACGCGTCTTGGACGAACAGCGGGCCGGACCGGGGCCGCTGCTGCGACGGGTCGACCGGTACGGCCGGGTCGGCGGGGCCGGCGGCCGTCGACCGGCCGGGCGCCCGACGGCGGACGCCACTCGCTCGTACGGGATCAGCGCGCGAACGGTGCGCGGCATCATCAGGGCGGCCGCCGAGGCTGCCCGCCTGGTGGAGCCGTGGACACCAGAGCAGCGGCGCATCCTGAGCACCGCCGCCGAGGCGGCCGACCTGGCCGCGCTGCCTGCCGCCGACCGGGACAAGTTCCGGGCCCGGTTGCGGACCGAGCGCCGGAGCCTGCGGCGCTCCCGCGCCCGCTACACCGGGCACTCGATGCGACGCGGGCTGATCCGGGAGATGCAGCGCCGGGGTGTGGTGCGGACGGTGATCGAACAGCACGCCCGATACCGGCCCGGCTCCCGCGCGCTCGACCGCTACCTGTCCGACCTTCCCGACTGGGCGGACAACCCCACCGCCCTGGTGCGGCTGTAGGCATCCAGCAGTTGCGTGCGACGGCGGGGGCGGGAACCGATCGGTTCCCGCCCCCGCCCAGATCGTCAGTTCGAAGAGTTTCGACCGAAACGCTTCCCCGCTCGCCGCCGCGCGGCTCTGCGTTCGTCACCCGCCTCCACCGCGCGCTCGGCGCCCCTGCCTGCTGAGCTCCTTGAGCCTGTCTCTCTCGACCTGGTCGAGGTGTTCCATCCACAACCGCCGCCGCTCGGCCCGCAGTTCCTGCCACGCCTCACGGGTGTGGTGCTCAGCTTGAGCGAGCCGTTCAGCGGTGACGCCGTACACGGGCGTCGCCCACTCCTCCCAGGCGATGTAACGGCCGAGGCGGCCGTCGTAGCGGCTGGTCGCCGCCCGGCCGCGGTGCCCGGTGGTCTCCACCCGGCGGTAGGTCTCCTCCGCCATGCCGAGCGCCTTCGCCATCTGGGCGCGGCTGCGGCCGGTGAACACCCGAAGGTGGACCAGCCGCTCGTGCTCGACCGCGCACAGATCGGCCGGGCCGACGCCGACGACGGCCGCCAGGCGCGGTAGCACCTCCGGCCGGGGCACGCGGGTGCCGGCCAGGTAGAGGCCCACTGCGCGCTCAGTGACCCCGGCGGCACGGGCGATCTGGGCGACGGAAGCTCCAGCGGCGGCGCGCGCGGCGCGGAACTTCGCCGCGTCGAAGCCGTACTCGGCCTGGCTCACCCGCGTCTCCTATCGACCGTCGTAATGGAAGGTTCGTTCACCCTGAACGATCGGCACATGACGGGGGCCTCTGGAGGTCCGTTCAGGGTGAACGAACCCCACCCCCCTCGCGAGGCCGGGGGTGTGTTCACCCCTGGGCAGGTATCCGGCTGCACCCCACGTTCCGGGTGTGCCTAATGTGGCTTAACCGGCTAAAGGGCCGCTGACCTGCTGGTATTCAAAGAGCCAACCCCAGATAAGGAGGGAGGCACCGGTTACGACGACGGCTTGTCATCCTGTTCGGGCATCGGTACGACGGTTTGCCCGGGGATGGGCTCAGGCTATTCCCCGCCGTCCTTGGGGCGGCGGCGCTTCGTCGGCTGGCTGGTCACGGCCGGAGCATCCTCCTGAGCGGTGGTGGCGGCCGGTGTGGCCTTGGCCTTTGACTCGGCCACCGGCAGCAGGGCGACGGCCAGAGAGGCCAACCGGTCCTCGGCTTTGTCGGCGCGGGCCTTCTCCTTCTCGGCCTGGTCGACGGCGGCCCTCGCGGTCGCCTCCGCCGCCGCGGTCTTCCCCTCGGCCTCCTTCTGCAGCCCCTCGGCGATGCGCTGGGCCTTCACCGCGTCGGCCTTCTCCTTCTCGGCCTTGGTGGCGCGGTCCTCGGCGTTCTTCTGCTTGAGCTCGGCGGCGTCCTTCGCCCGCACGGCCTTCTCGGCGGCGTCCCGCGCGGCTGTCGCCTTCTCCTCGGCCTTGTCGGCGCGGGCCTTCTCCTTCTCGGCCTGGTCGACGGCGGCCCTCGCGGTCGCCTCCGCCGCCGCGGCCGTGCTAGCCAGGGCCTGACGCTCCGTCTCCAGCTGTGCGGCGCGGGCCCGCGCCGCTTCGGCCAGGTCCTCGCTCTCCTGGGCCCTGAGCCCGAGGCGGCCGGCGTGGTCGAGCGCGGCCTGTTGCATGTCCAGTGCCGCGCTGGCGTGCTCGGCCTCGGCGGCCGCGGTGTCGCGGTAGTGGTCGCGCTCCGCGGTGAGCTCGGCGATCACGCGGGCGGCCTCCTGGGCCTCCTCGTCCGCTCTGGCCTGAATTTCCTTGACCTCCTCGGCGGCCTCCGCCATGGCCTCGGCCGCGGCCTCCACACTGACCCGAAGCCCTTCGGCCCTGGCCGTGGCACCGGCGGCCTCGGCCTCGGCCTTGGCCACCTTGGAGCGCACCGACGCGGGATCCAACTCCGCCCGCTCACGGTGCAACGCGCCGGCCACCTGCGTAAGGCCGGCGACCAAGCTCACCAGCTCCGCGGTCAGGTCCTGCGGCGGGATGCCGTCCCGCGCACCGTCGGGCGCCTCGGCCTTCTTCACCTCCCGTCCGGCGTCGAACATCGCCCGCCGGCACTCGTACGAGCAGTAGATACGCCGACGGCCCGTCGGCGGCTGGCGGAAGGTGTGCGGGCACCCCGGGCGGCCACACCGCGTCTCGGCCTCCTCGGCCCCGGATTCGACGGCGCCGAGCGCCACATCATCGGTCATACGCCCATCATCCTCCGTTTCGTTCGCAATTTCAAACGTTCTGTTCTTAAACGGAACAAAACAGATTTATTCTTTCGTTCCGTTTCGTTACAGAACGGAACGAAACTTAACGTGGGGCCGAGGCTGGTAGTTGTCACGTTTCAAATCGTGACGCGCCGGCCGCGGCTGGCGTCACGATTTGAAACGTGACACAGGGCCAAGGGCCGTTACGATTTGAAACGTGACGGGCTCTCGGGTGAGGGGGCCTCAGAATCTTTGGATGGGATGGGTGCTATGGCGCGGAACGTCAGAGAACGGCGGGTGCCCCCGCCCAGGCCGCCGCGGACTGAGCGGCTGTGGTGTGACGGCTGCAGGTTCTCCTGGACGCGTCCTGTGCAGAGCGGGCGGCCGCCGCGGTGGTGTTCTGACGCCTGTAAGGCGCGTGGGTACCGGGAGGCCAAGGCGGCGGCCGCCGAGAAGGAACGCCAGGCGGAGGAGGAACGCGCCGAGCAAGCCGCGTGGGAGCGGCTGCAGGAGGAACAGCGGCGCCAGCACGCCGAGTACGAGCGACGGCGGGCTGAGGAGGAACGCCGGCGCCGTGCCGGCTCCTCCTCGTCCGGCTTCCGCCGTGGCGGGCTGTCGACGGCCGAGGCGCGGGTGGTCCTCTTCGACCTGGCCGAACTGCGGGACGACGGGGTGACGACGCTGAAAACCGCGTACCGCACGGCCGCCCGGCTGCACCACCCCGACCACCACCACGGCAAGGGTGACGCCGCGTTCAAACGGCTCTCGGAGGCCGCCGCCGTTCTGAAAGACGCAGGCCTGTTGTAGCCGTCGTGTTCGTCCTGGCCCGGCCGGGGGAAGCCCCCCGGCCGGGTTCACGCGCCGTACCGGTACCGGGCGGCGCGCTGCCGGTCCTGGAGCCGCCGGGCCTTGGTCAGGCGGCCCTTGTGCAGACGGGCGGCCGGCTGCCCATCCAACCGCGCGCACGGCTGCCCGGAGCGGGCATCGCAGTGCGGGCAGCTCAGCTGCAGGGCCAGGGCCGTGACCGACGGCTCATCGGCGACGGGTCCGCCGGCCAGGCCGGGCAGCGCCATCTGTACGGCGCCGCCCCGGCGGCGGGGCCGTACCCCGGCGGGCCGCGGCCGACGTCGCCGACGTCGCGCGCCCGGCTCCGGCGCGGCCTTCACCGCCTCGGTGGGCGCCAGCCGGGGCGGGTCCACCAACTGCCCGTCCGCGGCGAGCTGCAGCGCGTGGACGAGCAGGCCCGGCGCCTGGATCCGCTCCGCCTCGATCCGGTAGGCCCTGGCGTGGTCGGGGCTCTTGTCCTCGAACCGGGGGTACTTGCGCCGGCCCGGGTCCATCCCCGGCAACACCAGCTCGTCGGCCTCCCGGCGCCGCCCCTGGGCCCGCTTCTCCTCCTTCGCCAGGGCCGACCATTCCTCCTCGGCCAGCCACCACCGGTGCCGCTCCTGCTCCACCCGTGCCCGTACGGCGAGACGGGCGATCCGCCCATCGGTTCCGCACTGACGGGCCGCCTGCCACAACGACGCCCCCCTGACCGCCCTCACGGCCTGTCCCTGGGCTCCCTGGACAGTGGTGACCAACCCCAGCTCCTCAAGGCGGGTGACGTGCCTGTGGGTCGTACGGAGGGTGTAGCCAGTGCGCTTCGCCAGGGTCACCAGGGACAGGCCTCGACGGGACTCCAGGATCACCCGGTGCGTACGGGCCGCGTGGTGTCCGAGCCGGTGCCACACGTCGCTCTGAGCGTGCGCCAGCACAGTGCCGAGGGAGGTCCGGAGGTTCTGAGAGTGCGCATCACCACCCTTCAGGGGGGCGGCGTTGACACTTCTGTCAGACCCCTGGCGCCTCTTGGGAACGTCGTAGACGGCACAGCGGTGGTGGTGGCCGTCGGGGGGGCACTCGTGAGAGGTGGCGAGCGTGACCCGGCGGGCCTCGCCTGCGCTCTTGATCGCTTCCCTGGTGACGACCAGCCAGCCGTCCTTGATGAGGCGCCGAAGGGTCCGGGAGGCGGTGTCGGGGGAGTAACCGGCCAGCACGCCGAGGCGGCGCACGTCGGCGGAGACGTCCAGGCTGTCGCAGGTGATCATCAGCCAGGACAGCACGCACAGCAGGACGTAGTCCGCTGGCCCGCTCTCGCGGGCCCACCGGGCCTCTCCGGCCGCGTCCATGCGCCTGCGCAGGTCGGCGGCGGCGTGCTCGGCCTCGCTCGGCTCGTCGTACCCGTCGGAGTCCGTGGGCCGGCGGGGCATGCGGGCGGCGTCCTGGACGGCCAGCCACCATGCCCTCTCCAGCCGGTCGGCGGCGTCGTCCGCCGTGCGCTCGATCCGGGCACCGGTGGCGTCCTTGACGGTCCGCAGCCACTCCAGCGCGGGAGAGGCGGCGGCGTCCCGCACCACCGCGGCCACCTGCTCGAACCGCCACCCCCGCACGGCCATGTCGACGAGCGGGGCGTGGAACTGGTGGCTGTGGTCGTCGCGGTCGGACAGCTTCCGGGCGAGCTGGCGCGCGGCCCGGCCGGTCAGTTCCCGGCGCGGCACGTCCGCGATGTAGGGGCGGCCGTTCTCGTCAGCGGCAACGCGGCGCACGACCGGCCGTTCACCCCGGGCCGGGTCGCGCGGGTCGATCAGCTTGATGGACGGCGGGACGCTCGGCCCGTCGCCGCGGGCCGGGGTGCCTGCCGCCGTCCGGAGCACGATCGCGCGGCCGCGCTCGGCGGCCAGGGCCTCCATCCGCTCCGCCACCCGGACGTAGGCCTCCGGGCCCGCCGAGGCGGGACCGAGCAGCCGCACCGCCTCCTCGACCGTGTGGGCCGTCAGTCGGCTGTGCCCGCCGTGCCGGTGCGGTGAACCGGGCGGACGGACCGCGCCGGTGGCAGGGTTGCTGAGCGGGCTGCTGTCCCAGGACGGCCACAACGCCTTGCCCGCCGCGTTGATCCGCGCCACGGTCTCCGCCGACACCCCGGCCGAACACCCTGACCACACGTGCCAGCCACCGGACGGACCCGACCGCGCCGGCACCGGCGCCACACCCCCCTCCGCGAGGATCCACGCGTACTCGGCGGCGTGCTCCTCGGCCGCCCCCGCGCCGCACGCCTTGGTGTCGAACTCCCCGACCAGCAAAACGAACCGGTCGACACCGCGCCGGCGCTGCGTCAGGTAGACCACCACCGGGCGCGACGGATGCTCCGCAACGGCCTCCGACACGGGCATCGTCGCCCCGGCCGGGTAGGAATTCAGATGACCACCCTGGCCATCCTCGGCCGCCGCGCGCACCAGTGCGCTCGGGTGCAACCTCGTCACAAACACGGTCAAAACACGTGTTGGGTCCACGTCAAGTGCGGCGCACGGATCGCTAAGTCGATAATCCGGCAACACGCCGGACTCGGACATGGGGGTCCCGTCGCCGCCGGTCTGCGCTACGATGGCAGGGCTCCAGGGCGTAAAAGGGCGCCAGTTGGCCTAGGAACCAACCGTCGTCCGAACAAACGTCTTGTGTGATTGATGGGTGATCTCAGCTGGGTGTGGTGACCTGGGATGCTGAGACACCGGGGACGCTCCGTGGACCGCCCGCCGGGTTAGGAAGCCGGTGGGTAAGAGTCCGGAGCTGGGCCTGTTACGTCATGGTCCCTGCCTCCTCGTGGTGGCGGGCCATCGGCCGGTGATGCTCAATCAGCGACTGCAGGGCAATGCGCACAACCTCGGCGCCCGACACTCCCATCGACCTAACCAACTGCTCGAATCCGGGGCGGAGCGGGTCACCAGGGGCCAGCCGGGCAGTCGCAAGGATCGGCCGGTCCGGGGGGAACTCGGCCGACCTTCCGCGCTGCTGACGTCCTCGTGGTGCTGCCATAGCCAAGATCCTAGTGGGACAGGGCATTGTGGTGCACAACTTTCACGGCGTGGCGCGATCTTTTTTCCGGAGTCTGGATTGACGAGCCGTCAGATTGCACCATTTTTCCCTTTTGTCCTATCGGGTTGGCCGAATCGGTCCCCGTGTCCTGGTACCTGCCAGGCTCGTTGACGTGGTGGCCGCGTCAACGAGCCTGGTTCCGTATGCCCTGTGGCCGGCTAAACGGCGCTTTCCGGCGTTGGTTGACGGAGGCTCGGGTGGGCCCAGTTGATCAGGTATCTGTCATCCTGCTGGGTGCCTGGCTAGGGGTCATGAGTACGGGTACTCAGGTACGGCCGGGCCGCGACAGTACGTCGCGGCCCGGCGTCGTGGTCAGCAGTCGAAGAGGCGGGGCGGGGCGGTGGCGAGGAACTCCGTGATCCGGGCCTCGGGGAGGTCCGAGACGGTGGCGAGGTCCGCGGGGAGCGCGCCGTACTTGGTGGCCTTGCAGAGGGCGCGCTGGAATCCGAACCGGTTGAACAGGCTGTCCGGGGTGTACTGCTTGGAGTGGGAGATCCGGCGGACCTCGCGGGTCCAGCTCTGACGGCGCCGCCCGGTCTCGTCCCGGATGCTGGTCGGGGGCTCGCCGGGGACCTGGAGTCCGCTCTGGACAGCCGTGCCGTGCACGGTCACGAAGGTGTCGGCGGGGATGTTGAACGTGGCGTGGAGGGTGCGGCCGAACTCCAGCGTGCCGTCCGGCAGGTGGCCGGCGCGGTCGTAGGGGACGCCGAAGGTGCGGATCAGCTTGGCGTCCGGGCCGACGGTGCCGAGGCGCTCCGGGGCGTCCGTGCACAGGTGCGGTTCGGAGCCGCGCGGGTTGATGAGGCTGGCGGGGGAGGTGAAGATCTCGCCGACCTGCAGCTCGGCGGCGGGCTTGGTGATGGTCTGGGGCATGGTGGTCCTCCGTGATCGGGGATGTGCAGCGCGCGCGGACCTGACGGACCGGCGCTGACCCCCGCGGGTGCGGGGAGGAGCTGCATGCCGCTCGTCGCATTCTGTCGGGCGGCGGGTGGAGGCGTGGGCTGAACGGGGATTCGTCTGCGGGCCTGCCCGTAGGTCTGGGGGTCAGGGCATGGGGCCGAGGTAGAGCACGCCGTCGTCCAGGGTGCTGTCCGGGGCGGTCTTGTACCTGGCGGCGGTGTAGCCCCAGGGGTCGGTGAGTCCGGCGTCGGCGAGCCGGTGGAGGGTCGGGTAGTTGCCGGTGACGGTGAGCGGCGGGCCGCTGCTGGTCACGGTGGCGGTGAAGCCGGCGGCCTGGAGGTCGTGCAGGGTGGCGGCCTCCAGCCACGCGCCGATCTCCCGCCGCATCAGGGCGAGCATCGGCCGGTGCAGGGAGAGTTCGGCGTGCCCGTCCTCGACGGCGGTGCGGGGGACGTGGCTGAGCCGCAGGACGTCGAGTCCGCGGACGGGGTCGTGGCGGAGCCGGACGGGCTCCTCGTCGTCGTCGGGTGCGGGCTCGCAGTGGCAGTCACCCGGTTCGTCGCGGTCGTAGTCGTCCTGGTCGTGGCAATCGCAGTCGTCGTCGGGGCCGTCGTCGTCCGGCTCGTCGGCGGGGACGGCGAACGCGTCGCGGAGGTAGGGACCGAGGTCGACGTCCAGGTCCCTGGGTAGTGCGGCGGCGATCTCGGGGTGGTGGTCGTCAACGGGCATGGGCGGCGGCCTCGTCTCGGGGGTGTCCGGTGGTCACGGGGCGTCCGTCCCGGAGTCGGTGCGGGCGGTTTCGATGATCCGTCGCCACATGGTTTTGCCGGGGCCGTCGGGGACCTGCTGGATGGCGGCGCGGATGAGGTCGGCGGTGGTCCAGTCCGGATGTTCGGCGATTAGGCGCCGGGCGGTGTCGCGGTGGGCGTGGATATGGGGGGTGCCGGTGCGGCGGCCGGCGCCGCGGTTCGCGCCGGATTGCCCGCGCCTGGGCGCCTGGGCGGCGATGTCCCAGAGGCGTTGGCGCCGGTAGGCCGGCTGGAGCTGGCCGCGGTAGAGGATTTCGCCGTCCGGCTCCTCGTCGCGCAGGAAGTCGCCGATGGGTCCGGCGGGCGGGTCCTTGCGCCAGCCGGCCACGGTGGTGCCGTCCTTGTGGCCGAGGATGCGGCCGAGCTCGCGCCAGGGCACGAGGTCGTCCGGTTCGCCGTCGCGCGTGATGCCGCCGGCGTCGGCCTGGTGCTGGGTGGCGCGTTCCTCGGTGAGGCCGGTGTGCCAGGTCTGCCAGTGCCGGGGGTGCCAGTGCATCACGCCGTCGACCGTGACGGGGACGGGGTGGCCGTTGTCGGCGCGCTCGGCCCACAGGCGGTTCAGGGTTCTGCGGCTGAGGCCGGTCGCCTCGATGAGGCCGGTGCGGTCGGTGAGCTCGGCGCGGGTCTGGGTGATGAGGCGGCGCCAGGTGGATTCGGGGCTGCCGTGCTGCTGGTGGGCGGCGTGGGCGAGGTCGGCGGTGTCGGCCTCGGGGTGCTCGGCGAGCAGGCGTACGGCCTGGTCGAGCCGCAGGTCGTCGGCGGGTCGGTGCGCGGGGTTCACGGGGGTCTCCTCGGGGAGGGCGACCCGTTGGCGCGGCAGGAACAGGGTTCCGGCGGCGGTCAGGGTCGCCATGTCCGGACCCCGTCCTCGGTGTGCCGCACGACCCCGGCGATCTGCTCGCGGGTGACGCTCATCGCCCAGTCCTGGTACCGGGGGTGGTCCTCCGGGAGCCAGAGCACGTACATCAGCGGCCGCTCGACGGGGTCGGCGATGGTGTGCACGCCGCTGCCGGGGTGGTCGGTGAGGTCGGCGATCAGGTAGTGGTCGGCGGCGGGGGCACCGGCGGCGGCCGCCGGCGTGAGGGTGACGAGATCGCCGTACGTCGGTGCGTCGTGCGGCTGTTCGTCGCGGGGGTCCTGGTCGGATAGCATGGGTGGCTCCGGTGGAGTTCTGCGGTTTTGGCCGCGGTGTTCTGCTGGTGGTGTTGACGGGGCCGGACCGGTTGCCCAATTGCGTCCGCCCGTCTCACGGAGGCCCGCCGCTTGCGGCGGGCCTCCGTGTTTGTCCCGGCGGCCGCGGGGCGGCCGGCACGGGACAGAGTGTCAATTAAACCACGCTTTGCGGGGTGTTCTACGCGGCGGTCCGGCGCTGGGCGTGCTCGGCCTCGATGCGCTGCCAGTGCTCGCGCTGCTGCTGGCGGATGCGCGCCTGGGCCCAGCCCTCGGGCACGTAGGGGAGTTTCTCGGGGGCCTGCCGGGTGGGCCAGGTGGCGGGCAGGGTGGCGTCGGCGAGGGCCTGGTGGGCGGTGCGGCCGTCGGGGGTGAGGGTGACGGGGCCGTGGTTGCCGGGCCGGCGGTAGTGGAGGTAGCCGGCTCGCTGGAGGAGGGTGACCAGCTCGCGGCGGACGGGGCGTCCGTTGCGGCGGCTGCTGGCGGGGGTGCCCGCGGGGATGGTGCGGTAGCGGGTGCGGCCGTCGTAGGTGATGCCGTCGGCGCGGTCGGCGGCGGCGGCCAGCAGGTTGTACAGCTCGGCGGTGAAGTGCGGGGCGAGGGCGCGGGCGGCCTCCTCGCGGTGGGCCTTCTCCATGGCGGCGCGGATCTGCTGCTCGTGGTGGCGGGCGTGGGCGGTGGCGGCGTGGACGGCGGCGGGCTCGGTGTCGTGCTCGCCGAGGCCGGGCCCTCGGCCCATGAGGTGTCCCCAGCGCTCGCAGTCGGCGCATTCGACGTCGCGCCACCGGTAGCCGACCTGGTGGATGGTCACGGGGCAGGAGACGACGAGTCCCCAGGGGATGGCGGGGCGCGGGCCCAGTTCGTCGCGGCCGCGCTCGCCGCCGTCCTGGGCGTGGGCGGTGACGGCCTGCTCCACCTGGTGCCAGGACGGCAGTCCGGTGGCGAGGGCGGGGCCGCCGTCGAAGCGGAACAGGGTCATCGGCTGGTCTTCGGCGGCGCGGCGGAGGCGGTAGCGGTGGGGGCCGTAGTGGACGGCGCGTTCCTGCTCGGTGTCGGTGGTGGCGGCGTAGGGCCGGTACCAGTGGCCGTCTGCGCGGACGGTGGGCGGCCGCTCGGGCGGGGGCTGCTGGGCACGCTGGTTGGCGGCCGCGCGCTCGGCGGGGAACTCCTCCTTGAGCATCAGGTACTGGTCGCGCTGGAGGTCGGTGACGCCGTGTTCGGTGTCGGTGTCGGCGTGGGTGATGAGCTCGCAGCGGCGGGCGTGGACCCACGCGGTCCACAGGGTGCGGCCGGTGGGGGTGAGGGGGAGGGTGCGGCGGTAGCCGGTGGTGTCGGGGGTCCAGGCGAGGTGGCCGAGGGCGAGCAGGGTCCGCACACGCCGGGCGAGGAACGACCGGGGCGTCCAGTTGCCGGCGTCGGGGGTGTAGTAGCCGTTGAGGTCCTCGTGGAGCTCGCCGCGTAGGGCGGCTTGGAGGACGTCGGCCTGGGCGGCGCTGAACGCGGCGGTGCGGGCGGCGGCGAGCTCGGCGACGGTGACCAGGTTGTTGCGGGGCAGGTGGTGTTCGGCGTGGTCGAGCGCCCAGTCGAGGGCGGTGTCGTGGTCGCCGCTGACGGTGCGGACGGCGCGCCACCCACCGTCGGCGGCGGGGTCGTTGCAGTCGCCGTCGCCGTGGCCGGTGCGGCGGCACTCGATGCGCCACCGGTCCTGGACGCCGTCGGGGCGGGTGCCCGCGGGGACGGCGCGGACGTAGCCGGGCAGGACGATCAGGTCGGCGTCGTCCGCGTCGTCGGGGCCGGCGGTGGGGGTGCCGGGCTCGGGGGCGGGGACGGCGGTGGTGGTCCACAGGGCGGGCTGCCGGGGCGGCGGGGTGCGGCGGCCGGGGCGGCCGGGCCGCGGGGCGGCGGGCGGCGGCTGGGGGGTGTAGGAGGGGAGGGCGTCGAAGGCGGGTTGCAGGGCGGTGGGGTAGAGGGCGCCGGGGCGGTAGGGGTGGGTGCGGGCGATGACGGGGTCGGGGCGGCGGCCGGGTGCGGTGCGGACGCCTCGGCGGGTCCAGTGGTCGGCGAGGGCGTGGGCGTGGGGCTGGCAGGCGAGTTGGTGGTAGCCGGCGGCGAGGTCGGGGGTGGTGAGGCGGTAGCCGATGACGCGGTGGGTGGCGTCGGATCGGCAGGGGGCGGCGGTGAGGAGGTGGGGCTGGTCGGGGTCGACGGCCTGGCACAGCGGCGGCATGGTGAACACGGTGGTGGTCCTGGTGGGTGGGGCCGGGGCCCGGTGGTATGCGGGCCCCGGCGGGTCGGTCAGGTGGTGGTGGTCACCGGTCGGTGCCGTCGGCGGGGCCGGGGATGGTGTCGTCGGCGGGCGGGGGGCCGAAGGGTCGGCCGCCGCCGGTGGGGGCGCTGGCGCGGCGCTGGCCGGGGATGACGGTGCTGAACTGGGGGATGGCGCGGTCGTGGTCGCTGGTGTGCTCGGACATGGGGGTCTCCTGGTGGTGGTGTTGGTGGGGTGCGGGCGGTTGCCTCGCCCGGGGCCCGTCCGGTGGTTGCCGGGCGGGCGGTCTGGGGGCCGGGGCCTGCGCGGGGTGGTGCGGTAGGTCGGCAGGCCTGGGCGGGGAGGTGGTGCTGCTCCGGCGCCCGCCCGGGGCCGGCCACGGCCCCGGGCGGTGAACGCGCCGGAGTCGGGGCGGCCGCCCCGGAGGGGCGTCGATTTCACGGGCCGCGGGCCGGCCGGCTGCTGTGGGGTCCGGCCGGCGCCGGGGGTCGAGCCGGTGGCCGGTTCCCCCGGGCGGTGGTGCCCGGGGGACCGGCGGCCGGTCAGGGGCGGTAGTCGCCGTAGTAGACCTGGACGGCCTGCTGATGGGGCTGTCCGGCGAGGCTGCGGCGGGCGCACTCGGCGGCGAGCTGGGCGCCGTGGAGGGGGTAGAGGGTGAGGACGTCGCGCCACAGGGTGCCGGGCTGGCCGTCGAGGCGGATGCGGGCCTGGCGGACGCCGAGGCGGCCGCTGGTGCGGCGGATCTCCAGCACGCGGCCGCCGAGGATCTGGCCCCGGTGGATCGTCTCGATGCGGTCGCCGATGGCGTGGGCGCTCATGCGGCGCTCGGCGGCGAGGTGGCCGGGGTGGAGGACGCGGAAGTCGGGCGTGCCGTGGCTGAACTCGGGGTGGGCGGCGCCGTCCCACAGGACGGTGTGCCCGCCGTACAGGATGCCCTGGTAGGTGCCGCGCTCGATGAGCTGGCGGGGCCGGGCTCCGGGGACGGGGTCGAGGTGGGTGATGCGGCGCTGGACGCGGACGCCGGTGGCGAGGGCGGGGACGGCCTGGTCGGCCTCGTAGCGGGGGGCGTGGTGGAGTTCGGCGTGGGTGTGGTCCTGGGTCCGGCCCTGGCGGTGGTCCCACTCGACGGTGAGCGTGGGGCCGTTGTCGGTGGCGGTGATGAGGCGGAGGGTGCCGTACTCGGGGGCGTCGGCGGGGGCGGCGGTGTGGGAGACGCGGTCGTCCACGCGGTACTGGGTGGTCATGGTGGTGTGCTCCTGGTGCTGGTGGTGGTGTGTCCGGCGGGGCCGGTGCCGTGCGGGTTGCCCTCCGCGCGGCGGGTGGTGCGGTAGGTGGTGCGGGGTGGCCGGGGTCGGCGTCAGCCCCGGGGCCGGGCCGCTCGATGCGGCCTGGACCCGGACGCGCGCCGGGCCGGTGGCCGGTCCCCGGGCGGTGGTGCCCGGGGACCGGCGGCCGTCGGTCAGTTCCGGACGGGGAGGGAGGTGATGAGCTCGGCGAGGCGCTGGACCGTGGCGGTGAGTCCGTAGCCGTCGTACATCAGGTAGGGGGGCCTGTGGTCGTCGGGGGTCCACTGGCCGTCGGCGGTGCGCCAGTCGGCGGCGACCCATGCGCGCTCGGTGTAGCAGTTGTCGGGGTTGTTGGTGGCGTGCAGGTAGTAGCGGGTGCCGCCGTCGGGCAGCGGGGTGGTGCCGGTGGTGACGGTCCAGTGGGCGGCCTCGGCGGTGGCGATGAGCTGGGCGGCCTCGGCGGGGCACTGGGTGGGGGTGTCGGTCATGGTGCTCTCCAGGGTTGTGCTGGTGGTGGTGTTCGGCTGGCCGGGAGCCGCGCGGGTTGCCCTCCGCGCGGCCCCCGGTGGGGTGGGACCGGAGGCCGTCGGTCAGTCGGCGGGCGGGGTCTCGACCGGCCGGGTGACGGGGTTGAGCGCCATGAACTCGGCGAGCTGGGCGATCGTCGCGTCGTGGCCCTCGTCGGCGGTGATCGGGCGGGGCTCCTCGCTGGGGCCGAGGACCCACGGTCCGCCGGTGATGGCGGTGGCCAGGTAGGGCTCCTGGGGGCCGGGGAGCCACGGTCCGCCGGTGGTGTACCACTCGGCGGTGACCCAGGTGCCCCAACCGCCCTTGGTCTTGTCCTGGCTGGCGGACAGCCTGTAGTGCTGGGTGCCAGGCTCCGAGGCGAAGAGGTTGATCCTGGTCTGCCAGCCGTTGGCCTCGGCGGTGGCGATCAGCGCGGCGGCGTCGGCGGGGGGCGTGGTCGTGGTCTGCATCGGTGCTCCTCGTGGTGGTGTGTCCGGCGGGGCCGGTGCGGGTCGGCTGGGGTCGGCGTCAGCCCCGGGGCCGGGCCGCTCGATGCGGCCCGGGCCCGGCCTGTCGCGCCGGGTCGGTGGCCGGTCCCCGGGCGGTGGTGCCCGGGGACCGGCGGCGGGTCAGGCGCGGGCGGCCTGGAGTTGGCGGGCGTGGGCGCGGGCGCTCTGGGCGGCGGCCTGGAGGGTGACGCGATCGGTGGCGATCTCGTGGAGGCCGGAGAGGGTGGCGTGGCGGACGTCGTAGCGGTGGGGGCCGCTGTGGGTGACGGTGTACAGCTCGTGGTGGATGACGTACTGCCAGGTCCGGGGGGCGACGCGCTGGAGGGTGCAGAGGCCGTCGGCGAGGGCGCGGGCGAGGTACTGGGTGGCGGGGCCGACTCCGGCGGGCTCCTCGATGTCGGCGGCGGCGGGTTCGTCGGCGTCGATGGGGGCGGTGAGGCCGACGGCTTGGTACTCGTCGGCGGTGAGGGGGCGGCCCTGCTCGGCGCGCCAGCGGGCGTAGGCGGTGGCGGGGTCGATGTGGTCGACGGCGGCGTACCACTCGTCGAAGAGGACGGGCACCCGGTGCGGCTCGGGGCCGTTGGGGTCGGCGTCCCAGGTGAGGGAGTCGGCCCAGCCGTAGGCGGCGTCGCGGCGTACGTCCTGGATGTACTCGGTGAGCGTGTCGGTGATGGTCTGGCGGTCGTCGTCGGTGAGCTCCCACGCGGGGATGTCGGTCAGGGGCCGGTGGGTGCGGGCGGCGGCGCAGGGCGCGCAGATCGCGTCGCGCTCGGTGCCGGTGGTGTCCCCGACGTGGTAGAGGCGGACGCCGACGGCGGCGCCGGGGGTCTGACTGTGGGCCTGCTCGGGGGCGTCGCAGAGTCCGATGCGGGCGGGGCTGATGGGGGTGGCGGGCTCGGTCGGGGTGGTGATGATCGTGGTGATCTCGGCGAGGCTGGCGGTCCCGACGATGGCGCTGATGCTCACGGTGTAGGTGGAGGGGGTCCAGCGCAGGCCGCGCGGGGTGGACGTCCGCTGCCAGGACATGCTGATCACGTCGGTGCCGCGCTCGGCGTGGAGGAGGTGGGTGGCCTGTCCGTTGCGGGGGGTGCGGCCGCTGCGGGTGACGGTCCAGCCGTTGGCCTCGGCGAGGCGGGCGATGCGGTCGGCGGTCTGGGGCGTGCTCGCCATGGGGTTTCTCCCTGGTGGTGCTGGTGGTGTCCTCCGGGCCGGTGGTCCGGGGGTCTCGGCGGGGGTTGCCCTCCCCGCCTTGATGTGTCAATTAAACCATGATTTTGGGGCCGTGTCCAATCCAAAACCGCCACTGAACTGCGCTTTCTTCGCCGGACGCCCGCCCGGCCCCCCTCCCAGTCAGCCCGTTCTGACCCCACGCCACGACCCCGCCCGCACCCGCCGAACCCAACCTCGACCACCACCTGACCCACCGCGACGACGCCCGCCACCCCACGGCCACCACCCACCCCGGCCACTCGCGCACCCACCCCGGCCACCACCAACTCCCCAGCCCCGAACGGCGACCCGCCACCGAAACCGGTCCCCGCGGGGCGGGGGTCCGGAGGAGCCCCGCGGGGGGCTCGCGCGCGGCGGAGCCTCCCAAGTCGCGGGCGGCGCGGGAACGCACGCCGCACCTCGACCGCCGGAGCCGCACGGCGCGGTCACACGACCAGGCGCGCCCACTGCCGGATCGGCCGCAGGCCGATGCCGGAAGGGCACCACCCGAAGCCGACCCACCCACAGAACCCCCACCGGCAGCCCACCACCCCCGCCGGACACACCCAGGCGGCCACCACCACCCACCAACCCTCACGTCAGCAAAGTGCTGACGTCGGCTCGGCGCGGCGCGCAGGAAGGTCAGCCTTCCAGCGCGCCAGCACGCCAGCGGGTTGTCCGGCGCCCGCCGGGGCCGGCCACGGCCCCGGCGGTGAACGCGCCGGACACGGGGCCGCCGCCCGAAGGGCGCCGATTCCACAGCCGCTGGCACGGCGGCCGGCCCCGCCGCGCGGCAGCCCCCGGGGGACGGCGGCTCGACGCCGCCGGCCTCCGGCCACCCGCCCCGGGGCCGGGGCGGCCTGGTGCTGGGTCAGCAGGCGGTCCAGGTCCAGTAGCCGTGGCCGATGGAGTAGGTACCGTCCTCGTTGGGCTCGCACCGCTCGACCAGGTCGCCGTCTGCGTAGTCGATGACGTCGACGGTGGTGCCGGTGACGCGAAGGGTGTCGCGGTCGCGGTAGAACTGGTTATCCGCGTCGATGTCGGCGGCGATCCGGCGGACGACGTCAAGGCTCACGCGGGGCAGGGCGAAGCCGTTCGGGCAGGTGCGGCTGCTGAGGAAGCAGGGGTAGGGGCCGAGGGTGTCGAGGGCGACAAGGCCGGGGGTCCAGATGGTCACGGGGTTCTCCGCTGGGTGCTGGTGTCGGTAGTGGTGTACGGCGGCCGGCGGCCCGGGGGCGGCGGCTCGATGCCGCCGACACCCGGCCGCCCGCGCAGGTTGCCCTCCGCGCGGCCGGGGGGCGGTCCCCGGGGCGGCGCCCCGGGGACCGGCGGGCGGGGTCAGTCCTGGTAGGGGGTCAGGTCGGGGAAGAGGCGGCCGATGTGGCCGGTGGCCCATTCCTGGGTGGCCTCGTCGGCATCCTCGCTGGGCTCCTGTGCCCAGAAGTGCCAGCCGTCGGCGCATCCGGCGCTCTCGTCGGCAAGGGTCTGCATGACGTCGGCGACGGTGAGGGTGGCAGGCAGTTTGGTCCCGTTGTCCAGCGGCACGCTGTAGGCGCCTGCGAGCCGGACGGCGAGGGAGCGGGCGTCCATGACGGCGGTGGTGGTGACGGCGAGGGTGACGATGCCGCTGGCGGCACGGCGGTAGCGGTAGGTGGCGGGGGGCGGCGTGTGGTGGTGGAACCGCTCGGCGGCCTGGGCGGCGAGGGTGCGGCGGGCGTTGTCGCCGGAGCCGACCAGGGCGAGGCAGGCGGTGATGGCGGCGAGCAGGGCGCCGAACTCGGCGGCGAACGCGTCCATTCCGCGGAGCGCCCCGAGGTCGGGGGACTCGAAGAGCTGCACGTCGTCGCCGTAGCCGTACATGTGGCTGGTCGGGAGGTAGTGGGCGTGCATGCCCCGGAACTCGCCGAGGGTTCCGGCCAGGGCGCTGTCGACATCGCTGAGGCAGATCTCGCCGGGGCCGCCGGGGATGGGGATGACCAGGTACTCCGTTCGGGCGGAGCCGTGGCTCTCGTAGGTGATGCCGCGCTGGTCAAGGGCGGTCTTGACGACGTCGGCGAGCTGGTCGCCGGGGGTCCAGGTGGACGTGGTGGTCATGGCGGTGTGCTCCTGGTGGTGGTGGGGCCGTGCCGGCTGGCCGGGTGGGGGCCGCGCGGAGGGGTGGCCCTCCGCGCGGCTGAGGGGGTTACTTCGTGCCGGGGATGAGCTGGCGGATCCGGGCCTTGTCGATGCAGGTGCCGGGGTGGCGGTTGGCGCTCGGGGGGTTGCCGTTGCGGCCGCGAAGGTGGCTGTAGTAGCGCCATCCGGTCCAGCCGCACAGCAGGCACTTGGTGGCCTGGGGGTTGTCGGATCCGGGGAAGCCGCCGATGCGGAGCCAGTAGTAGCGGGCCATGGTGGTGTCTGCGTCCTGGGCGGCCTTGGCGTTGCGGGGGGTCTGGGGGACGCGGGGGTGGAGGAGGGGGACGTCGCCCTGCGGCTGGGTGAGGTCTTCCTCGGCGAGCTGGGCGCTGTGCAGGGGGGTGGTGTTCCCGGCGGCGTACTCGGTGGCGATGTACTGGGCGGGAACCTGGATGCCGGGGACGCCCTCGTCGGGGCGGCCGTGGTTCTTCACGCCGTTGCTGGTGGTGGTGAGCCAGTCGCGTCCCCAGCGCTGGGCGATTCCGGCGAGGGCCTCGGTGCCGGTGCGGGGGTCGATGACGTAGACGGGGTAGCGGCAGTCCCCGGTCGGGTCTCCGACGCGGTAGGACGGGGTGGTGGTGGTCATGCTCGTGCTCCTGGTGCTGGTGGTGTCCGGCTGGGCCGGCTGGCCCGGGCCGGTGCCGCGCGGGTTGCCCTCCGCGCGGTGGGGGTGGGGGCCGGTCCCGGGTGGGCCCGGGACCGGCGGGGGCGGGTCAGTGCTGGTTGGTGGTCATGATGGTGTGCTCCTGGGTGCTGGTGGTGGTGTCCCGGTGCCGTGCGGGTTGCCCTCCGCGCGGCGGGGTCGGGGTGGTGCGGTAGGTGGTGCGGGGTGGCCGGGGTCGGCGTCAGCCCCGGGGCCGGGCGGCTCGATGCCGCGCGGGCCCGGTCGGGCGCGCGGGTGGGGTCGGTGGCCGGCCACGGCGCGGATGCCCGTGGCTGGCGGCTCGATGCCGCCGGACGCGGTCGGCCGCTCGCGGGCCCGGGCGGTTCCCCGGGCGGTGGGTGCGCCCGGGGAACCGGCGGTCAGCCGGTGTACTTCCAGCGGCAGTTGGTGAGTTCGGTCTGGCGGGTGATCCCCTGGTAGAGGCGGTGGGCCAGAACGGTGCCGGAGAGGGTGAGGGTGCGTCCGACGGCGGGCAGGTGGGCGCTGGTGCAGGTCCAGGTGAGGGTGTCGAGCGTGGCGGGGTCGCGGAGGAGGATCGTGTTCCTGGGCTGGACGTGCCATCCGAACTGGCGGGGCCGCTCGGCGAAGACGCGGACCACGCGGAGGGTGAGGCCGGTGAGGCGCTCGCCCGGGGTGCCGAGGTGGCGGGAGCGGTGGGCGGCCTCGCGGGTCTCGGCGGCGGCCCGGGCGCGCTCCATGGCGGCGGGGACGGAGGCCAGCAGCGGCAGCGCGGTCCACGGGGCGAGGGGCTGGCGGGCGATGGAGGCGAGGCGGCGGCGGAACGTGTCGATGCTGGTGGCGCCGTCGAGGCACCACTGGAGGGCGGCGGTGGCGAGGTCGGCGGCGTCGTGGACGCTGTCGATGTCGGCCCGCAGCTGGGGGCGGTCGTAGCCGTGGAGGTAGGCCTCGGCCTCGTGGGCGGTGGGCTCGCGGTCCTCCCACTGGCGGCTGACGGGCTGGAAGTAGCCGCGCACGCGGTAGAGAGAGGTCACGACACGGAGGGCCTCGATGACGTCCAGGCGGTCGGTGGCGGGGGTGGTGAGGGTGAGCATGGTCGGTGTCCTCGGTGCTGGTGGTGTGGAGTGGCCCGGCGGGGGCGGGTTGCCCTCCGCGTCCCGCCGGGCTGTGTGCGGGGTGGTGGCCGGTCAGTCGGCCGGGCGGGGCTGGACGCGCGCGATGACGTCCTCGAAGGCGGCTTCGGCGGCGGCGCGGTAGTAGTCGGCCGCGACGACGGGCCAGCTGAACCGGGCGTGGGAGCGCAGGGTGGCCGTGTGCTCGCGTCCGGCGGCCCAGGCCTCGTATCCGGCGGCGGTGATCTCGACGGGGGTCGCCGGGTCGTACAGGGCGGTGGTGGTCACGTCGGTCTCCTCGGGTTACAGGGCGGCGCGGTCGCGCAGGTAGAGGGCGAGGTGGGCGGCGGTGGCGGAGTCGGTGGTGGCGGGGACGCGGCGCACGTCCAGCGCGCCGATGCGGCGGCCGTGGTGGAGCACGGGGAACGCGTGGCCGACGGGCGGGATGGCCATGGCGTAGAGGCCGTGGGGGGAGTCGACGCGCACCACGGCGGACTGGGCGGCGGGGTCGAGCGCGGCGGCGACGCGGCTGGTCGGGATGCCGAGTGCGGGCAGGTGCCGGGCGATGGCGCGGGCCTGGAGGAGCTCGGCGCTCTCGCGGGTGGTGGTGGCCTGGGCGGCGGCCTGGCAGCAGCCGGTGTCGGCGGCGTCGTCGGCGTCGGTGGCGCGGGTGGAGCGGGCGGTGCGGGTGGCGGTGCTGGTGCTCACGGGTACGGGTGTCCTCGGTGCTGGTGGTGTGGGGCCCGGCGGGGGCGGGTTGCCCTCCGCGTCCCGCCGGGCTGTGTGCGGGGTGGTGGCCGGTCAGGCGGTGCGCTGGGTGGCGGCGGCGGCCTCGGCGGCGCGGGCGGCGATGCGGCGCAGGAACCGGTCCTCGGGGTCGGCGGTGGCCTGGGCGGTGACGGCGGCCTGGTGGCGGGTGTGGTCGGCGTAGGCGCGCACGTGCTCGGGGGTGGTGAAGGGGCGGGCGGTGCCGCCGGGGGTGCGGGTGGCGGTCCAGCCTTCGGGACCGGCGGACATGGCGGTGATCTGGCCGCTGATCAGCAGGTCGGCGAGGTCGAGTCCGGCGGCGGCCGGGGAGCAGAGGCGGTAGGCGTCGGCGTTCAACTGGTGCTCCTGGTGCTGGTGGTGTCCTCCGGGCCGGTGGGCCCGGGGTCTCGGCGGGGGTTGCCCTCCCCGCCTTGATGTGTCAATTAAACCATGATTTTGGGTGCGGAGTCCAATTGATCTTGACGGCGTGTCGGGGTGGATTTCCGCTGGTGGTACGGGAGTTGGGGCCCGGGGCGGGTGTCTGCCCGCCCCGGGCGGCGGGGCCGGTCAGGCCTTGTAGGGCTTGTCCTGGAGGACGGCCTGCTCGATGCCGACGGGCGGGTAGCCGAGCGTGATCAGGAGGGTCAGGTGGGCGCGGGCCTTGGTGCGGCGGCCGTTGTCGGCGCCTTCCTCGGTGCGCCAGGCCTCGCGGGTGGAGTCCATTTCACCGCAGGCCAGGATGGTGGCGAGGGAGAGGGCGGTGAGGCGGGCGGAGGTGGCCCGGTCGCAGAGTTTGGCGATGTCGGCCCGGGTGACGGTGGTCTGGCCCTTGGCGGGCTTGACGCCGAGCAGGGCGACCAGGGTGGGGAGGGTGCGGTGGTCGCCGTGGCGGCCGCTGATGCTGGGGCAGCCTCCGGGCAGCAGCGCGACGGCGAGGGCCTCGGTCATCGCCTTCTGCTCGGCGGCGGTGTACTTGCGGCCCTTGGCGAGGTAGGCGGTCAGCCAGGCGCGGCGGATCTCGGTGGCGGCCGCCCAGTCCTCGTTGCCGCGCTTGATGGCGGCCTGCTCGGCGGCGCTCTTGCGGGGCTTGCCCTCGTTGGGCAGGACCCGCTTGTGGCCGTAGAGGTCGGGGTTGGCGCACATCTGGGTGTAGGTGTCGGATCCGGTGCGGCGGACCCAGATGGCGCCACGGCAGGTGGCGGCGTGGTGCTCGGCGGTGAACCCCTTGCCCTTGCCGTCGCGCAGGCTGTGGAGGGTTGACGCCTTCTCGCTCAGCTCGGCCTCCTCGCGCAGGCGGGCACCGGCGGCCTCCAGCTCGGCGAGTTGGGCGGCGAGCTTGGCGGCGGCGTCCTGGCGGGCCTTGGCCCGCTTGATGATCCATGTGACCTCGTTGGCGGTGGCCTTGTCGTCGGAGGCGGCCTTGGCGATCTCCTCGGCGGCCTGGGCCTCGTGCACGCCGTCCAGTTCCCCGAGTTCGTCCATCTGGCCCAGGGTCAGGGTGACGCCGGGGACGGCCCGGCGCAGGGCCTTGACGGGGGCAGCCTGGGAGGCTTCGGCCAGGGCCTTGACCTCCTTCTTGGTGCGGCCGGAGGCGGCGGCGACGGCGGCGGGGTCGGCTCCGAGGTCGGCCAGCTCGAACAGGCCGTCCATCTGCTCGTCGGCGGTGAGGTCCCGGCGGTGGACGGCGGTGCGGAGCATGGTGAGGATCTGCTCGGCGGCGTCCTGCCGGGTCATCTCGTAGGGGACGTGGGTGCGTCCGGCCTCGACGGCACCGGCGAGGCGGCGGTGGCCGTCGACCACGACGGGGCTGCCGTCCTCGCCGGGGACGAGGATGAGCCGGATGTCCACGCCGCGCTCGCGGATCGACTCCACGAACGGCTCGTCCAGGTGGAGGCCTTTGCGCAGGTTGCGGGTGTGGGCGGTGAGCGCGGTGACCCGGATCTGCGGGACGGGGGAGTACGGGACGCTCTCCAGTCCGGCGGCGCGGGCTGCGGCGAGGCGCCGGAGGCCGTCCTGGACATGGGGGGTGCCGTCGGAGCGGAGGGTGATGTGGAGCGGGTCGGTGATGCCGTGCTCGGCGATGCTGGCGGTGAGCTCGGCGTCCGGCTCGCCGGGGGTGTTGCCGGGGTGGGCGAGCAGGTCGACGACGGTGAAGGCGGGCCACACCTCGACGGCGGCGGCCTCGGCGACCGGCTCCGCCTCGACGGCGGCGGCCTCGGCGACCGGCTCCGCCTCGACGGCGGCGGCCTCGGCGACCGGCTCCGCCTCGACGGCGGGCGCCGCCTGCGGGACGGCCGGGGCGGTCTTGGCTCGGCGGACGCGGGCGGCCGTTGCGGGTGCGGTGGCGGTGTTCGCCATGGGGTTTCTCCCTGGTGGTGCTGGTGGTGGTGTCTTCCGGGCCGGTGGGCCCGGTCTCGGCGGGGGTTGCCCTCCCCGCTTTGATGTGTCAATTAAACCATGGTTTTGGGTGTGGTGTCCAATTGATCCTGACGGCGTGTCGGGGTGAATTCTGGCTGCTGGTTGGGGAGTTGGGGTCGCCGGGGCGGGGTGCCGTTCGGGGTGTCGGGCCACCGACGGACGGGGGGCCGGGTGGTCGGTGGGCTCCCCCGTCGGTCGGGCAGCGTAGCCGTTGCCGGGGGTCGCGTCGGGGGGTCAACCCGGGGTGCTTTTTCCCGGGTTGACGCTCTGGCGGGGCCCCCGGTAGCCCCTTTGGGGTGTCCGGGCGGCGGGGGAGGCGGGCGGCCACCCCCGGGACAGCAACCACCTACGGCGGGTCAGGGCCCGGACGGCGCCCCGCCACCGGGTGCCGTCCGGGCTCGGCTCCCCCGGAGTGAGCGGTCCCCCGGAGGGTGGAGGCGTCTTTCAGGCTGAACCGGGGTCGGGGCACGCGGCCAATCCTGCGCGGCGTGGGATGAGCACGACGGGTGCCTCGTCGGTGTCGAGTGGGGGCCGGCGGCGCCGGTGGCGGGAGTTGGGAGGGCAGCCGATCGCGTCGCAGACCAGTTCCTGCTGCAGCGGGCTCAGGTCCGGTCGGAGGTACGGGTCCTCGACTGGTGGGACCATCGGGGGCCCGCCGAGCAGCGCGTCGGTGCGGACCTGCTGCTCCTCCTCCGACACCAGCCGCAGCGCGATCTCGGACAGCGCGAGCCGGTCTTGGTGGAGGCCGAGGGCGTGGCCGGCCGCGTCGTGCCGGGCGGCGTCGACGGACGGGTAGACGTAGCAGCTCTGGACCGAGCAGGCCCAGCACACCCAGCTCACTCCGACGTCGAGCCGAAGCGAGGCGAGCAGGGCGGTGAGCGGGTCTTCGGCAGCGGTCTCCATGCCGGTTTAACGACCGCGCGGGGATGGGGTCGCAGGCCTGCGCCGGGCACAAAAAGCCCAGCTCACGGCTTGGGTGTCGTCGGGCGGGGTGTTCGCTGTGCGGGCGGCTGAGGCGGTGTCGGATGCCGGACGGTGGACGGGCTCTGGCCGAGGCGCTTGTGGCCGCCGCCGAGCCGCCTGCGGACGGCTACCGCGACGATGCGACGGCTGTGGTGATCGGCTGACTGTCGGGTGGGTCAGGCGGCGCCGTCGTCCCAGATCGATTCGGGTTCCGAGCGCCTGGCCTGGTGGCCTTTGCCGTCGGCGGGGACCGTGATCCGACTGACCTCCAGTCCGGTCCATTTCCAGGCGATGGCCAGCTTTTCGGCCCGATCGCAGGTGTTGTGCCAGTAGACCGTGGTGCTGGACCAACCTCCGTCGTCCCAGGACCAGTTGAAGCATCCGTCGGTGCCTCGGTGCATGCCGCGTCGTTCGGGGGTGGCGGCTTCGGCGGACGGTGCGGTGAGACCGGTGAGGAGGGCGGCGGCGGCGAGGCCGGCGGTGAGCCTGCGGTAGGTCACGGGGTGCTCCGGGTGGTTGGGGGTTGGGACCACCTGGTGAACTGGGGGCAGGTCTCCGAGTTTTGGGCATCACCCGTTCGAGTGAGGCAACCCGGCCGGGTACGGCCTGGGCCCCAGTGGCGGCGCCGTCCGGGGCGGCCGTCCGCCGCAGTCTCGGCGGGGTCCTTGTTGTGTCAGGCTGGGTTGGTGGATAGCGAGGGCTACATTCCGGGCCTGCTCGCCCGGTTGGAGGTCGCGGCTGGCGGGTGGCTGACCCCGCCGCACTCGGGCCGGTTGGTGCTGGCCGATCTCCCGCCGTTGATGCGCGGTGCCGCGGCCGCCACATCTGGGACGGCCTCCCGGCTGTGGGCGCACGCGGAGAGGGTCACTTCGGCGCGGCTTTGGGTGGTCGGTGATGTGGACGGTGATCGTGAGGTGTGGGAGCGGGTGGTGGACGTGGTGGAGCGGGCGGCGGCGGCGAGGCCGGCGGTGAACTGACCTGCTGCGGCGGCCGCTGAGCCGGTGATTCAATGGAGATCCATAGATTGGAGTGGTGGGGGAAATGGTGGAGAAAAGCGAGATCACTGTGTGTATTACCGCTGTTCAGGCGGCCCGGTTCCAGCTACGTGATCGGCAGCACAGGGCGGAGAAGGTGGCTTACGCGCTGGAATTGGAGGGGGAGGGCCTGAGCCGGCGGGAGGCGCGGTTGGAGGTGGCCCGGGTCCAGGCGGATTGGTGGCCTCCGGCAGAGGAACTGGTGGCGGCTTCACTGCGTCGGCGCCTGGCGGAGGAGGACGTGGCGGGGCCGTGGGAACCGCTGACCGAGGAGGAGGAACTGGGGATGGAGTTGTCGGGCCGGTGGCCGGGGCCGAACATCGGCCGGCTTAGGCAGCGTCATTACAGTCTGCCGTCCGACCTGGTGAAACACCTCCGGACGGCGTCGTGGCGCCTGAGTGAGGGGGCGTTCGCGGAGCTGGATCGGTTGGGCATCCGCCGGGCGATTGGGACGCCGGCCCGGCTGCGGAACGAGCGGGAGCGCCTGGTGGCGCTGTTGTGTTCGCCGGCGCAGATCGTGCGGGAGGCCCTGGACTGGTACCCGAAGGGTGCGAGCGGCGACCGGATGGGTCCACATTTAATGGAGATCCATTGAATACTGGCTTTCTCGCGCGTTTCCAAAAGGGGGCCTTTCGCTTTTTGGTTCGACTTTTGGGTATTGCTTGCGCGGTGGGCTGTATTGCGATATTTGTGGTGTGCCGAATTTCCCGTGAAAGGAGTGTTCCGTGAGCGTTGGTCTGGTGCCGCGGGGTGAGCCGCTGCGGTTGGACGGGGGTGTGCCGGTGTACGACTCGGGGGCGGCGCCGGCGGGGCTGCGGACCAAGACGCAGCTGGGACGGCGGCACCGGTTGAAGCTGGCGCCGGGTCAGCTGCCGGTGGCCTACGTCCTGTGCAGGTACTACGCGCGGGGTTACCAAGTCGAGCAGCGGGCGCTGTTCGATCCGGCGGACGCGGTGAAGATGAAGCCGCTGGCGTCGAAGCGTAAAGCGGAGATGGAGGCCCGGCGGAGGTGCCCGGTGTGCTCGCTGGTGCGGGGCTACATCGTGCGGGGCGGCCGGTGCGAGGAGTGCCGCGATCGGGCGGAGGCGGCGGCGAAGCGGCTGCGGCTGCGGACGTGTGAGGGGTGTCGGCGGCAGCGGCTGCGGGGGCGGCCGTTCCCGGTGGTGCGGGAGGGGTACGGGTGGCGGCGGTTGTGTGTGGACTGTCGGCGGGTGACGGCGGCCAAGCGGCGGGAGGCTGATGCACGCTGGCTGGAGCGGGTGGTGGTCTGCGGCGAGGAGGGGTGTGCGGTGCGGGTGGCGACGCTGAGGGAGGCGCGGGCGTTTCTGCGGGCTACTCCGCGCGGGTACTGGGCGCCGCGCTGGTGTCCGCCGTGTGTTGAGCGGCGGGAGGCCGAGTTCGCGGCACAGCGGGCGGAGGCGGCTGCCCGGTGCGCCGCGCTGGAGGCGCGGTGGGCGGCGGAGGAGGAGGAACGCCGGCGGGCCCGGGCGCGGGAGGTGGGACGGCTGGAGGCGTGGGCGGCGGAGGTGCTGGACGATCCGAAATCCGCGGTCCTGGACTGTGAGACCACGGGGCTGGAAGGGGACGCCAGGATCGTGGACCTGGCGGTGGTGACGGTGGGCCGGGAGACGCTGCTGGACTCGCTGGTGGATCCGGGTGTGCCGATCCCCGCCGATGCTGAGCGGATCCACGGGATCGGGGACGCGATGGTGGCCGGGGCGCCGCCCTTCGGGGACCTGGTCGAGCGGCTGGGCCGGGCGGTCGCCGGGCGTCGAGTGCTGATCTACAACAAGGCGTTTGATGTCGCCCGGCTGCGGCATGAACTGACGCTGTACTACCTCGACCAGGTGGCGCGGGAGGCCGCCGACTGGGTGTTCGCGGCGGGGGAGGTGCCGGAGGGCCTGCGGGAGCGGGCGGTGACGGAGGCGTTGGCGCGGGTCGAGGCGTGGATGGGGGCGGCGGTCTGGGAGGACGTCATGGTGCCGTACAGCAATTGGGTGGGCGAATGGAGCGAGTACCACGGCAACTACCGGTGGCAGCGGTTGAACGGGGGTCACCGGGCGCTGGGGGATTGCCTTGCGGTGGTTGACCGGTTGGAGGAGGTTGCGGGCCGTGGCCGGGCGGGGGTGCCCGGGCAGGGCGCGGACGGGGTGCGGCAGGACTGCGGTTCGGGGGTGGCGTTCTGATGGTCCAGATTCGCGCGACGGGCCAGGACGCGGAGCGGGTGGTCAGGGTGCTGGAGCTGCTGTTGCCGCTCATCGAGTCGAGTCCGGACCTACGGGCCGGGGATGTGACGGAGCGTGGCGGTGGCGGTCGGTTTATCTTCGACCTGGCGCCGGTCGACGACGTCGCCGGCGGTGCGGGCTCGTCGGCGGGGCGGACGGTGCGGGTGGAGGCGGAGCGGGCGGACCGGCCGCGGCGGCCCGCCCGGGCCCGTCGGGACGTTGGCGGCGGGCAGCGGGCGCTTCCGCCCGGCGGCTTCCGGTGAACATGTCGACGGCGGGGCGGCCGGTCGCCGCCTGCCCGCGTTGCCTCGGCCGACTGGTCAGGCCGGGGCGGTCCCCGCGGTTCGTCGGGAACGACCTGGCGCGGGTAGTGATCTGCGCCAACTGCTGCACGGACCGGACGGTGCGGACGGTCCTCGGGCTGCCGCCGGTGGTCCGCTCGGACTGGCCGCTGCCCTCTCTGCTGTCCTGGCCCGCCTCGACGGGCTTGGCGGTGCTCGACCTCGCGGACGGGGAGGGCCGGCCGGCTCGGGTGGAGGTGTCGGACTGGTACCTGCAAGGGGATCCCTGGGGCCGGTCCAGGCGACCTGAAGGTGACACTGCACGGAGCCGTCCACACCTTCGACCGCCTGGCCGAGGGGTTGGTGTACCTGGTGGCGGCCGCGTTGCCCGGGGTGCCCGCTGGGACGCTGTGCTGTCCGCTGGGTCCGGGCCGGGGAGATCGCGGCGGATCCCCTCTACAACGGCGCCCCGTAGCCCGGGTTCAGGGGCCGGCCGAACCCGGCGGCCCAGGCGGAGCGGGCTGTGGGATCGCTCCCGGCGGCGGTCGGGCCTGCGCTAGCCTGCTGGTGAAGACGCCGTCGGGAGGAGCCCACCATCATGGCGCGCATCGTGTTCGACGCCGAGGCATCCGCCCTTCGCCAGGCCGCCGAGGCGGAGTTCCCCGGCTCACCCGCGCTGGCCTACGTGCTGGAGCGGCTGGCGGCTGAAGGCATCGACCTGGACCGCTGCGTGAGGTGGGACGACCTGCGGGCCGAAATCGGCCTGCCCGACGACAACGGGAGCGCTCGCGTTGCCTAAGCACGGGGCTGGCCGCCACGCGGCGGCCGTCACCTTCACCCCCGAGGCGGCCCAGCAGGTCAGGGCGCTCGTCCCGGAAGAGGCCAAGCGGCTCGACGCCGCCCTGGTGGTCATCGCTGCGGATCCGCTCGGCGCCGCGCCGCCTATGGAGGCCGCGCCGATGCTGCGCGACTACCGCGACGGTGACGCCCGGGTGGTGTACTACGCCACGGTTTTGGGTCACGTGGTCGTGGTCGCTTTTTTGGAGGCCTGAACCTGCGGCGAGGCGGGCGTCATGGCGGAAACGGGCGGGGCCCGAACGGTGCCGAACCGTCCGGGCCCCGTCGCTCTCGCGGTCCTATTCGTCGGTGTTGCTGAGGACGACGTAGGTCATCGGGCCGTCGGCGTGGTGGGTGTCGCCGGCGTACTCGCCGGTCTCCTCGTCGGGGAATGACACGGTCAGGGTGAGCCGGTGTTCGGTCAGGTCCTGGCGGGGGCCGGGGACGAGGGCGATCGCGAGGGCGTGGACCTGGGCGTCCGGGGCCTCGCGGCACCACGCGGCGGCGGCCTGCAGCGCGTCGGCGGGGGTGCGGCCGACCACGACCGTGGCGGTCAGCGCGGTCACGGTGACGTCGGACTCCAGCATGCTGCCCCGGTCGGGCATCTGCTGGACGGCGCCCGCCGCGCGCAGGAGGTCATTCCGCAGGCCGCGTTGGATCTGCGGGGCGATGGTCGCGGACAGGGATGCCTCGACGGCACGGCTCTGCTGGGGGATCGAGGCGGGGAGGTTCGGGCTGGTCATGGCGGGGTTGCTCCTGTCCGGGGTCATCTGGTGGGGGTGTCCGGGTTTCGGCCGGCGGGGATCTGGGCCACGTGGGCCAGTCAGCCGGATCCGGTGGTCGTGGGGCGGGTCACCGGGGGAGGGTGGCCACGCGGTCGGTGGACCAGTTGCCGGGCGCCAGCAGCGCGTCCGGGCCCGCGCCGGAGGGCGAGGCGAGGCGGCATGTCAGCTGCGTCAGGTGAGGGCACCGCTGGCCCCACCGCGCGATGCGGTCGGCGACGTGCTGGGCGAGCGCCATGGTGGACGGCTCGGTGTCGGTGAGCCACAGGCCGTGGGGCGTGATGTGCACGGCACTGGATCCGTCGACCAGCGCGGCGCCGGGGCCCTCGCCGGTATCGGCCGCCTCTGCGGTGGTGATCCGGTCGTCGTGGCTCGCGAGCCACAGCCACAGGCTCAGGTACTCGGTACGCGTGAGCCGGGGCGGGAGGGCGCCGGCCCACTCCGCGGCGAGCCGCGGAGCGGGGAGTTCACCGTGGTTGTCCGGCCCGGGGCGGATGCCGGGGTTCAGGGGACCGGTGGCGGGCTGGGGGCCGGTGCCGACGGGGTCGACGCCGAGGACCTGCCCGTACCACAGGTGGTCGTAGCGGTCGCGGCCGGCGACCGTCCAGGGGTGCAGTCCGCCGAGGGCGAGCGGGGCCACGATCACCCCCCGGGGGGTGAGTTGGCGGACCCATTGCGGGGAGAGGCCGGAGATTCCGGCGGTCACCACGATGACGTTGTAGGGGCCGTGCTCGGGGCGTCCGGCGGCGAGGTCGTCGACCTGGGCGTCCACGGTGGCGGCGGCGCGGCCGCGGGGGCCGAGGGGAGCGCGCACGGCTTCGACGTCGGCGAGGGTGGCGTGGACGCTGATGACCTGGCAGGCGGTCCGGTCGGCTAGGGCGATGGCGAGGGGGCCGGGGCCGACGGCCAGGACGCGGTCCCCCCTGCGGACGATGTTGCCGAGCTCCGGGGGCAAGGTCGGTGTGGTGGTTTCGGTGCGGTCGGCCGGGACGGTGCTGTGCTGTGTCATCGGGGCGGGGCCTCTCCGTGCTGCTCGGGGCCGGCGGTGCCGGTCGGCGGGGCGTCGGCGGCGTCGGACGGCGCCACCGTGAGGGTGAGGGTGAGGATGTGGCCGTTCCGGAGCGTCCAACTGCGGCTGTATTCGGGCGAGTTGGAGAGGCTGCAGAGAGCCGCGTAGGCCTCTTCGGTGTTGCCGGCCCACAGTTCGGCGTTCACCCGGCTGCGGGCGGTCATGAGGGCGGAGTAGGCGAGTGCGGTACGTTGCATGGACCGCAGGGCCTGGTAAGCGGCGGGCGCCGGCGGGCATTCGGCAAGCGTGCACATCTGGCCGTCGGTGTCGGTGCGGGTGGCCCGCAGGACGATCCCGCCAGGCACGGCGGGCAGGTGCGGCGCCTGGGGCCCATGGGCGGATGTCACTGCCGCACCGTCACGCGTACGTGTCCGCAGGGCTGCCAGAGCTTGACCGTCAACCGGTGCTCGGCGCCGTCGCCGGACACGGTGAGGGTGTAGGGCTGGCCGAGGTCGAGCAGGCGGCGGACGTGGTCCTGCTCGGTATCGTCGGTGAGCCAGGCCAGGACCGGCCGGGCAAGCGGGGTCGGCAGCTGCTCGGCGAGGCGCTGAGCCCTCAGCTGCAGCCACCACACGGCCAGCCAGCTCGTGCGCGCCCTGGTGCGGTCCAGCAGCGCCGGGGTGAGGCGGCCACCGAACTGGGCGGTGGCCGCGCACTCGTAGGGCCCGTCAACGACCGGCGGCACCAAGTGCGCCGGGCCCGGCTGGGCGGGGGGCTGGGGTAACAGCTGCAACACGGGGTGCTCCTCGCGGTGCTGGTGGCCTTCTGGTGGCTGTTCGGGCAGCCGCCCCGCCGGTGTTGTGGACACGGGGGCGGGGCGGCCGGCGGGCACGCGCGAGGAAAGCGCGCGCTGGGACCGGCCCGGGGGTCGCACGGGGGGACGACCAGGCAGGGCCGGCGGTCTTAGGTGTCCTGGGGCGGAATGGTGGTGAGCTGAGCCCACGCGACAGTGCCGCCACGGGCGGGATGGTGACGACCTGCTGCTAGCACACACGGCAACCGACGACAGAGCCGCGTCCCGCGCCCGCTCTCCGCAACCTCACCGGGCGGCTTCGGTTTGACCCAGTGGCCGGTGTCCCGCACGACGACGGACAGGCTCTGAGTGCCGAACACCAACTTCAGCGCCACATCGGGGCTGCCGCTGTGCACCACCGCGTTGCTGACGCACTCGGAGACGACGGACAGGAGATCGTCCACCACCTCATCCGGCACCCCGCGGAGCTCGCCGATCGTGCGGGCGAGCGCTCGCATGTCACGGACGGTACGGGGCTCGGCCGCCATGACGCACAGGACGGACAGCGCGGGACGGACAGCGGTCGCAGAGCGCGGCCGCGACGGAGCGGGAAACCGATTCGGCTGGTCAGCTACGGCACTTCCGGCCGGGCAGTGCGTACGCACGTACCCCCCTCTCGCTGCACGGGCAGAGCGGACCCCCCGCTACCGGGTCACTACACGTGGTAGCGGAAGCCTAATTAGATTGCACTGTGCAATCCCATGGCGCAAGTGCAAGACTGGCAGTGACCGGACTTTTCCGTGATCAGAGGACGTTGGAGGGACCGTGCCACCAGCCGCCCGCCGCCGTAGGGCAGACTTGCAGCACGCAACGACCACGCGCAGAGGCAGGGAGGGCCGCGTGACCGAGACGGGTGGACCAACCGTGCGACGGAGGACGCTGGGCACGGCCCTGACGGAACTTCGAGAGTCGGCCGGCCTGCAGCAGAAAGACGCAGCCTCCGCACTGGGCTGCTCGGCGTCGAAGGTTTCCCGGATCGAGCAGGGCAAGGGACTCATCAAGCAGATGGAGCTCCGGACCCTGTTGGAGTTGTACGGGGTGAGCGACGAGTCGAAGGTGGCTGGCCTGCTCGACCTCGCGCGGCGGGCTGCTGAGACCGGATGGTGGGAGCAGACCGAGTACGAGTCGATCATGCCGCAGGGCCTGGGTGTGTACGTCGGCCTGGAAAACGACGCCAGGACGGTCCGGGCCTGGGAACTCGGCTGGGTGCCCGGCCTGTTGCAGCATGAGGACTACGCGGCGGCGGTCCTGGCGGGCGGCAAGCCCGCCCCGCCGGAGACGGTGCGTCGGTTGCTGGAGATCCGGGAGAAGCGCCAGGGCCGGCTCCTGGCGGCAGAGGACTCGCTGGAGCTCTGGGCCATCATGGATGAATCGGTCCTGATGCGACCTATCGGAGACTCGCGGGTGATGGCAGCCCAGATCAAGCATCTGCAGATAATGGCTGAACGTCCGAATGTAACCCTGCAGATCCTCCCGCTGAGCAAAGGGATGAATCCAGGCCTGCGCGGATCGTTCAGCATCCTGGAATTTGCTCCGAACGAATCACCGATCATCTATGTGGAGTCTCCCGCAGGAAATACGTTCCTGGAGCGAGACCATCAGATCATGAATTTCCGCCACGATTACAGCCGTCTGACTGCGGGCGCTATGGACCCGCCGGAGACTATGGACCGTCTCCGTAAGGCCGCCGAGGAGTTCCACCCATGAACAACGATTACCAAGTCCCTGCTGTTGACCCTGAGTCCCTGACCTGGTTCAAGGCCAGGGAGAGCGGCGACCAGGGAGCATGTGTGGAGGTTGCACACGTTCCCGACGGCGGCGTTTTCCTCAGGGACTCAAAGGACAGGTCTCGGCCTTTTCACTACTACAATGCGAGGGAGTGGAGGGCATTCCTCACGGCCGCCAAGGCTGGGGAATTCGACCCGCCGTCTGCCTGATCTGGAATTCCGTTCCGTCAAAAGAAGGGCTGACCCGATGGGTCAGCCCTTCTTTTGACAACCGCAGGCCCTCCGTGGCCGACCTGACCGGAATTCGGCCTCGTTTGTCAGGGCAGAGGCCAGAGGGGGCGCCGTCGGGGCGGCTCGACGTCGGCCTGGTCGACGGTGAGATCGACGACCAGGCCAACGTCCACGACCGCGGCTTCAACAGGCAGTCGGCGGGCGCCGACTGGAGCAGCCTCGTCGGACTGGTCGACGCCGACACGGAGGTACAGCGGGCGACGGGATGGTGTGCTCATCCCAGAACGGTACTGGCGCCGCTTACTCCGGGCCGTCCGCTTCTGCTGGACGCGCTGCCGTGCCGCCAGGACGGCCGGTTATCTAGGGTGCTCAGGAGGCACGTAAGGCAGCGGACGCCGATAGATCAGCTCTGCCGATGGCATTGCCGGTCCGGCAAGGATGCCGGGGCTTCGGGTCGTGTGTGGGGAGTCTGGCTGTCCATCGGTCCCCCTCCTCGGGCTGCTGCCGGTAAGTCGTCCTGTTGCTTTCGAGAGAGAAAGCTAGAAAGGAAGCGAGCAAGCGTGCTAGCTCGCACGCTCCATTGTACGGGTCGGCCCCTCAGCTGTTGCAGCTATCGCCGCCGCGCGCGCGGCGCCCGCTTCGGTTGAGTCCGCTTCTTGGCCTTGGTCTCGGTGGCAGTGCCCGGCTCGGCCGGTGCTGGTGTGACCTCCACGCCGCGCTCCGGATCCCCCTGCTGGTCCTCGACCTGGGCAAGCCGTGCCCGAAGCACTCCGCCCACCTGGCCCTCGGCCTGCCGACGGGCGTCGGTGATCTCACGGTGGGTGCTGGCCATCGCGGCCTCGGCGGTTTCGGCCCTGCCGGTTTCCTCCTCGGCCTGCCGGCGGGCGTCGGCGAGTTCACGACGGGTCGTCTCCAGCTCGGCGGCAATGCGCTGGGCGTCCTGCTGTGCCTGCTCGGCGAGCTGCAGCGCTGCGGCCCTGCCACCATGGGCGGCTGCCATCTCTGCCTCGGCCTGCCGACGGGCGTCGGTGATCTCACGGTGGGTGCTGGCCATCGCGGCCTCGGCGGTTTCGGCCCTGCCGGTTTCCTCCTCGGCCTGC
>NZ_JBIUUS010000041.1:0-62597 GCF_044742585.1 Kitasatospora sp. NPDC087861
AGCCGCCCCAGTACGACCCCAACCGCGCCGTCGTCCCCTCCCCCACCCAGGTGCAGGAGATACGCACCGCCGGCGACGACGCCTTCCTCGTCGTCACCGACCTCATGAGTGGTTCCGGCCTACGCAATGGCGAGGCGCTCGCCGTCAACCTCAACAACATCGTCACCGACGACGTCTACCGCGTCACGGAGCAGGTCAACAAGACCACCAAGGAATACGCGCCGCTCAAACACCGAAAGGAGGGTGACTACCGCGACGTCCCGCTGCCCTCCCGCACCAGGCTCAGCATCGAGTGATACGCCGACAAGTACGGAACCGTCGACGGCTACCTCCTCCGCCATTGCCGTGTCGCGGTTGAGCCAGCCGCCGTTGTCCTCCAGACCCTGCGGGAGGTCCCAGTGGAAGACCGTGGGCAGCGGGGTGATGCCCGCCTCCAGCAGCGCGTCCACCAGGCGGTCGTAGAAGGCGAGGCCAGCCTCGTTGACGGCGCCCGCGCCCGTGGGCAGGATGCGGGACCAGGCGACGGAGAAGCGGTAGCCGTCCAGCCCGAGGCCCTTCATCAGCTCGATGTCCTCGGGGTACCGGTGGTAGTGGTCGCAGGCCACCGCCCCGGTGTGGCCGTCGCGGACGGCGCCGGGCCGGGCGGCGAAGGTGTCCCAGACGGACGGTCCGCGGCCGTCCTCCCCCACCGCCCCCTCGATCTGGTACGCGGCGGTGGCGGCACCCCAGCGGAAGTCCGCCGGCAGGTCGAAACGGTCCGGCATGGCAGCCTCCTGACGAGAAACGTGAGGGGAAATCATGTTACTGACGTCACGCCACGGCGCCAGAGGACGATCCATCCCAGAGGACAATCCACCGCCATCCGGATGTGACAGACCGCAATGACCCCAAGCCCACTTGACCCCCAGTCGCCCGGCGATAGCCATCGCTGCACGTCAGCCGGTAGACAGCCCGCGCTGTCCGCTCGCCGGAAGATGCCTCCGGGACGGCCGTGTTGCAACGTGTGGTCCCTGGCGAGTCCCCTGACTGGTTGCCTGTCAGACCCAGCCTCCCCGGCCCTCGGGGTGGGTGGCCTGCTCTCCCGCGCCGCGAGCAGCCGGGCGACCTGCTGGACGAAGAACGGGTTGCCGCCGGTCCGGCGGTGCACCAGGGCGGCGGTCTCGGCCGCCGCCGGCGGCCCGTACCGGGCCAGCAGCGTTCCGACGTCCGTCACGTCCAGACCGCCGAGCACCACCACCTCGACATCCGGCAGCGGGTGGCCGTCGGGCAGTTCGACGTCCCGGTAGGTGCCGATGAGCAGCAGCGGCTCGTGCCGGGCACGCCGGGCCAGGCGCCCGAACAGCAGCAGGGCGGCGGCGTCGGCCCACTGCAGGTCGTCCGGCGCCACAAGCAGTCGGCGACCGTCCCCGTAGCAGCGCCCCCGCGCTGCGGTCGAACTGAGCGAGCCGGGAGTCCGCACTGCTCGTCCGGGCAGCCGCGGCTTCCGTGAACGGTCGTCAGTCGGATGTGCGTGCGCCCCGGTTCACGAGAGGGCGCGCCAGGCGGTGTTCAGGGACTCGCGGAAGCGGTCGGCCTCCTCGGCGGTGAGTCCGGCGACCATGCGCGCCTCCAGTTCCCGGGCCGAGGCGGCGTACTCGGCGAGCAGGTGGCGGCCCGGCTCGGCGAGCAGCACGAGGCGTTCGCGGCGGTTGCCGGGGTTGGGCTCGCGACGGATCAGGCCGCGTCCCTCCAGGGTGCGGATCATGTCGGCCATCGACTGGGCGGTGACGAAGGAGTCGCGGGCCAGCTGGGCAGCCGAGATGCCGTCGTGCCGCTCCAGCACCGTGAGCGCCGTGTACTGCAGCGCGGTGATGCCGGCGGGCTTGAGCAACTCGTCGAGCCGTGCGCGCACCGCCAGCTCCGTCCTCTTGACCAGGTACAGCAGCGAGGTGCCGGTCACTGCGGGTCGGTCCATCTCGTTCCCTTCGCCGAGCGCCGTCGGTGCGGCGGCGTGGCCAAGCCTAGGGCATTGACAGGAATCCTGATGATTGACGAGACTGCCATTCATCAGGATTCCTGTCGATCCTGGCGCCATCCCCTCCCATCACTCCCACGAGAGGTGCACCCTCATGGATCTCCAGGGCAAGGTCGCCGTCGTCACCGGCAGCGGCCGCGGTCTCGGACTCGCGTACGCACAGGCCCTCGCCGCGGCCGGCGCGGCCGTCGTCGTCAACGACGTCGACCGGGCAACCGTGGATGCCGCCGTCGCCACCATCACCGCCGCCGGTGGCCGCGCCACCGGCGCCGTCGCCGCGGTCAGCGACAGCGAGGCCGCCCAGCTGCTGGTCGACACCGCCGTGACGGAGTTCGGCAGCCTGGACGTGCTGGTCAGCAACGCCGGTATCCTGCGCGACCGGGTGCTGTGGAAGATGACCGACGAGGACTTCGACGACGTCGTCCGCGTTCATCTGCGCGGCACCTTCACCTGCGCCCGCGCCGCCGCGATCCGCATGCGCGAGCAGGGCACCGGCGGCCGGCTCGTCCTGATCTCCTCGCCGGCCGGCCAGCGCGGCAACTTCGGCCAGACCAACTACGCCGCCGCCAAGGCCGGCATCGTCGCGATGGCCCGCACCTGGGCGATGGAACTCTCCCGCGCCGACATCACCGTCAACGCCGTCGTCCCGGTCGCCGCCACCGAGATGACCAGGACCATCCCGGCCTTCGCCCCGGTGATCGAGGAGGCCGAGCGCACCGGCAACCCGCTGCCCGACTGGCTGCGAAAGGAGGAGGGACTCGGCACCGTCGAGGACGTCGCCGCCCTGATCACCTTCCTCGCCTCCGACGACTCCAAGGACGTCACCGGCCAGGCCATCGGCATCGGCGGCGACCGCCTCGCCCTGTGGGCGCACCCCCGGGAGAAGGCTGTCGCCCTCGCCGACGGCGGCTGGAGCGCCGACGCCATCGCCGCGCAGTGGCAGGGCGGCGTCGGCGCCGAACCCGAGACCTACGGCATCCCCGCGCCCAAGGCCCCGGAGGCCTGACATGGTCGACCTCGCACTCGACCTCGACCGGCTCACCGCCATCGACGTGCACACCCACGCCGAGATCTCCACGGACGGCCACGGCGCACTGAGCCCCGAGCTGTTCGGGGCCTCCGAGGCGTACTTCAAGGCGCACGGCCACCGGCAGCCCACCATCGACGAGATGGCCGAGCACTACCGCGAACGCCGGATGGCCGCCGTGGTCTTCACCGTCGACGCCGAACACGCCACCGGCCATCCGCGGATCTCCAACAAGGAGATCGCGGAGAGCTGCGCCGCCCACCCCGACGCGCTGATCCCGTTCGCGAGCATCGACCCGCACAAGGGCCGTGCGGGGGTGCGGGAGGCCCGGCGCCTGGTCACGGACTACGGCGTCCGCGGCTTCAAGTTCCACCCCAGCATCCAGGCGTTCTCCCCGAACGACCGGCTGGCCTACCCGCTGTACGAGGCGATCGAGGAGCTCGGCGTGCCCGCCCTGTTCCACACCGGCCAGACCGGCATCGGCGCCGGCGTCCCGGGCGGCGGCGGCATCCGGCTGAAGTACTCGAACCCGATGCTGGTCGACGACGTCGCGGTGGACTTCCCGGAGCTGCGGATCGTCCTCGCCCACCCGTCCTTCCCCTGGCAGGACGAGGCGCTGGCGGTGGCCACCCACAAGCCGCACGTGTACATCGACCTGTCCGGCTGGTCGCCCAAGTACTTCCCGCCGCAGCTGGTGCGCTACGCCAACACGCTGCTCAAGGACAAGGTCCTGTTCGGCTCCGACTACCCCGTCATCACCCCCGACCGGTGGCTGGCGGACTTCGCCCGACTCGACATCAAGCCCGAGGTCCGGCCGAAGATCCTCAAGGAGAACGCCGCCCGACTGCTCGGGCTGCGCACGGACTGAAGGAGCACCCGTGCTGAACCAAGGCATCGGCTCGTGGCCCGCCCGCCGGGCCCGCAAGACACCCGACCGGGTCGCGGTCGTCCACGAGGGCAGCAGCCGGACCTACCGTGAGCTGCACCAGCGCGTCCTGCAACTCGCCCACGGCCTGCGGGTGTCGGGCGTGGAGCGGGGCGACCGGATCGCGTACCTGGGGCCCAACCACCCGGCCTTCCTGGAGACCCTGTTCGCCGCCGGAGTCCTGGGTGCCGTCTTCGTCCCGCTCAACACCCGCCTCGCCGCCCCGGAACTGGCGTACAACCTGGCCGACTCGGGCAGCACCGTCCTCGTCCACGCGCCGGAGCAGGCCGGGGCCGCCCGGGCCGCGGCCGAGGAGGCCGGGGTCCGGCACCGGATCGCGCTCGACGGACCCGGCCAGGACGTCTCCGGCTACGAGGAGCTGATCGCCGGCGTCTCCGGTGAGCCGCTGGATCTCGCCGTCGCCCCGGACGACCCCTGCATGATCATGTACACCTCGGGGACCACCGGCCGTCCGAAGGGCGCGGTGCTCTCGCACGGGAACATCACCTGGAACAGCGTCAACGTCCTCGTCGACACCGACCTGGCCGGCGACGAGGTGACCCTGGTCGTGGCGCCGCTGTTCCACACCGGGGGCCTCAACATGACCTGTCTGCCCACCCTGCTCAAGGGTGGCCGGGTGGTCCTGCACGGGGCCTTCGACCCCGAGCGGGTGCTGGAGACGATCGAACTGCTGCGCGTCACCTACATGTTCGGCGTCCCGACGATGTACGACGCGATGGCCGCCCGGCCCCGCTGGGCCACCACCGACCTCTCCAGCCTGCGTACTCTCAACTGCGGCGGCGCACCGGTGCCGACCCGCACCATCGCCGCCTACCTCGACCGCGGCCTGGCCTTCAGCCAGGGCTACGGCATGACCGAGGCGTCGCCCGGCGTCCTCTTCCTGGACGAGGAGCAGGCCTCTGCCAAGGCCGGCTCCACCGGGGTGCCGCACTTCTTCACCGACACGCGCGTCGTCCGGCCCGACGGCAGCGACGCCGGGCCGGGGGAGCGCGGCGAGGTCCTGGTCCAGGGCCCCAACGTGATGACCGGCTACTGGGGCCGGCCGGAGGAGACCGCGGCCGCGTTCACCGACGGCGACTGGCTGCGGACGGGCGACGTCGCCCGCACCGATGCGGACGGCTACGCCTACATCGTCGACCGGGTGAAGGACATGTTCGTGTCGGGCGGCGAGAACGTCTACCCGGCCGAGGTCGAGGACGCGATCCTCGCCCACCCCGCCGTCGAGGAGTGCGCCGTCATCGGCGTGCCCGACCCGGTCTGGGGCGAGGTCGGCCGCGCCGTCGTGGTCCTGCGGGCCGGCGCTCGCGCCAACGAGCACGACATCCTCGGCCACCTGTGGGGCCGGCTCGCCAAGTACAAGATCCCCAAGTCGGTGGTGCTCGCGCAGACCCTGCCCCGCACGGCCACCGGAAAGATCGTCAAGGCCGCCGTCCGCGAGCTGCATGCGTCCGGGAACCCCTCCGCGTCCTGACAGACGCACCGTCACACCACGTGTCCACAACGGAAAAGGACTTTCCATGCCCACCACCGCCCACGGCATCGACGGACTCAAGGCCCTCGGCGGCGCCGACCTCGGCCGCACCGAGTGGCGCGAGATCACCCAGGACCGGGTGAACACCTTCGCCGACGCCACCGACGACCACCAGTGGATCCACACCGACCCGGAGAAGGCCAAGGACGGCCCGTTCGGCGGCCCGATCGCCCACGGCTACCTCACCCTCTCGCTCATCATCCCGCTCTTCGGCGAGCTGCTGGACATCACCGGCATCTCCATGAGCGTCAACTACGGCCTGGAGAAGGTTCGTTTCCCCAGCCCCGTCCCGGTCGGCGCGAAGATCCGGCTGCACGGAGCCGTGGGCGCGGTGGAGGAGGTCAAGGGCAACGGCGTGCAGATGCCGCTGGCCTTCACCGTCGAGGTCCAGGGCAGCGAGAAGCCGGCCTGCGTGGCCCAGGCCGTCTACCGCCACTACGCCTGACCGGTCCCCTGGCACGAAGGCCCTTCGGCCCGGGACGGACCACGGAGTCCGTCCCGGGCCGAAGGGCCCTTTCGTCATTCCTTCCTCACCGGCTACCACCGGATCGCCCGCTGATCCGCGATGGCCGGTCCTGTCAGGTCGCGTCGGCTGCGGCAGACCACACCGGCCGCCGGAGGGTGACGCCGATGCTCGGGGCGCACCTGGTCCGCCATGACGCACGCCCGGGCCGGAAGGGAGGCTGCCGGTCGCGCCATTGCGGCCGGGAGGTGCCGCGGCGCCCCCGAGCGCCCGAATCTCCCGGCGTGCGCGGTGTCCGCCCCGGCCGGAACCGAGGAGGCTTCAGCCGAAGTCCCGGACGGCCCGCATGCCCTTGGCCCGCGCGGTCGCCCACAGCTCCTCGGCCTCGAACAGGTCGAGCACCCCGGCCGCTCGGACCGGTTCGGTTGACGCGGCCAGCACGCCCCCGCTGAAGGTCGTGCTGATCGCGGTGTCGCCGGGCAGCGGCCCGACCACGACCACGCCGGGCAGATCCATCAGCTCACTGTGCTGCTGGAAGGCCAGCTCGACCCCGCCGGAGGCGAGCAGGCTGCCGGCCGGGACCCCCGGAGGCGCCTGGACGAGCCGCGGTGCGAGCTCCGCGGCGAGACCCAGCCGGGCCGTCAGCTCGACCAGCGCCGTACCGCTGGGGCCGGTGGAGTACGCGATCCGCCGTGCGGCCAGCAGGGCTGCCCGCAAGTCGGACTCCGAGGCGAGGGCGGGCAGCGGCGCCCCCTCGGGCACAGCGGCGACCACCTGCGAGACCCACAACGGACGCAGCGTGCCGCCGACCAGCAGCCCCGCCCCCTCCAGCCCCGCCATCGCGTTCTCGGCGAGCACCAGCAGGTCGCCCTCGGCTCCTTCGCGCACCCGCCGTGCGACCTCGACCCCGCCGGCCGACTCGAACCGCACCTGCGCGCCGTAGGAGTGTCGGAGATGGTCGGACAGCTCGGCCAGGAGCTGCCTGGTCGCCATCGAGGACAGACCGGTGATCTCTCGGGACACGTCGTTCTCCTTGTGGGCGGCCGCTGCCACGGCGGGTGAACGGGCGGCTCAATGCCTGTCTGCGACACTGACCGCGTGAGCGCAACCCGGAGCACGGCGGCTGGAAAAGTTCTCGAAGTCCTCTCGACGTTCGGCCGCGACTGCCGGTCGCAGACCCTGTCGGAGATCGCACAGCGTACGGGCCTCGCCCTGAGCACCGCGCACCGGGTTGTCGCCGAGCTGGCTGCCTGGGGCGCCCTGGAGCGCGGCGAGGACGGCTCCTGGCACGTCGGGCTGCGGCTCTGGGAGATCGCCTCGGGCTGCCCGCGCAGCCAGATTCTGCGCGACGTGGCGCTGCCGTTCATGCAGGACCTGTACGAGGCGACGCACGAGAACATCCAGCTCGCGGTGCGCGAGGGCACCGAGCTGGTCTTCGTCGAGCGGATCGCCGGGCACCGCTCGGTGGAGCTGGTGACCATGGTCGGCTCGCGTTTCCCGACCGGCTCCACCGGGATGGGCCGGGTGCTGCTGGCGCACGCGCCGGGCGACATCCAGGAGGCCGTGCTGGACGCGCCGCTGCGGGCCTGGACCCCGCACACCGTCACCGACCCGAAGACCCTGCGCGCCCAGCTGGACCGGATCCGTCGCGAGCAGGTCTTCGTGAGCGACCGCCAGCTCTCGGAGAGCACCGTCGCGGTGGCCGCACCCGTGCGGATCGGCCGGACCGGCCCGGTCGGCGCCGCGCTCGGGATCGTCATCGCGGCGAGCAGCGCGAGCAGCGCGAGCAGCGCGAGCCGCGCCCGCGGCCTGCGGGAGCCGCTGCTGCGGGCCGTGCACGGCATCTCCGACGAACTCGGCCGACGGGCCCGCGCGACGGTCTGAGTCGGCGATTCCAGAGAGGACTTCCGCCTGGCGGAAGTGGTGCTGACCGGCGGAGGTCGCGGATGCCAGCGTTCGGGGTGTTCCGAACCCGCGCAGCCGCTCAGGAGATCCCATGGCCGAGGCCACCGCCGACACCGTCACCTCGGTACCCGTCGCCGTCGTCGGAGCCGGTCCGGCCGGCCTCATGCTGGCCCACCTGCTCGGCCGCGCCGGGGTCGACACGGTCGTCGTCGACACCCGCACCCGGCAGGAAATCGCCACCACCCATCGGGCCGGCATCCTCGAGGCCGACGTCGCCCGGGACCTGGTCGAGACCGGCGTGTCCGACCGCGTCGTGCGCGAGGGCCACGAGCACGAGGGCATCGAACTGCGCTTCGGCGGACGGCCGCACCGCATCGACTTCAAGGAGCTGGTGGGCGCGTCCACCTGGCTCTACCCGCAGACCGACGTGTTCACCGACCTGGCCGACGCCCGGGAGCGCGACGGCGGCACGGTCCTGTTCGGGATCGAGGACACCGAGGTCCTCGACATCACCACCGACGCCCCCCGGGTCCGCTGCACCCTGCCCGACGGGAGCCGGCGCGAGATCCGGGCCCGGTACGTGGTCGGCGCCGACGGTTCGCGCAGCATGTGCCGCGACCTGGTGCCCGAGGACCGGCGGGTGCGCCACGGCAAGGAGTACCCGTTCGCCTGGTTCGGCATCATGGCCGAGGCCCCGACGAGCGCGCCCGAGCTGGTCTACGCCCACTCCGAGCACGGCTTCGCGCTGATCAGCCAACGCACCGACACGGTGCAGCGGATGTACTTCCAGTGCGCCCCCGACGAGTTGGTCGACGCCTGGAGCGACGACCGGATCTGGGAGACCCTCCAGGCCCGGGTGGCCGGGCAGGACGGCTTCCGCCTCACCGAGGGGCCGGTGCTGGAGAAGACGGTGCTGCGGTTCCGCTCCTTCGTCCAGGAGCCGATGCGCTGGGGCTCGCTGACCCTCGCCGGCGACGCCGCGCACACCGTGCCGCCGACCGGCGCCCGCGGACTCAACCTCGCGCTGCACGACGTGAAGGTCCTCGCCGACGTCCTGCTGCGGGCCCTCGGCGGCGAGGGCGACACCGCGCTCGACGACTACCAGCCGCGCGCCCTCCAGCGGATCTGGCGGGCCCAGAACTTCTCCTCCTGGATGACCCGGCTGCTGCACACCGAGCCCGGCGACACCTCCTTCGACCTGCGCCGCCGACTCGGCGAGCTCGACAACGTGGCGGGCACCCGGGCCGGCCGCAGGTACCTCGCCGAGCAGTACACCGGCTGGCCCACCAGCACCCGGGCCTGACCCGGCCCACGACTCCGCACGACCACCAGGAGGCCCCCCGTGATCATCGACTGCCACGGCCACTTCACCACCGCCCCACCGCAGTTGGCCGCCTGGCGGGACCGGCAGGTAGCGGCGGCCGGCACCCCCGGCGACGCGCCCGACCCCGACGAGCTGGTCATCACCGACGACGACCTGCGCGGCGCGATCGAGGGCAACCAGTTGCGGCTGATGGACGAGCGCGGCATCGACCTGACCGTCTTCTCCCCGCGGGCCAGCTTCATGGCCCACCACATCGGCGACTTCGAGGTCTCCTCGGTGTGGGCGCGGATCTGCAACGACCTGGTCCACCGGGTCAGCCGGCTCTACCCCGACCGCTTCGCGATGGGCGCGATGCTGCCGCAGTCGCCGGGCGTCGACCCCGCCACCTGCCTGCCCGAGCTGCGCCGCGCGGTCGAGGAACTCGGCGCGGTCAGCGTCAACCTCAACCCCGACCCCTCGGGCGGGCACTGGACCGCGCCGCCGCTGACCGACCGCAGCTGGTACCCGCTCTACGAGGCGATGGTCGAGTACGACGTCCCCGCCATGATCCACGTCAGCACCTCGTGCAACCCGGCCTTCCACACCACCGGCGCCCACTACCTCAACGCCGACACCACGGCGTTCATGCAGCTGGTCCAGGGCGACCTGTTCGCCGACTTCCCGACGCTGCGGTTCGTCGTCCCGCACGGCGGCGGCGCGGTGCCGTACCACTGGGGCCGGTTCCGGGGCCTGGCGATGGCGCTCGGCCGGCCGGACCCGGAGGAGCTGCTGGACAACGTCCTCTTCGACACCTGCGTCTACCACCAGCCGGGCATCGACCTGCTCACCCGGGTGATCCCCAGCCGGGCGATCCTCTTCGCCAGCGAGATGATCGGCGCCGTCCGCGGCGTCGACCCGGACACCGGGCACCACTTCGACGACACCCGGAGGTACGTCGACGCCACCCCGTACCTCTCCGGCGAGGAGCGGACCGCGGTCCGCTCCGGCAATGCCCTGCGCGTCCACCCCCGGCTCGCCGCCCGCCTCGCCGCGGCCGGCCGCCTCGCCGCCGCCGATCGCTGACCCCAGGAGAAGAACCATGGAACACACCGAGATCGGGGTCGTCCGCACGTCGATCACCCGCGCCGACCCCGAGGCCGTCGCCGCGCTGTCGGCGTTCGGCGTGGCGACGATCCACGAGGCGATGGGCCGGGTCGGGCTGATGCGCCCCTACCTGCGCCCGGTCTACCCGAGCGCCCGCCTGTGCGGGACGGCGGTGACCGTTCTGCTGCAGCCCGGCGACAACTGGATGCTGCACGTCGCCGCCGAACAGATCCGCGAGGGCGACGTCGTGGTCGCCGCCTGCACCACCGAGAGCGAGGACGGCTTCTTCGGCGAGCTGCTCGCCACCTCCTTCCGCGCCCGGGGAGCCCGCGGCCTGGTCATCGACGGCGGCGTGCGTGACACGGCCGACCTGGAGCGGATGGACTTCCCCGTCTTCGCCCGGGCCGTCAACGCCAAGGGCACGGTGAAGGCCACCCTCGGCTCGGTCAACGTGCCGGTGATCTGCGCCAACGCCCTGGTGCGGCCCGGCGACGTCGTGGTGGCCGACGGCGACGGCGTCGTCGTGGTGCCGCGCGAGCGGGCAGCCGAGGTCGCCGAGGCCTCGGCGACGCGGGAGGCCGCCGAGGAGGGCAAGCGCGCCCGGTTCCGGACCGGCGAACTCGGCCTGGACATCTATGGCATGCGCGGCCCGCTGGCCGAGCTCGGACTGCGATACGAGGACCGATGACCACGCCCTTCGAGAAGACCCCCGGCTGGCTGGACTGGTACGCCGACCCGAGCCGCCCGCGGTTCGAACTGCCCGCGGGCGCCGTCGATACCCACTGCCACGTCTTCGGCCCCGGCGCCGAGTTCCCGTACGCCCCCGAGCGCAAGTACACTCCCTGCGACGCATCCAAAGACCAACTCTTCGCACTGCGCGACCAGTTGGGATTCACCCGGAACGTCGTGGTGCAGGCGACCTGCCACGGTGCCGACAACCGGGCCATGGTCGACGCCCTGCGCGCCTCCGGCGGCCTGGCCCGGGGAGTGGCCACCGTGCGGCCCGGAATCCCGGACGCGGAACTGCGCGAGCTGCACGAGGCCGGCGTCCGCGGTGTCCGGTTCAACTTCGTCAAGCGACTCGTCGACGCGGCGCCGCGGCAGGACCTGCTCGACGTCGTCGAACGGATCGCACCGTACGGCTGGCACGTCGTCGCCTACTTCGAGGCCGCCGACCTCGCCGAGCTGCGCGACTTCCTGCTCTCCGTCCCGGTGCCGCTGGTCGTCGACCACATGGGCCGCCCCGACGTCACCGCGGACCCGCACGGCCCCGACTTCGAGGCCTTCCTCGACCTCCTGCGCGCCCGGCCCGACATCTGGTGCAAGGTCACCTGCCCGGAACGGCTGTCGGCGGACGGCCCGCCCGCCCTCGACGGCGAACAGCGGGCGTACCGCGACGTCGTCCCGTTCGCCCGCCGCGTGGTCGAGGAGTTCCCCGACCGGGTGCTGTGGGGCACCGACTGGCCACACCCCAACCTCACCGACCACATGCCCGACGACGGCCTGCTCGTCGACTTCGTCCCGCACATCGCGCCCACGCCGGAGCTGCGGCACAAGCTCCTGGTCGCCAACCCGATGCGCCTCTACTGGCCGGACGCCGACTGACCGAATGACCCGCACCGCACGATTGGAGACCGGCATGGCGCTGGACAAGACCTACAAGCTGGTCCCGGGGACGACCGTCTTCGACGCCGAGCAGTCCGCCAAGGGGTACCACCTCAACCAGTTCTGCATGTCGCTGATGACCGCGGAGAACCGCGCGAGCTACCTCGCCGACGAACGCGCCTACCTCGATGCGTGGCCGCTGCGCGAGGAGCAGAAGCAGGCCCTGCTCGACCGTGACCTCAACGCCGCGATGCGTGAGGGCGGCAACATCTACTTCCTCGCCAAGTGGGGTGCCACGCTGGGGCTTTCGTTCCAGCAGATGGCGGGCTCGATGACCGGCATGACCGAGCAGGAGTACCGCGACATGATGGTCGGCGGCGGCCGCTCCGTCGAGGGCAACCGGATCGACCACGCCGTCCTCGAAGCGGCGTACGCCGACTCGGCGCCACCGGCCGAGCACGCCGTCGTCACCGGCGCGGTCTTCACCTCGCACGTGCCGGCGATCGGCGCGGCGATGGACCACCACAAGACCGAAGAGCCCTACTGGAAGCCGGTCTTCGACGGCTACGAGTACTCCAGGCAGTGGCAGCGGGAGAACCTCCCCGACGTGATCTTCCTGGTCTACAACGACCACGCCAGCGCCTTCGACCTGTCGCTGATCCCGACCTTCGTGCTCGGCACCGGCGCGGCCTACGCCACCGCCGACGAGGGCTACGGCCCCCGGCCCGTCCCCGGCATCGAGGGCGACCCCGACCTGGCCGCGCACATCGCGCACTCGCTCATCCGGGACGACTTCGACCTCACCCTGGTCAACGAGATGACCGTCGATCACGGCCTGACCGTCCCGCTGTCGCTGATGTTCGGCGACGTCGAACAGTGGCCGTGCAAGGTGATCCCGTTCCACGTCAACGTGGTGCAGTACCCCGTGCCCTCGGGCGCCCGGTGCTTCGAGCTCGGCCGGGCACTGCGCCGGGCCGTCGAGTCCTACGACCGGCCGCTGACGGTCCAGGTGTGGGGAACCGGCGGCATGAGCCACCAACTGCAGGGCCCCCGCGCGGGCCTGATCAACCGCGACTGGGACAACGCCTTCCTCGACCGCCTGGTCGACGACCCGGCCGGCCTCGCGCAACTGCCGCACCTGGACTACGTCGAACAGGCCGGCTCGGAAGGCATCGAGCTCGTCATGTGGCTGATCGCCCGCGGGGCGATGAGCGACATCGACGGTGGCGGAACGGTCGAGACCAAGCACCGCTTCTACCACGTGCCGGCGTCCAACACCGCCGTCGGCCACCTGATCCTGGAGAACCACCCGCGGGCCGAAACGCCCGGCACGGAGGAATGACATGACCGACCAGCAGACCGTCCGGATCGCCCTCGCCGGAGGCGGCGCCTTCGGCGCCAAGCACGCCGCCGCGCTGCGGCGGATCGACGGCGTCGAAGTGACCGCCGTCGTCAGCAGCAGCCTCGACAGCGCCCGGAAGTTCGCCGCCGAGCAGGGCATCGGCCGCGCCTCCGCAAGCCTGGACGAGGTACTGGCGATGGACGACGTCGACGCCGTCATCCTGGCCACGCCCACCCCGATGCACGCCGCCCAGACCCTCGCCTGCCTGGAGGCGGGCAAGCACGTCCAGGTCGAGATCCCGCTCGCCGACGCGCTGCCCGACGCCGAGGCGTGCCTGGCCGCACAGCAGCTCACCGGACTGGTCACGATGGTGGGCCACACCCGGCGCTTCAACCCCAGCCACCAGTGGATCCGGCAGCGGATCCAGGCCGGCGAGTACCGCATCCAGCAGATGGACGTTCAGACGTACTTCTTCCGCCGCACCAACCTCAACGCCCTCGGCCAGGCCCGCTCCTGGACCGACCACCTGCTGTGGCACCACGCCGCGCACACCGTCGACCTGTTCGCGTACCAGACCGGGTCGCCGATCGTGCAGGCCAACGCCATCCAGGGACCGGTCCACCCCGGCCTCGGCATCGCGATGGACATGTCGATCCAGCTGCGCGCGGCGAACGGCGCCATCTGCACCCTGTCGCTGTCGTTCAACAACGACGGGCCGCTCGGCACCTTCTTCCGCTACATCGGCGACACCGGCACCTACCTCGCCCGCTACGACGACCTGCTCACGGGCAAGGACGAGCCGATCGACGTCAGCGGCGTCGACGTCTCCACCGACGGCATCGAACTGCAGGACCGCGAGTTCGTCGCCGCCATCCGCGAGGGCCGCGAACCGAACTCCTCCGTCACCCAGGTGCTGAACTGCTACCGGACACTGGCCGACCTCGAGCGGCAGCTCGACGCCGCCCGGACCTCGTGACCGTGTCGACGACGGCGGGCCCGGGCCGGACGCTGCGCCGGATCGGGCCCTTCGAGGTCCCGGCGATCGGCCTGGGCTGCATGAACCTCAGCCACGCCTACGGCGTCCCGCCCACACCGGAGGCGGCCGAACACCTGCTCCGTACGGCCCTGGACGAGGGCGTCACCCTCTTCGACACCGCCGCCCTCTACGGCTTCGGTGCCAACGAGGAACTCCTCGGCCGCGTCCTCGCCGACCACCGTGACCGCATCGTGCTCGCCAGCAAGTGCGGCATGACCGGCGTCGACGGCCGACGCGTCATCGACGGCCGTCCCGACACCGTCCGCCGCACCGCCGACCAGGCGCTGGCCCGGCTGCGCACCGACACCATCGACCTCTACTACCTCCACCGGGTCGACCGGCAGGTCCCCGTCGAAGAGAGCATCGGCGCGATGACCGATTTGGTCACGGCAGGGAAGGTACGGGCGCTCGGACTCTCCGAGGTGTCCGTCGCCACGCTGCGCCGGGCCCACGCCGTCCACCCGATCGCCGCCCTGCAGAACGAATACAGCCTCTGGTCGCGCAACCCCGAACAGGGCACCCTGGCGGCGACGAGGGAGCTGGGCGTCGCCCTGGTCGCCTTCAGCCCGCTCGCCCGCGGCTTCCTCACCGCTGCGCCGCCGGACCCGGCGGGGCTCCCCGCCGGCGACATCCGCCGAGCCATGCCCCGCTTCGACGCCCGCCACTACCCGGCCAATCTGACACTCCGACGCCGGCTCGACGAGATCGCCCGGGACGCCGGACGCACCCTCTCGCAGCTGGCGCTCGCCTGGGTCCTGTCGCGGGCACCGCACGTGGTTGCCATCCCCGGGACACGGTCCGTCGCCCACCTGCGGGAGAACCTGGCGGTGCTCGACCTCCGGGTGGCGGGCGAGGCACTGGACGCGGCGGGCGCGGTGCTCAACTCCGCGACCGTCCACGGCCCGCGCTACAACGAGGCCACCCTCGCCGAGATCGACACGGAACCCTGCGGCCCGGCCGGCTGACGTGTCGGGCCCGGAAAAGTCATCGCCGCAGGTGGCAGCGATAGAGCGACCTCGGCTGGCACCATGTCCGCGTGATCGTTTCGCTGCTTTACAAGGTGGCCCGCAAGCTGTTGTCCGTACCCGGGGTGCTGCTGCGCCGCGACACCGCCAAAGACGCGGAGCTGCTCGCGCTCCGGCACGAGAACGCTGTGCCGCGCCGCCAGATATCCGGCCCGCTCCGCTACGAGTCCGCGGATCGGTTCTGGCTGGCAGCGCTCTCCAGCCTGATACCCCGTCACCGTTGGCGGGCAGCCTTCCCGGTCACTCCCGGCACGCTGCTGGCTTGGCACCGCCGACTCATCGCGGCGAAGTCGGACTACAGCACACGGCGCGCCCGCACCGGGCGACCGCCGACCAGAGCCGCGCTCAAGAACCTTGTGCTACGACTGGCTCGGGAGAACGCGAGGTGGGGCCACAAGCGGATCCAGGGCGAGCTGGCCCGTCTCGGGCACCCGATCGCCGCCTCCACGGTGTGGGAGATCCTCCATGCCGCCGGCATCGACCCAGCCCCGCGTCGCACCGGCCTGACCTGGCGCGAGTTCCTCACGAACCAGGCCGAGGGCATACTCGCGGCGGACTTCCTCCATCTGGACACCGTGCTCGGCCAGCGGCTGTACGCGCTGGCGTTCCTCGAACACGGCACCCGACGCCTGCACATCACCGGCGTCACCGCCCACCCAACCCGAGACCGGGCAGCACAGCAGGCCCGGACCCTGGCAGCCGACCTCGGCTCCCACGCGGAGTCCCTACGCTTCCTGATGCGCGACCGGGACGGCAAGTACGGCCAGTCCTTCGACGCCGTCTTTGAGGCCGAGGAGATGGAGATCCTCAAGAGTGCGCCGCGAACTCCCCGGACGAACGCCCACTGCGAGCGAGTGATCGGGAGCATCCGGCGTGAGGCCCTCGATCATGTCCTCATCATGAACGAGGCCCACGCCCGGCAGGTCCTGACCGCCTACCAGCAGCACTACAACGCACACCGCCCCCACCGCGCACGCAACCAGCTACCGCCCGGCGCCCACGAGCAACCCACCGCACACGACCTCGAGGGCCGAAAACTCCTGCGTACCCGCATCCTCGGCGGCGTCATCAACGAGTACCGATACACGGCTTGACCAGCAGCGATGACTTTCCGAGCCCCACCCCATCATGGCACGCGATCGCGGTTGGCAGAGTGTTCCGCCGAGCCAGGTCGGTGTCGCCAACGGGGAGGAGAGCCATCCGTGATCGTTGTGACGGGTGCCACCGGTACGGTCGGGTCGAAGGTCGTCGTGGGGCTGCGTGAACGCGGCGAGGCGGTGCGGGCGCTGGTGCGGGCCGGTTCGCCGGGCCCTGCGGAGTGGGACGACGCGGTCGAGCGGGTGGCCGCCGACTTCTCGGACCCGGCCTCGCTGGACGCCGCCCTGGCCGGGGCCGACGTCGTCTACCTGCTGGTCGCCGTCCACCCGGAGATGGCCGCCCACGAGCGGAACGTGATCGACGCGGCCGTCCGCACCGGCCGGCGGCCGCGGATCGTGCTGCACGCGGCGGCGGGCGTCGAGCACCGGCCGGAGGGCGTCCGGTTCGTCGGCGCGCACGTCAGCGGCCTGGACCACCTGCGGGACTCCGGGCTGCCGTGGACGGTGGTCGCGCCGAACGGCTTCTACCAGAACTTCCTGGGCGCGGCCGAGAGCGTCAGGACCGGCACCCTCGCGGTGCCCGGCGGCGAGGGCGCGGTGTCCTACGTGGACGCCCGGGACGTGGCGGCGGCGGCCGTCGAGGTGCTGGCCACCGAGGGCCACGAGGGCGCGGTCTACACCCTGACCGGCCCGGCGGCGCTGCCGCTCGACGCGGTCGCCGAGCAGCTCGCCGCCGTCGCGGGCCGCCCGGTGGCGTACACCGCGATCGCGCCCGAGACGGCCCTGGCCGGGATGCTCGACGCGGGCTGGGACCGGTGGCGGGCCGAGGGCATGATCGAGCTGTACGGGCTGTACGCGGCCGGGCACGCCGCCGAGGTCAGCTCGGACGTGGAGAAGCTCACCGGCCGCCCGGCGCGCTCCTTCACCGAGTTCGCCGCCGAGCACGCGGCCGTCTTCGGCGGCTGAGCACGGTCTGACGCCCGTGGTGCGCCGCCCCGGCCCCGGCAGGCGCACCACGGGCGCACCACCGGCGTCAGGCGTCCGCCGACGCCGTGCCGCGGTCCCGCCAGGCCGGGACGAGCGCGACCAGCGTCACGGCCGCGGTGAGGACGAAGGCCCACGGGTAGCCCGCTCCGCCGGCGACCGCGCCGAAGGCGACGGCACCGACGCCCATCGCACCGTCATAAGCGACGTTCCACAGCGCGGTGACGGTGCCGAACCCGGCCGCGGGCACCCGCGCGTACATCAGCATCAGGGTGGCGTTCTGGGCGGCGCCGAAGCCGAGGCCGAACAGCGCCGCGCCGGCGACGACGGCGACCGGGTCGGCGGTGCGGGCGAGCAGCAGCACCCCGGCCGCCGAGGCCAGTACGGCCGGCAGCACGAGCCCGGCGGAGCCGCGCCGGTCCCCGTGGCGCCCCGCCAGCCAGCGGGCCACGGTGGACGCGCCGGGCTGCACCAGCAGCGCCACCGCGACCACGCCCGGCGACGGTACGGCGAGCGGCAGGAAGGTGACGATGATCCCGGCGGCCAGCGCCGTGGAGGCGAACACGACGGCGGGCCGCAGCAGGCCGCCGCTGCGCAGGCCCTGCCGGATGCCGACCGACGGTCCACCGGCCCGCGCCCCGTTCGGCAGTGCGGGCACGGAGGCGACCGCGGCCAGCGGCGCCACCGCGCCGATCGTGAACACCAGGCCATAGCCGACGTGTTGGGCCAGCCAGACGCCGAACGGCAGGCCGATCAGGGACGGCAGGCCGGACACCACGCCGACCAGCGCGAGCCCCTCGCCGCGCCGCTCGGGCGGGATCAGCGTGGCCGTCAGCGCCCCGCCCGCGACGATGGTGATCGCGAACCCGAGCCCGCGCAGCAGGCAGACCGCCACCACCGCCGCCATGCTCCCGGTGGCCGTCAGCACCAGCGCGGGGGCGCCGAGCAGCACCAACCCGGCGGCCAGCACCGGGCGGTAGCCGAGGCGGGCGGCGAGGGCGGGGGTGGCGAGCTCGCCGATCACGGTGGCCAGCATCAGCGCGCCGGTGGCGAGGCCCGCGGCGTGCTCGCCCCCGCCCGACTCCTGGGCGTACAGCGGGACGACGGACAGCAGCAGGTTGAAGCCGATCGAGGCGCCGACGATGGAGACGAAGCGCAGCAGCAGGGCGCGCGTCACCAGCCGCGGCCGAGCCGGGTCGGCTTGCCGGGCGGAGGAGTCGAGCGACGTGGTCACGCGATGACGGTATCGGCCCGGGTGGATCACCGGTAAGGCCCCGCTCCACGCCGCCGCCCGCCACCCGGCCGCCACCCGGCCGGTCGACCTGCGCCGACGGTCCGTCAGGATCCCGGCGCACGCGGCTGTCGATCGTCGCGGCCAGGGCGCATACTGTCCTGCGCGGCTCGCACCCGAGCGACGGGGCCCACTCCGGACCCGGCCCGGCTGCGCCGCAACGGGGAAGGTCGGTCGAACGTGGCCATAGTCGTCATTCTCGTCGCGCTGGCGCTGTTCTGGATGGTCACCGGCGTGCGGGTGGTGCAGCAGTACGAGCGCGGCGTGGTGTTCCGGCTCGGCCGGGTGCGCGGGCAGGTCCGTCAGCCGGGGATCACCCTGCTGGTGCCGGTGGTCGACCGGATGCGCAAGGTCAACGTCCAGGTGATCACCATGCCGGTGCCCGCCCAGGAGGGCATCACCAAGGACAACGTCTCCGTCAGCGTCGACGCGGTGCTGTACTTCCGCGTCGTCGAGCCGATCAAGGCCACGGTGGACGTCCAGAACTACTCCTTCGCCATGCTGCAGGTCGCCCAGACCTCCCTGCGCTCGGTCATCGGCAAGAGCGAGCTGGACGACCTGCTCTCCGGCCGGGAGAACCTGCACCAAGGGCTGGAGCTGATGCTGGAGAGCCCGGCCGCCGGGTGGGGCGTGCACATCGACCGGGTGGAGATCAAGGACGTCAGCCTGCCCGACTCGATGAAGCGCTCGATGGCCCGTCAGGCCGAGGCCGACCGCGAGCGCCGGGCCCGGATCATCACCGCGGACGGCGAGTTCCAGGCCGCCGCCAAGCTCGCCGAGGCCGCCGTCAAGATGTCCGAGACCCCGGCGGCGATGCAGCTGCGGCTGCTGCAGACCGTGGTCGAGGTCGCGGCGGAGCGGAACTCGACGCTGGTGCTGCCGTTCCCGGTGGAGCTGCTGCGCTTCTTCGAGGCCTCCGCCGCCCGGGCCGCCGAGGCCGGCGCCCCGCCGGCACCTACGCCGCCGACGCCCTGCTGAAGTCCCGCGAGGTGCACGTCTAACGCACGATCGGCAGCAGCACCTCGTCGACGATGTCCGCCGGGTGAAGCTGCACCGGGGCGCCGCCGCACGTCTTGATCCGGTACAGCATCAGCGCCGGGACGACGTCGGTGACCAGCGGGGTGACGGAGCCGGGGCGGACCTCGCCCCGGGCGGCACCGCGGGCGAGGACCTCGGCGATCAGCGCGGTGGTGGGCTCCACCACCCGCTCCAGCACGATCGCCAGGAAGGCGTGGGCCTGCCGCTGGTCCAGCTCGCCCATGATCGACCGGACGGCGGCGCCGGGCTCGCTCAGCATCGCCGCACGCAGCCTGGCCACCACCTCCAGCAGGTCCCCGCGCAGGCCGCCGGTGTCGGGGGCCGGGCCGACCGGCGGCAGGCACGCGCGCAGCGCGTCCTTCACCAGTTCCTCCTTGGAGGACCAGCGGCGGTACAGCGCGGCCTTGCCGGTCTGTGCGGCGGCGGCGACGCCTTCCATGGTGAGCCGGGCGTAGCCGCCGACGGTGAGCTGCTGGAGGGCGGCCTCGAAGATCGCGCTCTCCAGCGCCTCGCCGCGCCGCCGGAGCGGGGCGGCCGCCGCCGGGCCGCACGCGGCTGCGGTTTCAGCGGGCATGGCTGCGCACCTTCCTGGGTTCCGCTCTCGGCGGTTCGCGCCCGTTCATCGGCTGTCCGCGATGAACGACCGTGTTCCCTGTGTCCCGGGCCCGCTGTCGATGTTAGTGAACGAACCCGTCCGCTCCCAATCGCTCGCCCCTCCTCGGGTTCGCCATGACTCGGCCCGACCTGAGCCGGTCGCCGCTACGAGGCGGCGGCCCGACGCGCCGCGTGGGCGACGGCGCCGGCCGCCAGGACGGCGGCGCCGGAGACCACCGAGGACAGCGGCAGGGCGAACGCCAGCACCAGGCAGCCGGCCAGGCCGACCACGGGGACCACCCGGGGCGGGCGGCCCTCCGCCCTCGTCAGCGTCCAGGCCGAGGCGTTGGCGATCGGCCTACCCCGCCGACGGGTCGAGGACGTCCTCGACCGGGCGGCGCGGGCTGGCCGTACCGGGCGGGCCGTAGCCCACGCGCAGGACCAGCTGGACGTGGGCCGGGCCGTCGGCGGGGTCGCGCAGGCGCCAGCGGATGTCGGGGATCTCCACGGCCTGGTGCAGGACGCAGGCCTGCAGGCCGTGGACGGTGGCGAGCAGCCACACCCGTTCCAGCGCCTGTCCGGTGCGCAGCCAGTCCGCCTGACCGTCGGAGTGGGTGGTGAGGGTGGCGAGCTGGGGCAGCGCCTCGAAGCGCTCGGCCGGGGTGGCGTACCGGGGCGGGTGTCCGGCGAAGCCCCGCATCGGGATGCGGGCGTCCCGGTCGTGCGAGCCCAGGGCGGCGAGCGGGATGCCGTCGTAGGACGGTTCCAGGCGCAGCCAGCGGCGGGTCTCGGCCTCGCGGGTGACGTCGGCGGCGATCCGGGCCTCGGCCTCGGAGGTGAGGTCGAGGACGCGGCGTACGCCGTGCTCCTCCAGCAGGGTCAGCGTGACGTCTTCGTCCCGGGCCGCCAGCATGAGGTCGGCGACGAGCCGCTCGGGGACGTCCCGGTTGGTGAACGGCTGCCGACTGGAGTGGCGGCGGGCGATGGCCGGGTAGAGGTCCGCTCCGAAGGGCCGCGGTGTGCGGGCCGGTGCGGAGAGGTCGAGCACGGCGCACGGCTGCGCGCCGGCACCGGCCGGAAGCAGTCGGACGGTGGCGTCACGGCCGAGCCGGTCGGCGGCCACCCGCAGGTTGAACAGGGCGGCGCCGATCGAGACGTACAGCGCCCTCCCCTCCGGGTCGGCAGCCGGCACGGCCCGGCTCCGGTCCGCGTGGACCTCCAGTCCGAGCCGGTCCGCCGTCGGGCGGAAACGCCAGGGTTGGCTGTTGTGCAGCGAGGGCGCCGCCCCGCCGGCCTCGGCCAGCAGGCGCAGGTCGGCGGTGGTGAGGGCCGCTTCGGTGGTCATGATCGTTCACTCCCTGCCCGCGTGGAGCGCTGATGATTCGAGCATCAGCCCGGACCCCGGCTCCGAACCAGGGCCGAACGACCCTGCACCGCGCGGCGGTGTTCGCCGGGCGGGACGCCGTAGGCCGCGCGGAACGAGCGACTGCACCGGTCCGGGCCGGTCGGACCCCGGCGCGCGCCGCTGGCGCGCACGGGCAAGGTCACGCACCGGAGCGCCGGTTGACCGGGCAGGGCGTCGGCCGGACCGCCGGCTACGGTGCGACGGCGTCGCACCAGTCGTCGACGGTGAGGACGTCGCTCCACAGCGGGAACAGCCGCTCGGTGAGGGTCCGGTGCAGCTCGGAGTCGGTGTCGTGGCAGGCGTCCGCGAGGACGGTGAGCCTGAGGTCCAGGTCGTTGGCCTGGCACACGGTGGACAGCACGACGGCGCTCGTCGCGATGCCGGTGAGGATCAGGCTGTCGATGCCCCGAGCCCTGAGCACCAGGTCGAGGTCGCTGCCGGAGAACGCGCTCGCCCGTCGCTTGGTGACCACGACGTCCTCCTGCCGGGGCGCGACGTCGGGATGGATCCCGGTGCCGGGATCGCCCTCCGTGAACAGCCCTGCCTGCACGATGGTGTTGAGCGCCCTGTGGTGCGGGCTGACGTCCGGGTGGCCGGGACGGAAACCGATGACCACGTAGATCACGGGGATGCCCGCCGCCCGGGCACCGTCGATCGCCTTGCGCACGCGTCGCAGGTATCCGGAGCCGGCGTCGGTGATCTCCACGATGCTCCGTTGCACGTCCATCACGAGGAGCGCACTGTTCGTCATGCTTGCCGTCCCTTCTTCACCACGGAAAGACCTACCGGCTCACCCTATGCATGAACTGTTCACCAGACACGAACAGTTGATCATTCGACAGGAACCGCGGCCGCAACGGCGACCGAGGTCCGGCGAAGGAGTCCGGCGCCGTCACTCCCGAATTCCGATCATCGCGACGGCGAAGGCGATCGCGCCGATCAGCAGGGCGCCCGCAAGGGTGACGGCCGCCCATTGGCCGAGGGAGTGGACCTGGCCGCCGAACCCCAGGGCGCGCCACAGGGCGTCGCGCAGTGCCAGTGAGACGGGCGCGACCGCCGCCGTGGCGGTGGCGGCGGTCCGGGCCGCTCGTCGCGGTGCGGACACCGTGGTGGGCATGGCGAGCCGCAGCACGCCGTTGCAGATCATGAGGAACGCGAAGGTGCCGCCCGCGAACACGGCGGTCTCGATGGCGAAGAGCGGCGCTCCGGGCCAGTCCTCGCCGGACGCCAGCCCGGTCGCGACCAGGAGGCCCGCGGCGAGGCCGACCGCCGCGGCGAGAGCGGTGAAGTGGCGGCGGACGAAGCCGATCGTGCTGCTGTGGCGGATCCGGGCGGCGAGGGTGCGCACCGCACGGGGGTGGCGTGCGGTGAGCGCGTCGACCAGGGGGGCGAGGTCGTCGAGCCAGTCCCCGTCCGCCCGGCGGCGGCCTTCGCCCGGTGTCCTCGGCAGTAGCCGTACCGCCCGCCGGTGCAGCAGCAGGACGGCGGCGACCACCCCGGTGAGCGGCAGCAGGGAGGCGATCAGCCAGGGCGTGCCGTGGTTCCAGAGCTCGCGGTCCGCGCGTGCGGCCACGGCCGCCCAGTCGGCGGCGACGGTGGCCGCGACGAGCAGGGTGCAGACCAACGAGACCCTCAGGAGCTGCTCGATCCGGTACAGCGGCAACGGTTCGTCGCGCCGGCACAGCAGGGTCCGCACCGAACCGAGCGCGCCGAGCAGCGGCGCGAAGAACATCGTGAAGGTCACGACCACGTCGTACGGGTCGCTCTGCCAGGGGCTGCCCGCCCGTACGGCGTGCACCTGGGTGGTGACGTAGGCGAACGCCGTGAAGACACCGGCGCCCGCGACGGAGGCCCACAGTGCTGCGGCCGCGACCGGTCGCGCACGGTTCCCGACGGGCAGGACGGCGATGTGATGATGTGTCAGTTTCTTGCACATGGCGGCGATAGTACGTGCCGCGTACTACGTGGCACGTACTTCACGGCACGTAGTATGGTGCTGCGTCAGAAACAGGAGGGACGGCATGCAAGCCAACGATGCCCAGACGCTGGTGCTCTGTGCACTGGCCGACGGGCCACTGCACGGATACGCGATCAACACCGCGATCGAGGAACTGACCGGTGAGCGCCTGGGGCCCGGCAGCCTGTACGGGGCGCTGGCCAGGCTGGAGTCCAAGCAGCTGATCGAGCCGCTCGACGGGCAGGGTCGCCAGCGCCCGGTACGGCTGACGCCCCTGGGCCGCGAGGTGCTGGAACGCGAGCTCCGGGCGATGGCCCGGGTGGCCGACGCCGGGCTGCGCAGCCTGGGGGTGAACCCCGCGTGAGCGTCGTCGCCAGGAGCCTGGTCAGGCTCTACCCGGACGCCTTCCGGGAGCGCTGGGGCGCCCTGGTGGAGGAGGAGGCCCACGGCGCGGGCTGGAAGTCGTGGCCCGACCTGATCGCGGGCATCGCCGACATGTGGCTGCACCCGGCGGTCTGGCCCGCCGACTCGCCGGCCCAGCGGCAGCGCCGGGTCGCGACCATGGGCATCACGGTCGCGCTCGCCGCCTGCTTCCTCAGCCACCTGGTGGCCGAGCAGGGCGGCCCGCTTCCCGCCGACGGCGTCCGCAAGGGGATCATGCACGGCTGCACCACGCTGCTGCTGCTCGGCATCGCCCTGGTCGCCCCCAGGCCACGGCCGACCCTGGGGGCCGCAACCACCCTGCTGCGCTGGGCGGTTCGGCGCCTCGCGGTGCCGACGGCGCTCGGCGCGACCGTCGTCGCCCTGGTGCACGGTGGCGTCGATGCGACGGCCTCGCCACCGACCCTGCGCACCGCCGTGCTCGCCGGCTGGTGGATCGCCCTGGGACTGGGCGCGATCCAGATCCCCCGGATCTTCACCGGCGTCGGCGCGGACGCGGTCGTGCCGCCGCACCCTGGCAGGCTCCGCCTCGGGGTCTGGACGCTCGCCGCCGCCAGCGCGACCGGCGGCGCGACCATCCTCGGCGCCTCCCTGGCCGCCGACGGCCTCCACCTGGTCGGCGCCACCGTCGGGGTCGGCCTCCTGCTCCTCACGACGGTGTGCGCGGGCACCCTGCGCGACCTGCGCGATCTGCTCGACCTGGCGTCGACCGACTGAGCACGCACAGTCGCCGCCACCGCCGAAAGGCCGTGAACCCCTTCCTGTCCGGAGACCGCGACCTCGGACCCGCCCCAACCGGCGGGCGCCCCCGACCACTTGGACGGTGCTCATGCCCGACCTGTTCCGCGCCCTCTACACCCGCCGCCTGCGCCGCCAGGTCTCGGCGGGCCCGCTGCCCAGGCACGTCGGACTGATCATGGACGGCAACCGCCGCTGGGCCCGCCAGATGGGCCTGTCCAGCCCCAGCCTCGGCCACCAGGTGGGCGCCGAGCACGTCGAGGAGGTGTTGTCCTGGTGCGAGGCGCTAGGCATCAAGCACATCACCGTCTTCGTCTGCTCGACCGAGAACCTGCAGCACCGCGGCGACGCCGAGGTCGCCTTCCTGATGCAGCTGATCGAGCAGGTGGTGGCCGAACGGCTCACCAGGCCGGACGCCCGCTGGCAGGTCCATCTGGCGGGAATGGTCGACGCGCTGCCCGACAGCACGGCTCTCGCGCTCAAGGAGGCGGTCGAGACCACCCGCACCTGCCGCACCGGCGCCCACGTCACCCTGGCGGTCGGCTACGGCGGCCGCCAGGAGGTGATCGACGCCCTGCGCGAGCTGATGCACGCGCGGGCCGAAGCCGGCGAGTCGCTGACCGGGCTGGCCGACGCCCTGACCGTCGACGACATCGCACCGCACCTGTACACCGCCGGCCAGCCCGACCCCGACCTGGTGATCCGCACCAGCGGCGAACAGCGGCTGTCGAACTTCCTGCTCTGGCAGAGCGCCTACTCCGAGCTGTACTTCTGCGAGGCCTACTGGCCCGCGTTCCGCGAGATCGACTTCCTGCGCGCGGTCCGCAGCTTCGCCGCCCGCCGGCGGCGCTACGGCAGCTGAGCCGCCGGCCGTCCGCTCGCTGCGGGCGGGCGGGCGGGCGGGCGGGGTCAGCGCAGCAGGACGGCGAGCAGTTCGGCAAGGGTGGGGCCGCTGTCGGCCGGATGGCGTAGCTGCTTGCCGTCGATCACGTGGTAGTGGTTGGCGCGGCCCTGGCGCTCGTGGGTGAGGTACCCCGCCTCCTCCAGGTCCACGATGATCCGCTGGACGGCGCGCTCGGTCAGCAGGCAGCTGGCCGCTATGTCGCGGACCCGGATGCCTGGGTCCCGAGCGATCTGTACGAGGACACGGGCGTGGTTGGTCAAGAAGGTCCACTGCCGTGCCGTCGCCGCCACATCGTCCATCCAGCCAGGATACGACCGTCGATTCACGATGAACAAAACATGACAAATCATTCGCGTCATGCCTGACAGGTCACGCCCGGGCGGCCGACCCCGGATGCGACGGCGCCCCGCACCCTGGCGTCCGATCTCCACCAGGACACGCGAATGGGTGTACTGGTCCCCGCCTCCGTGAACGAGCCGGCCCGTTGCGGGCGAACGCGGCGCTCGAACGTTCCGCTCCCGAACGGGGTGAAGCGGCCCAGGAGCGGTCTTCAAACCCCCGTCCTCCGAGCGGGCGACAGGGGTTTGAAGACCGGCCCGAGGGCATCCCACCGGGTCCGGTCCGGTGGCCGATCGGAATGCGCCGGGTTTGCATGGAGAGACCGAGCTCCGACCATCCGGGAGGCTGTGCCGTGTACGAGATGTGGGCTGAGCACGACCCGGCGGTTTCTCCGCCCGCCGTGGTGTGGCACGTGGTGGCGAAGGACGACGCGACGGCGTCCCTGTGCGGGCGGTTCCTCGAACCGTCCCAACGCGTGGTGGTGGCACCGGAGGGCGCCGGTCCGGCGTTCCCGGACCGCTACTGCGACCCCTGCCTCGTCACCGTCCGCGAGGCCATGTGCGAAGCGGGCCGGTGACCGTAGACCACCGACCGGCAACACGACTCCGGTGACAGCCAGTTGGCGGTGACGACCGGCTGATGCACCCTGACCGGCGGCGCCCGGGCCGAAGACGTCCTGGGCGCCGCCTTACTGCGCCCGCCGCGTGCGCCACCCCTGCCCCCCCGCTCCTCCAGCGGCCCGAACGCCGCCGCCATGACCGCCCGCCGCCATCCGGCCGGGGAAGACCACAACCCGGTCCTGCTTGCCGAATTGACGACCAGTCAGGTCTTCACGTGGCCACTGACGGGTCGGACGCCTGGTGATCCCGACCCCTCGGCTGCGTCAACGGGGACGGCACCTCCAGCCAGACGAGCTTGCCGCCGTTCTGCGGCACCGATCCCCAGGCCCGGGCGAGCCGGTCCACGATCCGCAGACCGTGTCCGCCCGGCCGCCCCGGATCGGCGTGCGGGTGCAGCCGCGGTGGCACCGGGCTCGTGTCCGCCACCTCCACCAGCAAGCGGACTCCGTTCCAGTACAGCCGCAGCTCGCGCGGGCCCCCCGGGGCGTGCAGGCAGGCGTTGGTGACCAGTTCCGAGACCATCAGCAGGACGTCCTCCGCGACGGCCTGCTGTTCGGCCCCGGCGGCGGGCAGCCACTGCCAGTCGAGCAGGGCCCGCCGACTGAAGTCGCGGGCCCGCTGGACGGTGCCCTCGCTGCCGTCCAGGACGAGGCGCCTCGTCTGCTCCGGGTCGGGTGGGCCGTCGGCGGTCGTGCTGCTCATCGCGCGCCCCTCACACCGCGCCCTCCGGCCGGCCGTTCGTCGTCCATGCCCGGCGCTTGCCCAGGTGCGGCGCGGCTACACGCCGGACACGACAGCGACGGTGGCGGGCGCGCCGACGCCGCCGGACGGCAGTCGGGCCAACGGCGCCACGGGCAGCGGGCCGGCGTCGGCCGGTCCGGAAGGAAATCCTCTGGTTCGGGGCATGGGACCGCGCTTCCCGGGCAGACGCCGCGCGGGGCGACATCGCCCCGACGACGAGAGGAGTGCACACCATGGGTACCGAGGACAAGCTGCGCAACGCCGCCGAGAAGGCCCGCGGCAAGGTCAAGGAGGCCGTCGGGCGGGCCACGGGTGACCGCACCGTCGAGGCCAAGGGCCGGGGCACGCAGGTGAAGAGCGACCTGAAACAGGCCGCCGAGAAGATCAAGGACGCGGGGAAGCCCTGATCCGACGCCGGAGAGGCATCCCGTGCGCGTGAACCGCGTACCCCCGAGGCCCGGACCCGCCCGGCGGCCCCGGGGGGCCCGGCCACGGCCCCGGTGCCGCCCCGCCGCGTGCGCGGACCGGGTGCCGCCCGGACTCCGGACCGCCGCCGGGTACGCCTGGCGGCTGGTCCTGCTGGGCGTGGCCGCCTACCTGCTCGCCGGCGTCCTCACCCGGCTCGAACTGCCGGTCATCGCGGTGTTCCTGGCGCTGGTCATCACCTCCGTCCTGCGGCCGCTGGTCGACCTGCTGGCGCGGGTGCTGCCCCGCCCGGTCGCCGTCCTGCTCGCCTTCGTCTGCGGCATCGCGGTCGTCGCCGGGGTCCTCACGCTGGTCGGCACGACCGTCGCCGACGAGTGGAGCAGCCTGGGCGCCGAGACGCGCGGCGGACTCGGGCGCATCGACCACTGGCTGTCCGGCGCCCCGTTCCACCTGCGGCCTGGCACCGTCACCGACCTGCGGGCCAAGATCGGCGAATTCGTCACCGCCCACCGCTCGGCGCTCCTCAGCACCGCGCTCAGCGGTGCGAGCCGGGTCATCGAGCTGCTGACCGGACTGGCGCTCGCGGTGTTCTGCTCGGTGTTCTTCCTGCACTCCGGCGACCGGATGTGGTGCTGGGCCGAACACCGGCTCCCGGCCGGCGCACGGCCGACCTGGGACCGGGCCGGGCGTGCCGCCTGGCGCACCTTCGCCGGCTACACCCGCGGCGTGCTGATCGTGGCGTCGACCAACGCCGTGCTGGTCGGCATCGCACTCGCCGTGCTGCGGGTGCCGCTGGTCCTGCCGCTGGTGGTGCTGGAGTTCTTCGCGTCGCTCGTCCCGCTGATCGGCTCCCCCATCGCCTTGGCCGTCGCCGCGCTGGTCGCCCTGGCCGCCCGTGGGCCGGTGGTCGCGCTGCTCGTCCTCGCTCTGATCGTGGTCATCGGCCAGATCGAGGGCCACCTGCTGCACCCGCTCGTGCTCAGCTGGTCGGTCCGGATCCACCCGGTCGCGGTCGCTCTGTCGGTGACCGGCGGCGCCGTCCTGGCCGGTGTCCTGGGCGCGGTGGTGGCCGTCCCGGTGGTGTCGGTGGCCTGGGCGGTGATCACCGAACTGCGGGACCACGGCCCGCCCGAGCGGCCGGGGCCGCAGTCGCACGGGCGAGCGCGCAGCCGCCGTGACTCTGGACGGCCGTAGCCGGACCAGGTCCAGGAGGGGGTCCGCGTCCGTGCGGGCCCGGCCAGTGCCGACGCGCGCCCGGTCAGGTGCCGACCAGGCCGGCGGCGTCGAGTTCGGTGAGCGCGAGCCGGACGGTGGCGAGATCGGCGCCCGGGTGGGCGCGGGTGACGGCTGCGGCGAGGTCGGCGAGTGTCCGGGTGCCATCGGCGAGCCGGTAGACGGCGGCGCTGAGCGGGCCGAGGAGGTGGCCCTGTTCGGCGCGTTCGTCGTAGACGGCGAGGCGCCCGTCGGCGATCTCCTTGATGCGCAGCCCGTCACGAAGAGCCCGAGGGGCGTTCATCGCCCTCCTTCCGGCGCGAAGTGCTTCAGAGGGCGAACTGGTCACGCAAGTCCTCTGCCACCAGCGGAATCTGGTCGGTCTGGGCGGCGACCACGGGAACGGTGCGGTAGCAGTCGGGCCGGTCCCAGCGGCCGAGGTACTGGTCGAGGGCGGTGTGCTGCTGGATCCAGGCGGCCATGCCCTCGACGGTGTCGGGGAGTTCGTCGAGCAGCCGGGCGAACACGCTGCGGTGGTAGGCGATGGCGTGGGTGGTGGTGATGCCGGAGACGGGTTCGAGGTGGTGACAGCCCTCGGCGCGGGGGAACGAGCGCCCCCAGTCGAAACCGCCGAGGTAGAGCAACGACCACGGCCGCGCGGCGAGTTCCGCCAGGGCGCGGCGCAGCACCCAGGTGGTGCCGAGGAGGAAGACGGCGTCGTCCTCCAGGACGAGCAGGGATTCGAGGCCGTCGCGGTGCGCCTGCTCGACGGCCCGGCGGTGGGAGAGCGCGCAGCCGACGTGGTGGTTGGCCGGGGTGGCGGTGGCGGCTTGGCGGTGGACCCGCTCGGCCGGGATGCCCAGGGCGCGGAGCCGCCGTGCCATCTCCTGCCAGCGGTCGGGGCGGTCGTCGAGGTTGAGGCAGGTGATGCCGTCGAAGGAGCTGAAGGGATTGCGCTTCTCGGTCTCGTAGCCGGCCAGCACCTCCTGGACGGTCTCCTCGCCCAGCAGGCCGGTGAAGTGGTCGAGGGCCTCGTCGGCGGGCAGGCCGAGTTCGTCGAAGCCGACGAGGTAGTTCCGGAGCCGCTGGGTCCAGGTGTGGTGGGGCCGGGTGGGCCTGGACACGTCGAAGCGGTGGGTCCAGCGCAGGGCGGGCAGGCACTGGACGGTGTGGCCGGCGCGGCGGAACTTCTCGTGCAGGTGGCCCTCCTCGCCGCCGTGGCCGGTGAAGGCGGGGCTCAGACCGGGCCACGCCTTCGTCCGGCAGGCGAACAGGCCCAAGCCCTGCAGGCCGATCTCGAACGGTGGCGCGGCCGGGTCGATCCCGCGCGGGTCGGTGCCCCAGACCCCGAACATGCAGCGTTCCCAGCGGGGTTCCCAGTGCGTGGAGACCGTGCGCCCGTCGGTGGACACCAGCGGCCCCTGGATCAGGTCGCCGCTGTCGGGGTGCTCGTCGATGTAGTCCAGGAGCGCCGCCAGGGCCCCGGCCGGCAGTTGGACGTGGGAGTCCACGCACAGCACCCAGTCCGAGACGGCCTCGCGGAAGACCCGGTCGCGGGCGGCGGTCCCCACCCGCCGGTCGTACGGGACGTACCGCAGCTGCGGGATCTCCTCCTCCAGCCGCTTCAGCGCCCAGGCGTGCGGGCCGGTCGGGTGGTTGTCGACCACCAGGAAGTCGACCCGGTCCATGACCTCGGGGTGGTAGAGCAGCAGGCTGCTCACGGTGAAGTACACGCCGTCGTAGTCGTCGTACGTCGACATGCCCACCGTGAGGGTGCGGGGCGCAGCGGCCGGTCCGGGCGCCGGACGCTGCCGGAAGCGACCGGCGGGCGCGGCCACCAGCTCCCGCAGGGCCGACAGGCCCGCGTCATCGGCCTCGGCCGTTGTCTCGTCCCTCGCGGCGGGCAGCTCGGCCTTCACTCGCCACTCACCTGCTCCCGTGGCGTGTCGGAGAGTCCGCGCAGACGGTGGACCTCGGCGGTGAGTTCGTCGATGCGCCGGTTCAGGGCCTGGATGCAGACCAGGGCCACACCGTTGGCGTCGACGATCGGGATCACACCGGTGTTCGCGTGGTGGAAGTCGAAGGCGGCGTGCCAGTCCTGGGCCATCGGCCCGAGGTGGCGCACCTGCTCGGGCTCCCACAGGTAGCGCCAGGTGCTGATCGGCAGGGCCGTGACCGTCTCCAGGACCTGGTAGCCGTTGACGGCCCCGACCGGGGCGACCGCCTCTGTGTCCGCGGCGGCCCGGTCGGCCGGAACGGCCTGGTCTGCCGGGATGCCCCGGGCGGCGCGGCCGGCCGTGCCGGAGCGTCGGAAGAGTCGCACGGTCAGCGGCTCCAGTCGACCGGGACGACGGCGCACTTGAGCCGGCGGTCGCTGGGGGGCGGCGTGCTGGCGCAGTCCGTGCCGATGGTGATCGCCGCGTGCGCCGTGGCCGGAACGTAGACGCCGTCGCCGACCAGGACGGCGTCGTAGCCGTTCAGCAGTTCCTGAATGGTGCCGGGGCCGAGGTTCTCCGAGGCGGTGATGCCGGCCATGCCACCGTAGTTGGTGTAGGCCGAGCCCAGCAGCCGGCCGCCGGAGGTGTAGAAGCGGATCAGCGCGCCGACCAGCGGTCGTCCGGTGCGGACGTCGGTGGCGCTGGCGGTGATGTTCTCCAGCTGCATGGAGGTGATGTTCAGGGTGCCCTGGCTGGCACTCAGGCCGGCGGGCGCCAGGCTGGGGCAGTCCGTCCCGCCGCAGATCGGGGGCTGCGCCACGGCGGGCGTGGCGGCCGCGGTGATGGTGCCGAGCGACAGCGTGCTCACTGCGACGGCCGCGAGTTGGGCGAGCCTGGTTCCTGGGACCTTCATGTCTGCTCCGGCGGTGTGGCGGGGTGGTTCGGTGACGGGACCTTCACCGCCATCCCATCCGAGCGGCCCACTCACCCGCTCCGACAATCGGGACATAGCGGATCTCCGCCGGACTGTTCACCTCATCGGGTGAGGCTCCTGCTCGGAGCCGCGTTCGGTCCGGAGCCCCCTGTCCGAAACCACCGGCGGCGCGCCCGCCGACCGGTTGACCAGCCCATCCAAGTGGTCGGTTTCATCCGCGCGTTGACGGACGGCCGCGCAGAACGGATCTCGACCCGGACGACACCGTGTGCGGTGCCGATCCCTCATCGGTATGCGATACGCGCGGCGTTTCCACCCGACTGGACCCATCGCGTCACACCTTGGACATGTCCGGCATGACAACCCCAAGGGCCGTCTTTACGTTCGTCGCAGGTCGGTCATCCGGCCGACATCCGTGAAACAGAGAGAAGTGACATGCGCACGCGCAGATTGGCCGTGGCCGCTGCCGGAGTAGGCGCGGCGGTCCTTGCCGCCACCGGTATCACCTACGCCTCGATCGACGAATCCAAGCCGGGGTCCCCGCCTGTCCAGCAGGCCGCCCCGCCCGTCCAGCAGGCCGCCCCGGCGGCACCGGCCGCACCAGCTGCCCCGGCGGCACCGGCTGCCCAGCAAGCCGCCCCGGCCGAGGCCGTCGCGGGCGGCGGCGGGGGCGGGGGCGGGGGCGGAGGGAAGGAGGAGGGCCGAGACCGCGGGGAGGGCGGACGCGAGGGCCGAGACCGCGGGGAGGGCGGACGCGAGGGCCGAGACCGCGGGGAGGGCGGACGCGGCCACCGGGAAGAAGGAAGGATCTACTTCAACGAACGCACGTACTCCGCCTCCTCCGAGGGCTGCATCACTGCGGCCAGCGGATTGGGCGCCCGCAGCTTCAGCGTCTTCAACGACAGCCGGAGGACCGTCGAGGTCTACCGCGGCTTCTCCTGTGACAACGGCGGTCCGGTCGCCACCGTGGGTCCCCACAGCTCCACCAACGGCGTCGCGGCCCGTTCCGGCCACGGGGTCGCGTTCGGTCACGACGGCGTCGTGGGCAGCTTCCGGGTGATCCGCGACTACGACGAATGGTGACGGTGTCGCCCGGAGCACGGGAGGCGGTGCGCTCACGCCTGCGTCACGACGGCGCGGACCGGCTCCCGGCCCCGCTCAGAACACCGCGAGCGGATTGACCGGGGACCCGGTGCCGCCAGGGATGTTCAGGGGTGCGGCGACGAAGAGGAACTCCCATCGCGAGGTGCGCGCGCACGCCTCGGCCAGCGGCTCCAGGTCCAGGTTGTCGATCAGCGGCAGGCCCAGGGCGGTGATGGCCAGCACGTGGATCGGCGAGTGGACGCCCTCGACCGGGCTCGGCCGCACGTCGCTGTCGCCGTCGCCGCCCAGCGCCGAGGCCCGTGACTCGCTCAGCACGCGCATCGCGCCCGGATGCAGTCCCGCGCTGAGGGTGTCCGGGTCCCACCCGCCGAGCCGCTCGCGTCGGGCGAGGTGGCCCGTGCGGACCAGGACGATGTCTCCGGGGTGGAACGGGCTGCCCTGTTCCTCGGCACAGACCAACAGCTCCGGGCCGCCGACCGCCTCGCCCGGCTCCAGCCAGGCGCGGCCCTGCAGGCGTGCCACGTCCAGCAGGACACCCCGCCCCACCAGCCCGGGCAGCAGGTCGGTCACCGCGCCGTAGGCGGCACCTTGCGAGGAGACCACCTCCCGGGCCCGCACTCCCGCGAAGAGCAGTCCGCCGTACGCGATGTGGCAGAGCGCGTCCAGGTGCGTCTGCGCCTTGCCGTGGTAGTCGGAGGCGATGAAGTCCCGGTACGCGGTCGGCTCGGGGGCCATGACGTCCGCCAGCTCGGTCATCTGGTGCAGCGCCGGCCTGGGGTTGTCGGGCCCCGGCACGCGGTCCCACGGCCGCCCCATGGCGACGACCTCACCCGTGCGTACGAGTCCGGCAGCCGCCACCCGCCGTCTTCCTTCGACCGGCCCGGGGAGACGGTCGCGCCGGATCCGCTCGAAGAGAGCGTCGAACTCGTCGCGGGTCATCGCCGGCCCATTGGCACTGGTCATGGCGCTCCTCAGCCGTCCCCCGCACTGCCGATGATGCGGTAACGGTCACCACGCCGCCACTGTGCCGGAGGTCTGCGCAATCCGGCGATAAGCCTCTTTATAGGCAAAGTCCTAATATTGCACCGAAGGGTACAGCTCCACGGAATGTGAGCGCTGTGGCGATCATGACAGCTTCGAGTGAGGTGCCGACCGGCCCCACACGGGTCCGGGAGCGGTTCATGCTCGGTGAACCGATCGAGGGCGGCGTGCGGAGTCTGATCCTGGACTCCTGGCAGCGCTGCCGCTCACTGGGGCTCTCACCGGACCGGTCCGGGCTTCCGTACCGGCCGGACATCGATCTGGACGGCCGGCTGGTCCGCGCTGCCAGGCCCGTGCTGGACCGGCTGGCCTCCAGGTTCGCCGGCAGCCGGATGAACGTGGCCCTGGCCGACGCGGACGGAGCGGTGCTGCAACGCCGTTTCGGCGAAGCGTCCATGGTCAGGCAGCTGCCCGCGATCCAGAGCGTCCCGGGCTTCGTGTTCGCCGAGCAGTACGGGGGGACCAACGGCATCGGGCTGGCGCTCGCGGAACGGCGGCTCGTCCACATCTTCGGAGCCGAGCACTTCGCCGAGCGCGCCCAGTCGAACGCCTGCACGGCGACTCCCGTCCGCGACCCCCTCAGCGGACGGATCGAGGGCGTCCTCTGCTTCGGATATCCGCGCACGTACGCGGACCCCCAGCTGGAGATCCTGATCCGCAAGGCCGCCACCGCCATCGAGCGGCGCCTGCTGGCGCAGAGTTCGGCGCGGGAGCGCGCCCTGCTGCGCGCGTACCTCGACTCCAGGCAGCACGCGCAGACCGGCGAGGCGGCCGGGGACGGGCGCCTGGTCGGGATGGACGAGCTGCCCCGAAGCGGGCTGGACCGGCACGACCAGATGCTGCTCGAACAGATCGCCACCGAGCTGATCTCCTCGGCCCAGCGCACCGCGGTCGAGGTGGCCCTCTCCCACGGCCGGCAGGTCACCCTGTTGAGCCGCCCGCTGACCAGCCCGTCCGGGGTGGAGGGCTTCGTCATCGAGGCGGTCCTGCACGGCGACTCACTGCCCCGGCTCACCACCCCCGACCACCCCGGCCGGCCGGTCGGCCCCCCGGCGCCCGCCGCAACCTCCGCCGTCCCACCGCTCGGCCACCCTCCGGGCGACGCACCCGACCGCGCGGCCACGGCGCCGGCCGCCCCCGCGGGCGGCGCGGTCACCAGGCTGCTGCTGCTGGGCGAGCCGGGCGTGGGGCAGTACGCCGTCGCGGCCCGCCGCCGCCTGGAGCTGCTGTCCGAGGCCAGCACCCGCATCGGCACCACCCTGGACGTGAGCCGCACCGCCTGGGAACTCGCCGAGATGGCCGTCCCGCGGCTGGCCGACTACGTCACCATCGACCTGCCCGAGACCGTCCTGCGCGGCGAGGAGCCCACCCACCCCGGCAACGAGCTGCACCGCACGGTGGTCCACGGCATCCGCACCGACTGCCCCTTCTACCCGGTCGGCGAACGGGTCGACCTCAACCCCAGCACGCCCCATCGCCGCTGCCTGGCCAGCGGACAGACGGTGCTGGAACCCGATCTGCGCAACGCCCCCGGCTGGATCGCACAGGGCCCCGAGGCGGCCGAGCGCCTCTTCGCGCACCAGGTCCACTCCCTCATCGCCGTCCCGCTGCTGGCCCGCGGCGTCGTGCTGGGCATCGCCTGCTTCTACCGCGCGCAGGACCCCGCCCCCTACGGGGACGACGACCGCTCGCTGGCCCAGGAGCTGGCCACCCGCGCCGCCATCTGCATCGACAACGCCCGCCGCTACACCCGCGAGCACGCCGTGGTCCTGGCCCTCCAGCGCAGCCTGCTCCCGCGCAGCCTGCCCGAGCAGAGCGCCGTCGAGGTCGCCCACCTCTACCTGCCCGCCGAGTCCGGGGTGCGCGGGGACTGGTTCGACGTCATCCCCCTCTCCGGTGCCCGGGTCGCCCTGGTCGTCGGCGACGTCGTCGGCCGCGGACTGCACGCCGCCGCCACCATGGGCCGCCTGCGCACCGCCGTGCACAACTTCACCGAACTCGACCTCGCGCCCGACGAGCTCCTCACCCACCTGGACAACCTCGTGGGGCGCCTGGACCGGGACGAGGACGGCCCGGAGCCCGCCACCGGCAACGACGGCATCGTCGGCGCCTCCTGCCTGTACGCCGTCTACGACCCGACCTCGCAGCGCTGCACCATGGCCCGCGCCGGCCACCCGCCACCCGCGGTGGTCCACCCGGACGGCACGGTCACCCTCCCCGACCTCCCCGCCGGTCCCCCGCTCGGCCTGGGCGGTCTGCCGTTCGAAAGCGCCGAGTTCCACCTCCCCGAGGGCAGTCAGCTGGTCCTGTACTCCGACGGACTCCTCGAAGACCACCAACGCGACCCCGACGCGGCCCTCGACCGGCTGCGCGCCGCCCTGGCCCACCCGAACCGCTCACCCGACGACACCTGCCGCGCGGTCGTGGAGACCGTGGTGCCGGAACATCCGGTCGACGACGTCACGCTGCTCATCGCCCGCACCCACGCCCTCCACCCCGACCGGATCGCCACCTGGGACCTGCCCGCCGACCCGGCCCGCGTCTCCGAGATCCGCGTCGCCGCCGCCCGCCGGCTGAGCGACTGGGGGCTGGACGAGGTCGCCTTCGTCACCGAACTGCTGCTCAGCGAGCTGGTCACCAACGCCATCCGCTACGGCACCGAGCCCATCCGGGTCCGTCTGATCCACGACCGCACCCTGATCTGCGAGGTCTCCGACGGCAGCAGCACCGCCCCGCACCTGCGCCACGCGGCCACCACCGACGAGGGCGGCCGCGGCCTGTTCCTCGTCGCCCAGCTCACCCAGGCCTGGGGCACCCGCCACACCGCCCGGGGCAAGGTCATCTGGGCCGAATGCGCCCTGGACGCGGACAGCGGCATCCCCGACCTCTTCGAGAGCCACTTCCTCGAGAGCGGGTTCGCCGACATCCCCGGGCTCGAATGAGCCGCCTTCCGGACACGACCCCCTCGGACACAACCCCCGCGGACACCGCTCCTCGCGGACACCACCGGGGACCGTGGCGTGCCGAGACCACGACGGCCGGGCCGAGCCGGCAGGGACGGTGACCCGTGCACGACGCTCCCGACCCCTCGGTGGCCCCACCCGCGCAGCGCGCCCCACTCGTCCGCATCCGCGGCCTCGGAAAGCGCTTCGGCGGCACCCTCGCGCTCGCCGGGATCGACCTCGACATCCACCGCGGCAGCATCCTGGCCCTGCTCGGCCCCAACGGCGCCGGCAAATCCACCCTCATCCGGACACTCGCCGGTATCCACCAGGCCGACCAGGGCGCGGTGACGGTGGCCGGGCACCCCCTCGGCACCGAGGCCGCCGCTCGCCAGATGGCCTTCATCCACCAGGACCTCGGCCTCGTCGAGTGGATGACGGTCGCCGAGAACATCGCCCTGGTCACCGGCTACCCGCGCCGTCACGGACTGATCTCCTGGCGCCGGACCCGCGAGCGCTGCGCCGACGCCCTCGCCCTGGTCGCCGGGCACCTCGACCCCGACGCGCCGATCGCCGACCTCGCCCCCGCCGAACGCTCGCTGGTCGCCATCGCCCGTGCGCTGGCCACCCGGGCGGAGCTCATCGTCCTGGACGAGCCGACCGCCGACCTCCCCGCCGCGGACTGCGCCCGGCTCTTCGCCGTGCTGCGCACCCTGCGCGACCGAGGACACGGCATCGTCTACGTCACCCACCGGCTCGACGAGGTCCACCAGGTCGCCGACACCTTCGCCGTCCTCCGTGACGGCCGCCTGATCAGCTCCGGCCCGCTCGCCGGCCACAGCCGCCGGCGCCTGGTCCACGACATCGTGGGCCGCGAACCGGTCGGCCACCGGGCCGTCCCGGTCACCCCCGCCGAGGGCCCGGTGGTGCTGAGCCTCGACGGGGTGCGCACCGCGAACGCCGGACCGATCAGTCTGGAGCTGCGCGCCGGCGAAATCCTCGGCATAGTGGGCCTCACCGGCGCCGGCCAGCTCGACCTGGGTCGTGCCCTCGCCGGATCCCGTCCGATCCTCGGCGGGCGGGCCCTGCTCGACGGCCGGCCGTACACCCCGCACACGGTGGCCGGCGCCGTCGACTCCGGCGTCGGCCTGGTCGCCGGCAACCGTCAGGAGGAGGGCTGTGCCGCTGAACTGACGGTCCGCGAGAACTTCCTGGCCAACCCCCGGGCGGGCGGCCGATCGGCGCTGCACTGGATCAGCCCCCGGCGCGAGCGGGCCGAGGCCGCCACCCTGATCGAACGGTTCTCGGTGCGGCCCCGCGACAGCGAGGCGCGGATCGCCACGCTGTCCGGCGGGAACCAGCAGAAGATCATGGTCGGCCGGTGGCTCCGGCTGCACCGCCGGCTGTTGATCCTTGAGGAGCCGACCGCCAGCGTGGACGTCGGTGCCAAGGCCGAGCTCTACCGCCTGCTCGACCGGGCGCTGGCCGCCGGCCTCGCGGTCCTGCTCATCTCCACCGACTTCGAGGAGGTCGCCACCGTGTGCCACCGCGCCCTGGTGTTCGTCCGCGGGACCGTGACCGCCGAGCTGACCGGTACGAGCCTCACCGTCACGGAACTCACCACCACCGCCTCGGCCTTGCCTCCCGTCACCGGCGGTGACGGCAACGGGCCCGCGACCGGCCGATGACCGCGACCCCCTCCCGCCGGTCCCCGCGGGGCCGCCGGCACGGGCACCTGATCGGCGGCTACGGCCTGCCAGTCCTCGCCGCCCTGCTGTTCCTGGCCTTCTCCGTCGCGCTGCCGGACACCTTCCCCACCCTCGACAACGTCTCCTCGATCCTGTCCAACCAGTCGATCCCCGCCATCCTCGCGCTCGGTGCGACGCTCCCGATCGCCACCGGCAAGTTCGACCTGTCCATCGGCTACGGCCTCGGCCTCGCGCACGTCCTGGTCCTGCGGCTCGTCGTCGACGGCAACTGGCCCTGGCCGCTCGCCTGCCTGGTGGTGGTCCTGGGCGCAGCCGCCTTCGGGGCCCTCAACGGTGTCGTCGTCGAGTTCGGGCGGATCGACTCCTTCATCGCCACGCTCGGCACCGGGAGCATCCTGTACGCCTTCACCGGCTGGATCACCGGCGGCGCCCGGATCGTCCCCGGCCCGGGCGGCCTGCCGGTCGCCTTCACCGACCTCTACGACTCCACCTTCCTCGGACTGCCGGTGTCCGCGTCCTACGTGCTCGCACTCGCGGTCGCCCTGTGGCTGCTGCTGGAGCGGCTGCCGCTCGGCCGGTACCTGTACGTCATCGGCTCCAACCCGCGCGCCGCCGAGCTCGTCGGCATCCCCGTCCGCCGCTACAGCGTCTACGCCTTCGCCGGATCGGGCCTGGTCGTCGGCTTCGCGGGGGTCCTACTCGCCGCGCAGCAGCAGATCGGCAACCCGAGCGTCGGCCTGGAATACCTGCTGCCCGCGTTCGTCGGCGCGCTGCTCGGCTCCACCGCGATCAAACCCGGACGGGCCAACCCCCTGGGCACCGTGGTCGCCGTCGCCGTCCTCGCCATCGGCCTGGCCGGTATGGGGCAGCTCGGCGCCGACTTCTGGGCCGTGCCGCTGTTCAACGGCGCGACGCTGCTCCTCGCCGTCGGTCTGGCGGGCTACTCGGCACGCCGCCGGCTGCGCGCCGGCGCCGGCGAGACCCTCCGTCCGCCCGCACCGCCACCGACGGACCGGGCGCTCTCCCGGGACACGCCGTGAACCGTGGTGCCGCGGCGGTGCTGGCGGCCGTCGTGCTGGCCGCGGCCGCCACCGCGCTGGCCGGCTGCCAGCGCGGCCTGCCGGCCGGAACCGGGGCCGCCGCCCCGGGGGTGTCGGGCGCCGGCTGCCCCGCCACCCTCGCCAGGGCGGAGGCGGACGTCCGGCAGGCCGAACAGGTCGGCGCCCCCTGGAACGGCCCCACCAGCGGCCCCCGGGCCGTTCCCGGCAGGACCGTCGTCTACGTCGCCGAGACCATGACCAACCCCGGCGTCGCGGGCGTCGCCAGGGGCGTCACCGAAGCCGCGACGGTCATCGGCTGGAACGTCCGGGTGATCGACGGGCAGGGCACGCCCGCCGGCATCCAGGCGGCCCTCGGCCAGGCGGTCGCCCTCGCACCCTCGGGCATCGTCATCGGCGGCTTCGACCCGAACCTGACCTCGCAGCAGGTCGCGCAGGCCGGCGCGGCGCACATCCCGCTCATCGGCTGGCACGCGGCCCCGGCCCCCGGGCCGAGCCAGAACCCCCCGCTCTACAGCAACGTCACCACCAGCGTCGGCGACGTCGCGCGGATCAGCGCGCACTGGGTCATCGCGGAGTCCAACGGCAACGCCGGAGTCGTCGTCTTCACCGACGACTCGACCTCGTTCGCCCGGACCAAGTCCCAACTGATCAAGGCCGAACTCGCCACCTGCCCCGGTGTGCGGCTGCTGGCCTCCGAGAACATCCCCATCCCGGACGCGTCCGGTCGCACCCCCCAGGCGGTCTCCGCCCTCCTCGCCGGCTTCCAGGGCCAGTGGACGCACTCCGTCGCCATCAACGACCTGTACTTCGCCGATGCCGCGCCCGCCCTGCGCGCGGCCGGCCGGCCCGGCAACGCCGCCCCGTACAACATCGGCGCGGGCGACGGCGACCCCTCGGCCTTCCAGCGCATCAACAGCAGACAGTTCCAGGCCGCCACCGTCCCCGAACCCCTCACCGAGCAGGGCTGGCAGATCATCGACGAGTTCAACCGCGCCTTCTCCCACCAGCCCCCCAGCGGCTACGCCGCCCCGGCCCACATCACCACGGCCGCCAACAGCGGCGGGGCGACCTCCTGGGACCCGCCGGGCTACCGGCAGGCGTACCGGACGATCTGGGGCAGGTAGCGAGGGCAGTGCCGACCGAAGCCCACCCACCGGAGTCGGACCGCCGCGTCGCGCGACGGCCCGAGCGCCGCGCGGTCGCGTGATCGACTCCGCCGACGGGCGGCAGTGGCGGCTTCGCCGTGATGATTGATGCATGGGTGTACAGGCGGATCGCGAACCGGATGGCGCCCGCCATCGGAGCGAGCGGTGAGGCTCCTCCACCGCGGTGGGCCGGACCGGCACAGTGCAACGGAGCCGGGCGGCACGGAGCCGCAGGTGCCCGCGCCGCCGGCCTGGATTCGCTGGCTGCCGGCCATCTACGGCGCGGCCATCCTGGCGCTGGAACCGATCACTCCCGTGGAGTGGCCGGTGAGCTTCCTGCTCATCGCCCTGCCCGTCGTCGCCGCCTACGCCCACGGTCCCGCCTTCGTCGGCGCCGTCACGGTGTTCGCCGTGGTCCTCGAAGGCGTCCTGGCGGGGACTCCGTGCTGTGCGGGCCGCACCGTGGGCTATCTGTGGGAGCGCAGCTACGTGTTTACCTACATCTCCACGGCGCTGGTCGGGGCGCTGGGCGCCCTGCTGGCGGCCCACCGGACGCGGCGGGAGCGCACCCTGGCCACCGTGCGCTCGGTGGCCGAGACGGCGCAACGCGTGTTGCTGCGCCCGGTGCCCCACCTCCTGGGCCGCGTCAGCCTCGAAACCCTGTACCTGTCGGCGGCCGCGGAGGCCCGGATCGGCGGCGACCTCTTCGAGGCGATGAACACCGCGCACGGTGTGCGCCTGCTGATCGGCGATGTCCGGGGCAAGGGCCTGCTCGCGGTGGAGACGGCCGCGACGATGCTGGCCGCCTTCCGCGAGGCCGCCTACGACGAGCCCGATCTGCCCGCGATAGCGCGCAGACTGGAGCGGAGCATGAGCCGCCGAGCCGATCAGCTCCCCGGCAGCGAGGAACGCTTCATCACCACGGTGCTCGCCGAGATTCCCGGCGACGAGCCCGTGGTCCGCATCGTCAACTGCGGTCACCCCCCTCCACTGCTCATCGACCGGAGCCGGGTCACCGAACTGGCCCCGCGCGATCCGTCACCGCCCCTCAACCTCGGTGTGCTGCTCGGCGGCGACTACCACGTCGACGTGGAGCCCTTCCGCCCGGGCGACCAGCTGTTGCTGTACACCGACGGCGTGACCGAGACCCGCGACCGCACCGGGGCCTTCTACCCGCTCACCGAGCGCGTTCGCGCCTGGACCGCGCTACCGCCACGCGAGCTCTTGAACCACCTGCACCAGGATCTGCTCGCCTACAACGGTGCCGCCCTCGACGACGACGTCGCCGTGCTCGTCGCGCAGCGGCTCCCCGACGAGGAGGAGCAGGGCGCGCACGGGGTGGCGGAGCGCTGATCCCCCTTCCTACGTCAAGGACGTTGTCATAGTCTGCCCGGATGAGCGATCGTGTAGTCCCCGAGCCCCGGCGGAGGCGTCGGCGGCCCACCAAGCAGGGTGTCGTCCTCTCCACCGAGCTGATCGTCGACACGGCGCTGCGGCTGGTCGGGCAGCACGGCGCCGACGCGCTCACCGTCCGGCGGCTCGGTGCCGCCCTCGGCGCCGATCCCAGCGCCGTCTACCGGTACTTCCGCAACACGGACGACCTGCTGCTCGCCGTCGCCGACGAACTCGTCGGCCGCGCCCAGCACGGTTGGCAGCCCACCGGCGACTGGCGGGCGGACCTGCGTGCCATCGGCCTGCGCATCCACGCCAACTACCAGGCCCATCCCCAGGCCGCCCTGCTCGCCGCCCACCGCACCACCGGCCGCGCCCACGAGATCGCGGCCGTCGAGGCCATCCTGGGAGTCCTGCGCACCGCCGGCTTCCCGGATCCCGAGGCCGTCCGCGTCTACCACGCCTTCGTCGACCAGAGCCTCGGCTTCGCGGTCCTCGACGCCGCCGCCCTCGCCCTGCCCGCCGCCGCCCAGGCCGCGGACCTGCGGGTCTGGCAGGCCTCCTACGCCCGCCTCGACGCCACCACCCACCCGCGCATCGCCGCCACCGCCCACCTGCTCGCCGCCGACATGCGCCGCAGCGGCTACCCGTACGCCCTCGAACTGCTCCTCGACGCCGCCGAGGCCCGTCTGCGGGCGACGGACCCCGACCCGGACAGCTGACACCCGTCGACGGTCGGGCCGGCGGCGGCCGGGTCCGTCGAGGTGCACGCCGACCGGGCCGCCTCCGTGTGGAGACGGCCCGGTCGCGGCGGCACGGCGGTCAGTCGGCCGTGTGGACGAGCTCTCCCCCGACGTAGGTGCGCAGCACCCGGGCGTCGGCGATCTCCTCGGCGGGGGCGGTGAGGATGTCGCGGTCGAGGACGACGAGGTCGGCCAGGTGTCCGGGGGTGAGCGTGCCCGCGTCGTCGTGCCCGTTCACGTACGCGGTCCCGGCCGTGTACGCGGCGATGGCGGAGGCCAGGTCGAGCCGCTGCTCGGGCAGGAAGACCCGGCCGTCGGTGGCCTCCGGCTCCATCCGGTTGACGGCCACGTGCAGGCCGGCCAGCGGGTCCGGGCTGCTCACCGGCCAGTCGCTGCCCGCCGCCAGGGTGGCGCCCGCGCGCTGGAGGGCGCCGAACGGGTACTGCCAGGCGGCGCGCTCGGGGCCGAGGAAGGGGATGGTCAGCTCGTCCATCTGCGGTTCGTGGGCGGCCCACAGCGGCTGGATGTTGGCGACCGCACCGAGTCGCGCGAAGCGCGGCAGGTCGTCCGGGTGGACCACCTGGAGGTGGGCCAGGTGGTGGCGGGTGTCGCGCCGGCCGTTCGCGGCGCGGGCGGCCTCGATCGCGTCCAGCGCCTCGCGGACGGCCCGGTCGCCGAGCGCGTGGAAGTGCACCTGGAAGCCGAGCGCGTCCAGTTCGGTGACGTACCCGCGCAGCGCGGTCGGATCGACGAAGCTGAGGCCGGAGTTGGCGGTGGCGCAGCCGCAGCCGTCCAGGTAGGGGCTGGTCATCGCGGCGGTGAAGTTCTCCGCGATGCCGTCCTGCATGATCTTCACCGAGCCGGCCCGGAACCGTCCGTGGCCCGACTTCGCTCGCCGGTCGACGAGTTCGGGGATCTGCTCGGCGCCCCGGTCGCGGTCCCACCAGAGCGCGCCGGTCACCCGGGCGGTGAGCGCGCCGGAGCGGGCGGCCGTCAGGTAGGCGTCGGAGGGGTCCGGCTGGCCGTTGAACTCGCCGAGCAACGCGTCCTGCCAGCCGGTGATGCCGAGCGAGTGCAGCAGCCGCTGGGCGCGCAGCAGCCCGTCCAGCCGGTCGGCGGCGGTGGCGGGCGGGATCAGCCGGGCGACCAGGGTGGTGGCGCCCTCCTGGAGCGTGCCGCTCGGGGTGCCGTCGGCCTCGCGCTCGATCCGCCCGTCGGCCGGGTCGGGGGTGTCCCGGGTGAGGCCGGCGAGTTCCAGGGCCCGGGTGTTGGCCCAGGCGCCGTGGTGGTCGCGGTTGGTGAGGTACACCGGGCGGTCGGGGACGGCGGAGTCGAGCAGCTGCCGGGTCGGCAGGCCGCCGTCGAAGCTCTCCATCGACCAGCCGCTGCCGGTGATCCACTCCAGCCCGGGATTGGCCTCGGCGTAGGCGCGGACGCGCTCCAGGTAGTCGGCGACGCCGATCGTCCCGGTCAGGTCGCAGGCGGCCAACTCCGTTCCGCCGTACACCGCGTGGATGTGTGCGTCCTGGAAGCCCGGCAGCAGCAGCTTGCCGGCGAGGTCCACGACCTCGGTTCCCGGCCCGATCAGCTCCCGGACCTCGTCGTGCCCGACGGCGGTGATCCGCCCGTCGGTCACGGCCAGGCCGGTCGCCCGGGTGCGGGCGGCGTCGCCGGTGTGCACGGGGCCGTGGGTGAAGACCAGATCGGCCTTGGTCATGGGTGGTGCTCCGTTCCCTGGTTTTTCTCAGTGCGCGTCGTGCAGGAAGTACGGTGAGCGCCTCCGCCAGCGGGCCCAGGCGGCCGCCGGCAGTCCGCTCACGATCATCAGCACCGGCACGGACAGCTCGAACCACCCGTTGTCGGCGGCCAGTTCGAAGTGGTCGGCGGAGTCGTAGAAGCTCCAGGCCAGGTAGCCGCCGACCGCGAGCAGCGCCGCCGCGCCCAGCAGCGGGAGGACCACCGCGCGCAACCCCTCCAGCGGGCTGGTGCGCAGCAGGTGGCGGAACTGGACGGCGGCGGCGACGGCCGTCAGCGCGTAGTAGAGGGCGACGACGATGCCGATCGCGTTGACGGAGGCCGAGATCAGGTCGCCGACGGTCGGGATGGCGAGCGACCCCAGGGCCAGGACCACCGCGATGCCGGTGATCAGCAGCGTGCCGACGGCGGGGGTGGAGTGCTTGGGGTGCAGCCGGGTCCAGACCGGGCCGAGCACCTGGTCGCGCCCCATCGCGTACAGCCCGCGGGCGGTCGGGATCACCGAGGACTGCAGCGAGGCCACGGCGGAGAACATCAGCGCGATCAACGGCAGTGCGGCCAGCGGCTGGTGGGCCAGCTTCGCGCCGAAGTAGGTGAGGCCGTGCGCGCCGTTGTCGGCCAACTCGTCGATCGGCAGCACCCGTTGGAAGGCCGTACCGGCGAGCAGGAACATCAGCAGCATCACCACCAGGGCCAGCAGGCCGCCGCGGGACGCGTCCCGCGGGTTCCGTACCTCCTCGCCGACGCTGAACACCGACTCGAAGCCCCAGTAGCAGAACACGGCCAGCACCATGCCCTGCGCCACCGCGCCGAAGGACGGGATGTCGAAGGGGTTGAACCACTGCAGCGAGAACGGTTGGTCGCCAGCGAACAGCCCGTACCCGCAGAAGCCGAGCAGCACCGCGTACTCGAACACCAGCAGCGCCTTCTGCAGCCGGGCCGCCAGATCCAGCCCCCGGACCGCGACCAGTGCCGCGCCCACCAGGACGACCAGGCCGAGCAGCGTGCACTGGGCGGTTGAGTCCGCGTCCAGCCGGAGCCCGGCGACGCTGCGCAGGTGCGCCTGGTCGAGCAGCTGGATGATCGAGGAGCCGGTGACGGTGGTGGTGTACGCCATGAAGACCACGGTCCCCACGGTGTTCACCCACCCGGTGAGGAAGCCCAGCCAGGGACTGAGCGTGCGGCCGACCCACCGATAACTGCTGCCCGCGTCCGGGTCGACCGCGTTCAGCCGCCCGTACCCGCCGGCGATGGCGAGCACCGGCAGGAAGGCCAGCAGCATGATCGCCGGCAGGTGCAGGCCGACGATGCCGGCCATCAGCCCCAGGCCGATGCCGATGCTGCTGGTGGCGGCCGTACTGGAGGCGGCGATCACCGCCCCGTCCAGCAGGCCGAGGGACTGGGGCATGGTGACGTGGGCGCTGCTCGGGTCCGCTCCCGGACCGCCGCCCGGGTCCGTTCCGGGGCCGCTGCTCGTATCCGCTCCGGGGCCGCTGCTCGCGTCCGGTCTCGGACCGCTGCCCGTGGCCTTCTCCGTCGATGCCAACAGATCACCGCCTTGGCTGTGGGGGTGCACGTGTGGGGAAGTGCACGTGTGGGGGAATGCGAGCCATCAAACCGGCGGCGGCGTTAACACGTCAATGATGTTGTCATAAGCGCTCCCGGCACGGCCCTGGTCGAAGGCGTCCTTGGCGGCCTTCACCCGGTCCCCGAAGACGGTGACGTCCTGCTTCCACGCGGAGATGATCCGGGTGTCCGCCGGGTTCCAGCCGGCCTTCTTGAACTCCTCCGCGGCGCGCTGGCCGACCTGCCGGCCCATCTGCCGGCCGGAGAAGCCGATCCGGGGTACCAGGTCGGACGCGGCGCACTGCGCCGGGGACGGCCCGCTCGTGCAGACCTGGTCGTCCGCGGTGAGCAGCGCAGCCCTGGCGTCCCGGGCCGTCTGGACCACCTGCTGGCCGACCGCCGGGTCCGGCACCACGATGATCAGGCCGTCGCTCTTCCGCGCGATCGCGGACTGGACCTCGCTGACCGTCTTGTTCGCGTCGTTGCCGAGGTTCACGACCTTCAGATCGGCGCCCAGCTCGGCCGCCCTGGCCTTCGCCCCCGCGGCCTCGTCCACGAAGTACTACCGGTCCCCCTACTTCTGCAGGTAGGTGATCGAGATCTTGCCGGAGGCCCGCGCCACCGGCGCGTCGGCAGTGTTCGAGGACGCCTGTCCGGTCGAGCACGCGGCCAGCCCGAGGACGGTGGCCAGGCTCAACGCGGCGGTCGGGGCCAGGCGGCCGCGGAGGGAGAGGCGCATGGTGGGGACTCCTGGTGTGGGACCGACCAGCTAGAAGCAACACAACCGATCAGAAAGCGTCGCAATCAAACGCGACGAAGCACAGGAAGCGCCTGGATCCAGGCCCGAGTCAAGCCCATGTTCCCAACCGGGAGGTTTCGAGACCCTCTTGTTATGTCCATTCAGAGTCCCTGTTGTACATGAGAGTTGACGGACCGAAAGGTCGCGCACGCGCTCGATGGCGGCCCGGACCCCTCCCGGGGGATGTGCAACGAGGCGGCCTTGCACGTTCGGTGCCGTCCTGGCGATTGCCCTGATCGGGGCCGGTCCAGACGGGCCGTCCCAGCACTTCCTACCGGCCGGTAAGGCGTTGCCCCGGACAGCTTCGGGCAAGGTCGGCGCGGCGTCAATAGCACGAGGTGGAAGCACATACAGACGGCCGGTCCGCGCCGGGCGTGCGGCGGAGCACCCTGCCGTTGCTCAACGACGTTGAATTTAATGCCAAATTGTTGATTAATGTTGGACGTTGGGTCTACGCTCCTGCCCGGTGTTCCGGCATGCACCCGACAGCGCTCGCTGCCCCGGCCAGCCGACCGTCCGCGGCCCGAGTCCTGCCACCCCCGCACGCATGCCGCCAGAGCCGCAGGACAGGAGTAGTCGATGAGAAAACCTCCCCACCCACTGCGCAGAGGGATCACCGCGATGGCGACGTTCGCCCTGGGCATCGCAACCACCCTCATGTCCTCGCCGGCGGCGGTTGCGGCACCGGCCCCTGCGACGGCCGACCAGTCCGTGACGCTCGACGGCTCCTCACCAGGACGGGCGTTCGACGGTCTCGGCGCGATCAGCGGCGGCGGGGCCACCTCGCGGTTGCTGGTCGACTACCCCGAGCCCCAGCGCAGCCAGGTCCTGGACTACCTCTTCAAGCCCGGCTACGGCGCCTCGCTGCAGACGCTGAAGGTGGAGATCGGCGGCGACGCCAACTCCTCCGACGGCCCCGAGCCGTCCCACATGCGCACCCCCACCGAGGTCGACTGCAATCGGGGCTACGAGTGGTGGCTCATGGAGCAGGCCAAGGCCCGCAACCCCGGGATCACCTTCTACGGCCTGGAGTGGGCCGCGCCGGGCTGGTTGAACGGCGGAATCTGGTCGCAGGACAACATCACCTACCTGGAGTCCTGGCTCGGGTGCGCCCGGAGCCACGGACTGAACGTCGGCTACCTCGGCGGCTGGAACGAACGCGGTTACGACAAGGCCTGGTTCGAGAAGCTGCGTGCCGACCTGGACGGCCACGGCCACCAGGACACCGTCCTGGTCGCTTCCGACAGCGACGACGAGCACTGGTCGATCGCCGCGGACATGGCGAGCGACCCCGCCTTCGCCAAGGCCGTCGGCGTCATCGGCCTGCACGGCACCTGCTGGCACTCGACCCCGGTCTACACGGCCTGTCCGGGCAGCAGCACCGCGACCGGGCTGGGCAAGAAGCTGTGGGCCTCCGAGGACGACAACGACAGCTACGGAGCCGACCCGGCCGCCCTGGCCCGCAACGTCAACCGCGAGTACCTCGACGCCCGGATCACCTCGGACATCAAGTGGGCGCTGGTCAGCTCCTGGCCCTCGGAGCTGCCCTACGCGGGCGCCGGCCTGATGGCCGCCGACCAGCCCTGGTCCGGCAACTACGCGGTGGGCCGCGACATCTGGGTGATGGCGCACACCACCCAGTTCGCCAAGCCCGGCTGGCAGTACCTGGACGCCTCCAGCGGCTACCTCGCCGGTGCCGGCGCCAACGGCGACCCGCACAGCGGGAGTTACATCACGCTCAAGTCCGGCCGGGACTACAGCACGGTCATCGAGTCCACCGACGCCACCGCCGCGCAGACCGTCAACGTCAAGGTCGCCGGCGGCCTGTCCACCGGCCCGGTGCACGTCTGGGCCACCGACATGAACTCCACCGACCCGTCGAGGTGGTTCGTCCACACCCAGGACCTGACGCCGAAGGGCGGTTCGTACTCCCTCACCGTGCAGCCCGGTTACGTCTACACGGTGACCACCACCACCGGCCAGGGCAAGGGCACCGCCGCGGCACCCCCGTCCACCGCGATGCCGCTGCCCTACCGGGCCGACCTCAGCGGATACCCCGCCGGTGCCACCGCCCGCTACTTCCACGACTGGGCCGGCGCCTTCGAGACCGCGCCCTGCCCGACCGGGGCGACCACCCCGATGTGCCTGCGCCAGGTGATCACCCGGGCGCCCATCCCGTGGCACGACGACATGAACTACACCCCGCTCACCCTCCTGGGCGACCCGTCCTGGGCGCACTACCAGGCGAGCACCGACGTCGTCCTCGAACAGGCCGGCACCTCCGCCGAACTGCTCGGCCGCATCGACCACGTCGACCACGACCGCTCCGGCTACCACCTGAAGATCGACGACACCGGCGCCTGGAGCCTGTTCACCGAGGACCGCGCCGGAGCCGACACCGTGCTGGCGAGCGGCAGCTACCCCGGCGCCGGGGCCGGCACCTGGCACAACCTCACACTGGCCGTGCAGGGCCAGAACATCACCGCGTCGATCGACCACACGCAGGTCGCCTCGGTCGCCGACGCCTCCCACCTCGTCGGGCAGATCGGCCTGGGAGTCGGCGGCTTCCAGCACGCCGATTTCGCCAACACCACCGTGACGCCGCTGGCCGCACCGGCCACCCACACCGTGACCAGCGCCAACAGCGGCAAGTGCCTGGACGTCACGGGCGCGTCCACCGCTGACGGAGCCCAGGTCGTCCAGTGGACCTGCGGCACCGGCAAGGCCAACCAGCAGTGGACTCTCGTCCCGGTCGCCGGAACCGGCACCGTCCAGCTGGTGTCGGCCAACAGCGGCAAGTGCCTGGACGTCACGGGCGCGTCCACCGCTGACGGAGCCCAGGTCGTCCAGTGGACCTGCGGCACCGGCAAGGCCAACCAGCAGTGGACCCCCGTCCCGGCCACCGGGGCCCGCGTTCAGCTGGTATCGGCCAACAGCGGCAAGTGCCTGGACGTCACGGGCGCCTCGACGGCCGACGGCGCCCAGGTCGTCCAGTGGACCTGCGGCACCGGCCGGGCCAACCAGGAGTGGACCGTCTCGTAACGGGACCGGCGAAGCCCCTGCCCCCACGTCGTGCCGGGCGCCTGCGGGCGCCCGGCACGGACCGCCACCCCTCCCCACACCCAGGAGACGCCCATGGGCCGTCAACACCTGTCATCGACCTGGCGCACCGCCCTGAGCGCGGCGCTCGTCCTCGCCGGCGCGCTGGGCGGCCTGACCGCGCCGTCGGCCGCCCAGGCCGCCACCCCCACCGCCGTCACCATCGACGGCGCCAAGCCGGGCCTCACCTTCGACGGCGTCGGCGCCATCTCCGGCGGCGGCGGCAACTCCCGCCTGCTGGTGGACTATCCGGAGCCCCAGCGCAGCCAACTGCTCGACTACCTGTTCAAGCCCGGCTACGGAGCCTCGCTGCAGACGCTGAAGCTGGAGATCGGCGGCGACACCAACTCCACCGACGGCGCCGAACCCAGCATCGAGCACACCCGCGGCACCGTCGACTGCCACCAGGGCTACGAGTGGTGGCTGGCCGAGCAGGCCAAGGCCCGCAACCCCGACATCACGTTCTACGGCCTGTCCTGGGGCGCCCCCGGCTGGATCGGCAACACCGGCAGCGGCGGCAACTTCTGGTCCCAGGACAGCGTCAACTACCTGATGGACTGGATGGGCTGCGCCACCCAACACCACCTGAACGTCTCCTACCTCGGCGGGTGGAACGAGCGCGGCTTCGACAAGGCCTGGTACGAGAACCTGAAGAGCACGCTCGTGGCACGCGGTTACGGCGCCACCAAGGTCGTCGCCGCCGACGACACCTGGGACGTGGCCGACGCCATGGCCACCGACCCGGCATTCAAGAACGCCGTCGACATCGTCGGCGTCCACTACCCCTGCGGGTACATGAGCGACTTCAGCAACTGCCCCAGCCCGGCGAACGCCCAGGCGCTCGGCAAGCCGCTGTGGGCGAGCGAGAACGGCTCCGAGGACGCCGACGGCGGCGCCCCGGCGGTGGCGCGCGGGATCAACCGCGGCTACCTCGACGGCAAGATGACCTCGTTCATCAACTGGCCGGTCATCGCCGCGCTCTACCCCGACCTGTTCTTCTCCACCGACGGCATGTCGATCGCCAACCAGCCCTGGTCCGGCAACTACACGATCGGCAAGACCACCTGGGTCACCGCGCACACCACCCAGTTCACCAAGCCCGGTTGGCGCTACATCGACTCCGCGAGCGGCTACCTCGGCGGCGCCCGCACCAACGGCAGCTACGTCACGCTGAAGGGCGCGAACAACCGCGACTACAGCACCGTCATCGAGACGATGGACGCCACCACCGCCCAGACCGCGAGCTTCACCGTCACCGGTGGCCTGTCCACCGGCAAGGTCCACGTCTGGTCCACCGACCTCAACTCCACCAACTCCGCCGACTGGTTCGTCCACCAGCAGGACGTCACCCCGGCCCACGGCACGTACACCCTCACCCTGCAGCCCGGCCGGGTCTACACCGTGACCACCACCACCGGACAGGGCAAGGGCACCGCCACCCCGCCGCCCGCCGCGCCGATGAAGCTGCCCTACGCGGACACCTTCGAGACGCCCGCGACGACCACCTCGCCGAAGTACTTCGCGGACATGAACGGCGCCTTCCAGACCGTCGCCTGCGGCGGCGGCCGCACCGGCACCTGCCTGCGCCAGATGGCCCCGACCAGGCCGATCAACTGGACCGACGAGCCGTACAACGCCCCGTACACGATGATGGGCGACGGCAGCTGGTCCAACTACACCGTCACCGCCGACACCCTGTTCGAGCAGTCGAGCACCGTCGAACTCCTCGGCCGGGTCAACCAGCAGGGCCGCAACAACAACGGCCTGAACGCCTACCACCTGCGGGTCAGCGACACCGGCGCCTGGTCCATCGACAAGAGCGACACCCGCTGGAACTTCACCACCCTCGCCTCCGGCACCACCACCGCCCTCGGCACCGGCCGTTGGCACACCGTCGCGCTCACTCTGGACAACGCGACGCTCACCGCGAGCATCGACGGCACCGCCGTGGGCAGCACGACCGACGCCAGCTTCACCAACGGACGCGCCGGCCTCGGCGTGACCGGCTACCAGACCGACCAGTTCGACAACTTCGCCCTCACCCCCGGCACTCCCGCCACCCACACCGGCCCGATCGCCTCCGCCCTGCCCGGCACCTGCGCCCGACCCACCGCCGGCACCAGCGGCGCCGCCGTGCAGCTGTGGGCCTGCGACGGCAGCGCCCAGCAGGTGTGGACCCGCACCAACGGCACCCTCACCCACAACGGCAAGTGCCTCGACGTCACCGGCCAGGGCACCGTCAACGGCACCACGGTCGGGCTGTGGGACTGCAACGGCGCCGCCAACCAGCAGTGGCTCCCCCAGCCGGACGGCACCCTGAAGAGCGCCCAGTCCGGCCGCTGCCTCGACGACCCGGCGGCGGCCACCGCCAACGGCACCCCGCTGGAGATCTGGGACTGCAACGGCGGCACCAACCAGCGGTGGACCCTGCCGTAGCCCCCGGCGCTCCTGAGCCGACCCATCGCACCGTGCCCGGTCCCGAGCGGCAACCACCGCCCGGGGCCGGGCACCCGCGGTCGCGGGGTGTCCGGAATTCGCAGGTCGGTGTCCTGCTGTTCAGCTTCGCCTCGCTGCTCGGCGGCCTGGCCACCTCCCCCGCCTGGCTGCTGGCGGCCCGCTCGCTGCAGGGCACGGGCGGGGCCATCGCCTCGCCGACCGCGCTCGCGCTGATCGCGACCAACTTCGAGGAGGGCCCGGCGCGCAACCGCGCCTTCGGCGTCTACTCCGCCGTCGCCGGGGCGGGCGGCGCCGTCGGCCTGCTCACCGGCGGCATGCTGACCTCCTGGCTGTCCTGGCGGTGGGTGCGCTTCGTCAACGTGCCGATCGGCCTGGCGATCGCTCTGCTGGCGCCGCTGTACATCAACGAGTCCGAACGGCGCCCCGGGCGCTTCGACCTGGCCGGCGCGTTCACCGCCACGGCGGGCATGGTCTCGCTGGTCCTCGGCTTCATCCGGGCCTCCGATCACGGCTGGACGGACTCCGTGACGCTCACCGCGTTCGGCCTCGCCGTGGTGCTGCTGGCGGCCTTCCTGTTCACCGAGCGACGGATGCCACAGCCGATCACCCCGCTGCACCTGTTCCGCGACCGCAACCGCGCCGGTGCCTACGGGCTGATGCTCTGCGTCGCCGCGACGATGTTCAGCGTCTTCTTCTTCATCACGCTGTTCGTCCAGGACATCCTCGGATTCAGCCCGCTGCGGGCCGGCTTCGCGTTCCTGCCGATCAGCGTGGCGATCGTCACCGCCGCCCAGTTCGCCGCCCGCAACCAGCTGCGGTACGGTCCCAAGCCCTTCCTGGTGGCGGGCTCGCTGCTGGTGCTGGGCGGGGTCCTGCGGTCCACCCGGATCGACGTCGACACCGGCTACCTCGGAGGGGTCCTCGGCCCGACCCTGCTGTTCGGCTTCGGGATGGGTTCGATCTTCGTCCCGGTGATGCTGACCGCCGTCTCCCACGTGGCCCCGCACGAGACCGGCGCGGCCACCGGCACGCTCAACACCACCCAGCAGGTGGGCGGCTCGCTGGGCCTGTCGATCCTGGTCACGGTGTACGGCACGGCCAGCCGGAACGAGACCCGGCGGCAGGTCGGCGCGTTCCTGCGGCAGGCCGATCCGCAGCAGGCGGCCGAGTTCGGGGCGACCGGGAAGCTTCCGGCGCCCTACTCCTCGGAGGTGCTGGTGCACGGCATCTCCAGCGCGTTCGAGCTGGGCCTGGTCTTCGCGGCGCTGGCGGTGGTGATCGCCCTGTTCGTCCTCACGGCCCGCCGGGAGGCGCCGCCCGTCAGCCCTTCGGGGGACGGCACTTGACAGGGTGTCCGGGCATCGAAGACAGTCCATCTTGCAATGGTTTTCATCTTCGATAACCAGACACCGCGAAAGAGGACACCCATGTCGCTCGACGTCTCCCCCGCCCTCCTCGCCCAGGCCGAGCACGGCCAGGTCAGCGAGGCCGACTTCCTCGACACCGTCCGCACCTCCCTCCCCTACGCCTACCAGGTCGTCGCCGGCCTCAGCACCGAACTCTGCTCCACCGAGGCCGAGTTCACCACCGACAACACCACGCCCACCGACGAGGAGCGCGCCCAGCTGCTGCGCGCGCTCGCCAGCAACGCCATCCGCGGCAGCCTGGAGGGCCACTTCGGCGTCAAGCTCGCCTTCGTCAACTGCCACCGCGTCGGCGCGTTCCGCCCCGGCACCGAGGACGGCGACGCCTACCGCGAGTTCACCTCGCTGCGGAACCAGATCCGGAACCAGAGCCCCGAGCTGCGCAGCTGCTGACCGACGACGGCGCGGCGGGCTCCGCCCGGGCGGAGCCCGCCGCACTGCGCGAGGCCGGACGGCAGGTGCCGAGGACGGTGAACCGGGATTGCGCCGCGTAACACGCGGATGTCCGATCCCGCGCCGATCTTGTGGGGTCGCGAACCACCTGCGTACGTTCGAAGGGCACCGCCCACCCGGCCCGCCCGGCCCTCCCGGGGGCCGCCTCACACCACCCGGAGCCACCCACCATGCCGCCGACCCCACGACCGCTGCGGAAACTCGGCTTCCTGACCATCGGGCTGTTCGACGAGGCCGACCCCCGCCAGGGCCACGAATCCACCCTCGACCTCATCGTCCTCGGCGAGCAGCTCGGCTTCGACAGCGCCTGGCTCCGCCACCGCCACCTCCAGTACGGCATCTCCTCCCCGATCGCCGTCCTCGCCGCCGCCTCCCAGCGCACCGGCCGGATCCACCTCGGCACCGCCGTCACCCCGCTCGGCTGGGAGAACCCGCTGCGCCTCGCCGAGGACCTCGCCACCGTCGACGTCCTGTCCGGCGGCCGCATGAACGCCGGGTTCAGCGTCGGCCCGCCCACCCACTACGACCGGGTCCGCGGCGCGCTCTACCCCGACACCGGCGAACACGAGGACTTCAGCCCCCGCCGCGCCGAGCGCCTCCTCGACCTCGTCCGCGGCGAACCCGCCTCCGACTTCGCCGGCACCGAGGGCATCGAGGTGTACTCCCGTCGGGTCCAGCCGCACTCCCCCGGTCTGGCCGCCCGGCTCTGGTACGGCGCCGGCAGCCTGCGCTCCGCCCGCTGGGCCGGCGAACACGGGCTCAATCTGCTCACCAGCAGCGTCGTCAAGGCCGAGGAGTCCGAGGACTTCGCCGAGATCCAGCGCGCCCAGATCCGCGCCTTCCGCGCCCACCACCCCGACGGCGAGCGCGCCCGCGTCTCCCAGGGGCTCGTCGTCATCCCCACCGACAGCGCCACGCCCGAGCAGCGCGCCAGGTACGAGGCGTACGCCCTCGCCCGCACCCCACGCACCCTCGCCCCGCAGGGCCCGGCCCGGATGGTGTTCGCGCCCGACCTGGTCGGCACGTCCGCGGAGATCGCCGAGCAGCTGCACGCCCACGCCGGGTACCGGGAGGTCGACGAGGTCGCCTTCGCGCTGCCGTTCACCTTCGCCCGGGAGGACTACGTCCAGATCCTCACCGACATCGCCACCCGCCTCGGCCCCGCCCTCGGCTGGCAGCCGGCCACCGGGCGCGGCTGACCGGCCGGGGCCCTCAGCCGGCGGTTGCCCGGAACGCACCGAGGAGGGAGCGGTGCCGATCGACGGCAACTCGAACAGGCGAGCCCCTGGTCGGTCCGAACCCCCACGGTACGGGCAGGGAACCACCCGGGACACGGGATCGGGGCGGGTTCTGGCCAGATGACTAAGCGCTTGCTTAGAATCAGGCGTCCGGAGCAGGACCGAGCACGCCCACAGGAGACGCCATGAACGCGATCAACCGTCAGATCCGCCTCGCCCGCCGGCCGGTCGGGGAAGTGCAGGCGGAGGACTGGGCGCACGGGGCGGAACCGGTGGGGGCGGCGGGGGCCGGGGAGTTCGTGGGGCGGACGCGGTACATCTCGCTGGACCCGGCCATGCGCGGGTGGCTCGACGACCGTCCGTCGTACGTTCCGCCGGTGGCGCTGGGCGAGGTGATGCGGGCCGGGTCGGTGGTGGAGGTCGTCGAGTCGAACCACCCGAAGTACCGGGTCGGCGACCACGTGGTGGGGACCTTCGGAGTCCAGGAGTACGTGGTCTCGGACGGCAAGGGCACCCTGAAGATCGACACCGCGCTCGCGCCGCCGTCCACGTACCTCGGCGCGCTCGGCCTGCCCGGGATGACGGCCTACTTCGGGCTGCTGGACGTCGCGGCGCTGAAGGAGGGCGAGACCGTGGTGGTCTCCGGCGCCGCCGGGGCGGTCGGCACCATGGTCGGGCAGATCGCCAAGGTGAAGGGCTGCCGGGTGGTCGGCATCGCGGGCGGCCCCGAGAAGTGCGCGCTGCTGACCGGCGAGCTGGGCTTCGACGCGGCGATCGACTACCGCTCGGAGGACGTCCGCAAGGCGCTGCGCACCCACGCCCCGGACGGCATCGACGTGTACTTCGACAACGTCGGCGGCGCCATCCTGGACGCCGCGCTGACCAGGCTCGCGATGCACGCCCGGGTGGTGATCTGCGGGGCGATCAGCCAGTACAACACCGAGACCGCCGTGCAGGGCCCCTCCAACTACCTGTCGCTGCTGGTGCGGCGGGCCCGGATGGAGGGCTTCGTGGTGTTCGACTACGCGCGCCGGTACCCGGAGGCGGCCAAGGAGCTCACGGGCTGGATCGCGGACGGCCGGATCAAGGTCAAGGAGCACGTGGTGGAGGGGACGGTGGACGACTTCCCGGAGGTCCTCGGGATGCTGTTCCGCGGGGAGAACACCGGCAAGCTGGTGCTGCGCCTGGCCTGAGCGAAGGCGTCCCGGGCGGCCGCCCCGCCCCACCCGCTCCGATCGACGGCCGACCACCGGCAACCACCGCCCCTGGGCCGACTGCTGACGGTCCGTACGGGTCGGCCGCGCCGGAACCCCGGCTCCCACTTGTTGCCCTGCGAACCGTTCTTCCGCCGTACATCTGGTCGTCGCCTGCCGCGCACGGTAGGGATCGGGTGGCGTTGCTACAACCGCAGCGCCCGAACTTTCCTGTCCGTGTTCACACCGCCGGGCCACCCGCCCGCGCGGCCGTCAGGAGGAAGCCTCATGCGGAGAACCCAGCGAGTCCGGCGCAGAGCGATGGCGGGCGCGTCCGCCGCGGCCGTGGTGGGGGCGCTGCTGGCGCTGCCCGGCGGCGTGGCCCAGGCGGCGTCGCCCGACGTGGTGATCAGTCAGGTGTACGGCGGCGGCGGCAACTCCGGTGCGCCGTACGCCAATGACTTCATCGAGCTGTACAACCGGGGCAGCGCGCCGGTGTCCGTCGCCGGCTGGACGGTGCAGTACGCCTCGGCGGGCGGCGCGTCCTGGGCGCGGACCGCGTTGTCCGGCACGATCGCGCCGGGGCGCTTCCTCCTCGTGCAGGAGGCCGCCGGGGCCGGGGCCGGGGCTGCCCTGCCGACGCCGGACGCCACCGGGACGATCGCCCTGGCCGCGACCGCCGGCAAGGTCGCGCTGGTCACCAACGGCACTGCACTGACCTGCAGTTCGGGTTGCGCGACCCAGCCCGGGGTGAAGGACCTGGTCGGCTACGGGTCGAGCGCCAGTACCGCCGAGGGCTCGCCGACCGGCAACCTGTCGAACGCCACCGCCGCCCTGCGCGTCGGCGGCGGCGCCACCGACACCGACAACAACGCGGCGGACTTCACGGTCGGCGCACCGGCGCCGCGCAACTCCGCGTCCACCGGCGGCGGCGGCACCACCGGCGCCCGAATACACGACATCCAGGGCGCGGCCCGCACCTCCCCGCTCGCCGGCGGTGCGGTGAGCGCGGTGCCCGGCGTGGTCACCGCCGTCGGGCCCAACGGGTTCTGGTACCAGGACCCGCAGCCCGACAACGACCCCGGCACCAGCGAGGGCGTCTACGTCTACACCGCCGGCGCGCCCTCCGTCGCGGTCGGCGACTCGGTCACGGTGAGCGCCACCGTCAGCCAGTACCGCCCCGGCGGCAGCGGCGGCACCACCAACCTGTCGATCACCGAACTCACCGCGCCCACCGTCACCGTGCTCGCCCACAACGCGCCGCTGCCCGCCGCCACCCTGGTCGGCCCCGGCGGGCGGGTGCCCCCGGCGGCGGTGATCTCCAGCGTCACCACCGGTGACGTCGAGACCGCCGGCGCCTACCAACCCGCCACCGACGGCCTGGACTTCTGGGCGTCCCTGGAGGGCATGCGGGTCGAGATCGACAACGCGGCCGTGGTCGGCCCCAGCAACAAGTACGGCGAGGTCCCGGTCGTCCCGCCGGGCAGCACCACCCGCACCGACCGGGGCGGCATCCTGCTCCAGGCGGGCGACGGCAACCCGGAGCGGGTGACCCTGGCCGGCGCGCTCGCGCCTACCCCGACCGCCAACGTCGGCGACACCCTGACCGGCGCGACCGTCGGCGTGCTCGACTACTCCTTCGGCACCTTCAAGCTTCAGGTCACCGCGACTCCCGCGGTCACGCCCGGTGGCCTCGCCCCCGAGGTCACCGCCGCCCCGGCGGCCGGCCAACTCGCCGCCGCCACCTTCAACGTGGAGAACCTCTCCCCCGCCGACCCGCAGAGCAAGTTCGACGGCCTCGCGGCCGGCATCGTCACCAACCTGCGCGCGCCCGACCTGGTCGCCCTGGAGGAGATCCAGGACAACAGCGGCCCCACCGACGACGGCACCACGGCTCCCGACCAGACCCTCGCCAAGCTCACCGCCGCCATCTCGGCGGCCGGCGGCCCGGCCTACTCCTACCGCCAGATCGACCCGGTGGACGGCCAGGACGGCGGCCAGCCCGGCGGCAACATCCGCCAGGTGTTCCTGTTCCGCACCGACCGCGGCCTGAGCTTCACCGACCGGCCCGGCGCCGGCTCCACCACCGCCGACTCGGTCGTCAACAACGGCGGCACGCCCCGACTCGCCTACTCCCCCGGCCGGATCGACCCGACCAACGCGGCGTTCACCTCCAGCCGCAAGCCGCTCGCCGGGGAGTTCCGCTGGAACGGCAAGCCGGTCTTCGTGATCGCCAACCACTTCAACTCCAAGGGCGGTGACCAGCCCCTGTTCGGCCGCTACCAGCCGCCCGCGCACCCGTCCGAGGCCCAGCGCCACAACCAGGCCGCCGCGGTGAAGGACTTCACCGACCGGATCCTGGCGGTGGACCCGAACGCGGCGGTCATCGTGCTCGGCGACCTCAACGACTTCGAGTTCTCGCAGACCGCCGACATCCTCACCGCCGGCAACTCACTGACCGACCTGCCCCGCACGCTGCCGCTGCCCGAGCGCTACACCTACGTGTACGAGGGCAACTCCCAGGTGCTGGACCACATCCTCATCTCCGGCGCACTGGCAGCGAAGCCGTACAGCTACGACATCGTGCACATCAACAGCGAGTTCAGCACCCAGCTGAGCGACCACGACCCGCAGGTCGTGCGGATCCCGCTGCCCTGACGCGGGGCGCCATCGCGGTGCCGGCCTCCCGGGTGGGGAGGCCGGCACCGCGTGCGCGGGGCGGGCCTCGCGTTGGCGGGTCGGGTGTCGCGCCGCCCGGGACCGCGCACAGCTGGTCAGCACCGCCTACCGTGTGGCGCTCGTCGACTCCTGACGGGCGCCCTCGGTACGGGCCCCGGTCCAGGCGGCCTCGCGCAGCAGCCGCAGGCCGTTGAGACCGACCAGGACGGTCGAGCCCTCGTGGCCGAGCACGCCGAGCGGCAGCGGCAGGGTGGCGACCAGGTCCCAGAGGACCAGGACGGAGATGAACACCCCGGCGAGCACCAGGTTCTGGGCGACCAGGCGGCGGGCACGGCGGGACAGCGCGATCACCGCCGGGACGGTGGCGAGTTCGTCGCGGACCACGACCGCGTCGGCGGTCTCCAGGGCCAGGTCGGAGCCGGCCCGGCCCATCGCGACGCCGGTGTGGGCGGCGGCCAGCGCCGGGGCGTCGTTGACCCCGTCGCCGATCACCAGCACCTTGCGCCCGGCGGCCTCCTGTTCCCGGACAGCCGCGACCTTGTCCTGCGGCAGCAGCCCGGCACGGACGTCGGTGATGCCGGCCTCGGCGGCCAGGTGGGCCGCGGCGCGCGGGTTGTCGCCGGTGACCAGCATCGGCGCGGTGCCGGTCAGCGCGGCCAGGGCGGCGACGGTGTCGGCGGCGTCCGGGCGCAGCCGGTCGGCGATGCCGATCAGCCCGACCGGGACGCCGTCCGCCTCGACCACGACGGCGGTGCGGCCTGCCTGCTCCAGTTCGGCGGCGACGGCGGCGGCGGCGCGGGCGGAGGGGGCGGAGGGGGCGTCCTCCCGGCCGTCGAGCAGCCGGGCGGGCGCGGCGACGGCGATCAACCGGCCGTCGACGGTGGCACTGACGCCGATGCCGGGGGCGGAGGTGAAGTCCTCGGCGGCGGCCGGGGTGAGGCCGCGGCCGCGCGCGGCGGCGACGATCGCGCGGCCCAGCGGGTGCTCGCTGGGGTGCTCGGCGGCGGCGGCCAGGGCCAGCAGGGCGTCCTCGTCCAGGCCGGAGCCGGCCAGCGGGCGCAGTTCGGTGACCCGGGGGGTGCCCTCGGTGAGGGTGCCGGTCTTGTCCAGGGCGACGGCGTCCACCTGACCGAGGCGTTCCATCACCACGGCGGACTTGACCAGGACGCCGTGGCGGCCGGCGTTGGCGATGGCCGACAGCAGTGGCGGCATGGTGGCCAGCACCACGGCGCAGGGCGAGGCGACGATCATGAAGGTCATCGCCCGCAGCAGCGAGCCGGTGAAGGCCGCGCCGAACGCGAGCGGGACGGCGAAGACGGCGAGGGTGGCGGCCACCATGCCGAGCGAGTAGCGCTGTTCGACCTTCTCGATGAACAGCTGGGTGGGCGCCTTGGTCTCGGACGCCTCCTCGACCATCGCCACGATCCGGGCGATCACCGTCTCGGAGGCGTCGCGTTCGACCCGGATCCGCAGCGCGCCGGTGCCGTTGAGGGTGCCGGCGAACACCTCGTCGCCGCGTTCCTTGGCCGCCGGCAGCGGTTCGCCGGTGATGGTGGCCTGGTCGACCTCGCCGGCGCCGTCCAGCACCCGGCCGTCGGCGCCGATCCGCTCGCCGGGCCGGACCAGGACGGTGTCGCCGACGGCGAGTTCCTGCGTCGGGACGGTCTCCTCACCACCGTCGGCACGCAGCCGGGTGGCGGTGGCCGGGGCGAGGTCGAGCAGTCCGCGCACCGAGTCGGCGGTGCGGGCGGTGGCCAGGGCCTCCAGCGCGCCGGAGGTGGCGAAGATGACGATCAGCAGGGCGCCGTCCATGACCTGACCGACGGCCGCGGCACCGAGGGCGGCGACGATCATCAGCAGGTCGACGTCGAGGGTCTTCTCCCGCAAGGCCTGGAGCCCGGCCCAGGCGGGTTCCCAGCCGCCGGTGGCGTAGGCGAGGGCGTACAGCGGGCCCCAGGCCCAGGCGGGGGCGCCGGTGAGCTGGAGCGGCAGGGCGATCAGGAACAGCACCGTCGCGGCGGCGGCCCAGCGGGCCTCGGGCAGCGCGAGCACCCGGGTGCGGCGCCGCGGGGCGGGAACCGGAGGTGCGAGCGGGGGCGCGGGGCGCTCGGTCAGGGTGGCGGGCATGGCAGGCGGGACCCTTCGGGCAGGCCGGACTCACTTCCCGCCCAGGATACATGTACATATGAACGCTCATTCATCCTTGCGCCCCGCCGCCCGCGCCTCAGGAGGGCCGGAAGGTGAGCGCGAACTGGGGCAGCACCAGGAGGAGCAAGGCGACTCCGGCCTCGATCCAGCGGTACTTCGCGCGGATGATCGCGCTGGTCCCGGCCAACGAGGACAGCAGCGGCCCCACCGGATCGCACCCCGCGCGCTCGAAGGCACCGCGCAGCCGGTCCACGCCCACACCCCCCGCGATGTGCCCGAAGTAAGCAGGGCCCGTCGGGGCACGCCGCGCACCCTTCCGGTACCGGGGGACGAGAGCGACCACGAAGCAGGCCGCGGCCAGCAACGCACTCGCCACGGCGGTCCACCACAGGACCTGGACCGGCCAGGCACGGGCGCCGGATCCACCGTCGCCGCCGCCATTCAGCGGGATGAAGACCCCGAGGAGCGCGCCGGTGAACGCCAGGAACACGGCGGCCTTGGCATCGGCCCGCGCGAGCTCCGCGCTGTTGGCGGCCACCAGACGCTCGATCGCCGCCACCGTCGGCGGCGCCGGCAACGTCGTCGCCCCCCGGGCGGCCGCCCCCGCCCGGGCGCCCCCCCCGGGCCCCCCCCCCCCGCCCCCCCCCCCCCCCCGCGCCCCGGGGCCCCCCCCCCCCCCCACGCCCCCCC
>NZ_JBIUUS010000042.1:0-59949 GCF_044742585.1 Kitasatospora sp. NPDC087861
GGGGGGGGGGGGGGGGGGGGGGGGGGGGGGGGGGGGGGGGGGGCCGGGGGGGGGGGGGGGGGGGGGGGGGGGCGCCCCCCCCCCCACGCCTCCGGAGCTTCGGTCGGCCGGCTCAGCGCCTGGCGCCGGCCTGGTTCAGCGGCCGCCGCGGGCGCGGGACCAGCGGGGCCGCCGGGCCGACCAGCAGCGGCTGAGAGCTCGCGCGGCTCGGCGAGACGGCGAAGGCCAGCGAGCCGAAGAAGATGTAGCAGCCGAGTCCGACCCCGAGCGGGAAGATGAACTGCAGGGCCATCACCCCGTCTTGAGTGGAGTGGGAGAAGTCGAGCTGCACCGAGAGCGCCGCCATGCCGGTGTAGTGCATCGCGCAGACCGCCACGCCCATCACCGGCGCCGCCGCGAGGACGGCGAGCGTGCCGCGGATGTTCAGCGTGGCCCAGAGCGCGGCCGTCGCCGCGAACACCGCGATGGCGACGGACAGCCCCACCGTGACGTGGTCGTACTGGAGGTGGCCGGGCAGGACCATCGCGGCCATGCCGAGGTAGTGCATCGCCGCGACCCCGAGGCCGGTGGTCAGCCCGCCGGCCAGCAGCGACAGGACCGGACGGCGGCTGTACCCGACGGTGAACAGGCCGATCCCGACCACGGCGACGGCGACCAGCAGGCTGAGCACGGTCAGCCAGGGCTGGTAGCTGATCTCGACCCCGGAGACGGAGAAGCCGAGCATCGCGATGAAGTGCATGGACCAGATCCCGGCGCCGAGCGAGGTCGAGGCGAAGAGGAGCCAGACCACCCGGGTGCGGCCCTGGGAGACGAGTGCCCAACGGGCGCTGCGCAGGGCGACGAAGGCGCCGAGGCAGGCGACGAAGTACGAGACCGCCGGTGTCACCCAGCCGTGGTCGGCATGATGGATCTCACCCAAGAGAGCTCCCTGGAGGGATGCGGGGATAAGGGCGCCAGGACTCGGGCGGACGCGGGTGGCCGAGGAGGGGAAGGCCGGGGGAACGCGTGCGGAGGTGGGCACGGGAGAATGGTCCCGCCGAAGGGAGACCTGGCGTAGTGGTGCCCCTGACAACCGGGACAGTAACCACTACCCGGCAGTCGCACAATGTTCGTGCTTTTCGTGAAATCCCAGGTCAGGATGGGCATTTACGGGGCCTACATGATCTTGGCACCAATTCCTGACAACGCCTGCGCAGGGCTACTCCAACGGGGCTAGCCCGAACGGGTGGCCGGCCGGGTCGATCAGCACCTTGAGCGTCCGGCCGTGCTGGTACGTCGGCTCGGTCGCGCCGAGCGCGAGCGCCTTCGCGATGGCCTCGTCCAGGTCGTCCACGTAGAAGTCCAGGTGGAAGTGCTTGCCGCCGTCCGGCTCCGTCCACGCCTCCGGCCGGTAGCCGGTGACCCGGCCGAAGCCCAGTGGGCTGCCGCCCTCCGGGTTGTCCAGGATCGCGAACTGCTCGTCCGTATGACGGGTCTCCCAGCCCAGCAGCTCGCCGTAGAAGCCGGCCAGCGCGACCGGGTCGGCGCAGTCGATGGTGACCATGGCGAGGCGGGCGAACCCGGTGTCGTTCTGCTCGGCGGCGAGGTCGGACATGTCTGGTCGGCCCTTCTGGGAGTGGTGTCGGCCCTTCTGGAAGGGGGAGCGGGCGCCCGGCGGCGCGTCGGATCGAGGCCTACGACCAGCATCGCACCGGGCCGATCTTCCGGCGCGGTGGTGCCGGAGGGGCTGGTGCGGTGGTGCCGGTGGTGCCGGAGGGCTGGTCGGGCTAACGGGGTGGCGGGTGGACGGGCGGGCGGGGCGAGGGTCGGTGAGGCTGATGGGGCGCGAAGTGAACGCATTTTCCTTAGGGAGAGTAATGACGTAAGCTAAAGAACATGCCCGAGATGTCCGAGCAGGACCTCGCAGCGGTCAATCAGCTGCGGTCGTCCGTGATGCGCCTCTCCCGTCGACTCAAACACCAGAGGGTCGAGGAGTCGCTGAGCCCCACCGAGATGGGGGTGCTCGGCACCCTCGCCCGATGCGGAAAGGCCACACCGGGTGAGCTCGCCCGGAAGGAGCACGTGCAGCCTCCCTCCATGACCAGGATCGTCGCGATGCTGGAGGAGAAGGGCCTGGTGCGGCGGGAGCCGCACCCCGAGGACCGCCGCCAGGTGGTCGTCAGCAGCACCGAGCAGGCCGAGGCGATCCTCGCGGAGAGCCGTCGGCGTCGCAACGTCTGGCTCGCCGAGCTCGCCGAGGGGCTCGACGAGGAGGAATGGGCCGTCCTCCGGGAGGCCGCGCCCGTGCTCTACAAGCTCGCACACCTCTAGGCACACCGACCCCGGCCGGCCGCCGGGAGAAGAAGGAGTACCGCATCACCGCAGGACCGACCACCGAAACCAGGAGCGCGACGGCCTTCGTCCGGGCCGTCGCGCCGCGAGGGGAGACCACCGTGACACCGCCGGCCGCAGCCAGCGCCGCCGCCATCCGTACCGACGACCAGACCACCGACCCCACCGCGGCGGGCGCCGCGGCCGCCGACCTCCAGGCACCCGCCCCCACGGGGCTGCCCGGCAGCGGCGACGACGACCCCGACGAACGCACCGCGGCGGACGACCCCGCCGCTCCCGGCCGGACCCACTCGGCCACGCCGTCGTCCGCCACCGGCTCGTCGTCCAGCGGCTCGTCCGCCGCCGGCGCCCGCTTCACCCGGCCCGGAGGGATGTTCTCCTCCCTGCGCGTCCGCAACTACCGCTACTTCTTCGCCGGCCAGGTGGTGTCCAACACCGGCACCTGGATGCAGCGGATCGCCCAGGACTGGCTGGTGCTCAGCCTCACCGGCAGCCCGCTCGCGGTCGGCATCACCACCGCCATGCAGTTCCTGCCGATGCTCCTGCTCGGCCTGTTCGGCGGCGTGCTCGCCGACCGGATGCCCAAGCGCCGGTTGCTGATCTACACCCAGGGCACGATGGGCCTGCTGGCCGCCGGCCTGGCCGCCCTGACCTTCGGTGGCGTGGTGACGCCGTACTACGTGTACGCCTTCGCGCTGCTGCTCGGCCTGGTCACCGTGGTCGACAACCCGACCCGGCAGGCCTTCGTGTCCGAGATGGTCGGGCCCAAGGACCTCGCCAACGCGGTCAGCCTGAACGCCGCCAACTTCCAGACCGCCCGGCTGGTCGGCCCCGCCGTCGCGGGCCTGCTGATCGCCGCGGTCGGCAGCGGCTGGGCGTTCGCGGTCAACGCGCTGTCCTTCGTCGCCGTCATCGGCGGGCTGCTCGCCATGCGGGAGAGCGAACTGCGCCCGACCGAGCCGATCGCCCGCGAGAAGGGCCAGCTGCGGGAGGGCCTGCGGTACGTGAAGGAGCGGCCCGAACTGCTCTGGCCGATGGTCCTGGCCGGGTTCATCGGCACCTTCGGCTTCAACTTCCCGACGCTGCTCTCCGGGTTCGCCTACGACACCTTCAAGGTCGGCGCCGGGCAGTACGGCCTGCTGAACACCGCGATGGCGGTCGGTTCGCTGACCGGCGCGCTGCTCGCGGCCCGCCGGGGCGTGCCCAGGCTGCGCCGGCTCGTGGGGGCGGCGCTGGCCTTCGGCGCGCTGGAGGTGGTGGCCGCGTTCGCGCCCGACTACTGGACCTTCGCGGTGCTGCTGATGCTGGTCGGGGTGTTCGGACTCAGCTTCAACACCTCCGTCAACGCCTCGCTGCAGCTGGCCACCGACCCCGCGATGCGCGGGCGCGTGATGGGCCTGCTGGTGCTGGTCTTCACCGGCGGCACGCCGATCGGCGCCCCGATCGTCGGCTGGGTGACCGCCTCGTACGGGCCCCGGCTGGGCCTGCTGGCCTGCGGGCTGGTGTCCGCGCTGGCGGCCGGCGTGGTCGGCCTGGTGCTGGCCCGCAGCGCGGACCTGCGGGTGCGGTTCGACCTGCACCCGGGACGTGGCGGCCGGGTGGTGGCCTTCGTGCCGCGCGCCGTCGCCACCGCCAAGTCGGGGCTGGCTCCGGCCTGCTGACGGTGCGTCAAACCCCGGGGGCGGTGGCCGCCCCCGGGGTGTGTGACGCAGGGGTGGGGCAGCGGTGTCAGAGGCGGATGGCGAGGACCTGGCCGGGCCAGATCCCGCTCGGCTGCTCGACCTCGAACGACTCCGTCTCGGTGAACCCGAGCGCCCGGTACTGGCCGACCAGCTTGCGGTCGGCGCCCCCGTAGCAGTCCACCCGCAGCAGGCCGATGCCGCGCCGACGGGCCTCCTCGACCGCGTCGGCGATCAGTGCGGCGCCGATCCCCGAGCCCTTGCGGCTGCGGTCGGTGACCAGGTTGCGGATGAACAGCTCGCGCTCGTCCACTGCGGGGATGTACTTCCCCCGCTGCTCGGACAGCACGCAGGAGCCGACCGCGCGGCCCTCGTCGTCCTCGGCGAGGCGGATCAGGAACGGCTCGGTGCCGTACTGGGCGATCTGCTCGACCCTGGCCGGGACGGTGCTGAACGACTGGTCGCCCCACTGGCCGGTGCGGCCCTGGCCGGCCAGCCAGCCCACGGCGCCGTCGAGCAGGGCGAGGATGGCGGGAACGTCCTCGGGACCACCGGTGCGGATCTTGATGTTGCTGGAACGAATCACAGAGGCCGTTCTAGCCCAAACCGACGTTCGAGGGAAGATGGCGGTGTGAGGCTCTTCGTGGCGGTCCTCCCGCCGGTCCACGTGCTGCAGGGCTTGTCCGATGCGGTGGCGCCGGTGCGCGGGCTGCCCGGGGCCGACCGGCTGCGCTGGACCACCGTCGAGGGCTGGCACCTGACGCTGGCCTTCCTCGGCGCGGTGGCGCCCGAGCGGCTGCCGGAGCTGGAGGCGGACCTGGCCGCCGTCGCCGAGGTCCACCCGGCGCACCGGCTGCGGGTGTCCGGCGCCGGCCGGTTCGGCGACCGGGTGCTCTGGGCCGGGCTGGAGGGGCAGACCTGGGCGCTGCGCCGGCTCGCCGAGGCCGTCGGCGACGCCACCGCCGAGCTGACCGGGGAACTCGACACCTTCACCTTCCACCCGCACCTCACCCTGGCCCGGGCCGGCTCCTCCCGCGGCCGCCGGCGGGCCGCCCAGCGCGTCGCGGCGGCCGAGCTGGAGGCCCTGGCGGCCGCACTGGCCGAATACCGGGGGCCGATGTGGGAGGCCACCGAACTGCACCTGATGCGGAGCGAGCCGGACGGCGTCTCCGCGCACTACGCCTCGCTGCACGCCTGGCCGCTGGCCCACTGGAGCTGACGCCCGGGGTGCGGGCCCCGGGGGCGGGCGGGACTCGGCGTCGGGGCAGGTCCCGGGGTGCGGGGCGGGCCTCGGCGTTCGGTCGGGGGTGAGACGGAGGTACGCTCGTTGACCGTGGATCCCAAGACTCGTATGCGTATCGTGACCGGCACCCTGGTGTTGCTGCTGGTCGTCGTGCTGATCAGCTCGATGGTCGGCAAGTAGGCCCGAAAGGGCGGATGGGCCGGAACGGCGCGAGGGCCACCGCCCGGAGGCGGTGGCCCTCAGCCGTGCGTGGGGTCGGTGCTCAGAGCTGCTCGACCACGTAGTCGATGCAGTGGGTGAGCGCCTCGACGTCCGCCGGGTCGATCGCCGGGAACATCGCGATGCGCAGCTGGTTGCGGCCCAGCTTGCGGTACGGCTCGGTGTCGACGATGCCGTTGGCACGCAGTGCCTCGGCGACCGCGGCGGCGTCCACCGACCCGTCGAAGTCGATGGTGCCGACCACCTGGGAGCGCTCGGCCGGGTTCGCCACGAAGGGGGTGGCGTAGCCGGACTTCTCGGCCCACGCGTACAGCCGGGACGAGGAGTCAGCCGTACGGGCGACGGCCCAGTCGAGCCCGCCGTTGCCGTTCAGCCACTCCAGCTGGTCGGCCAGCAGGAACAGGGTGGCGATCGACGGGGTGTTGTACGTCTGGTCCTTCGACGAGTTGTCGATGGCCGTCGGCAGGTCGAAGAACGGCGGGATGTAGCGGCCGGAGCCGGCGATCTCGGCGGCGCGCTCCAGGGCGGCCGGGGAGAACGCGGCCAGCCACAGGCCGCCCTCGGAGGCGAAGGACTTCTGCGGGGCGAAGTAGTAGACGTCGGTCTCGGTGATGTCCACCGGCAGGCCGCCGGCGCCCGAGGTGGCGTCCACCAGGACCAGCGAGCCCTCGTCCGCGCCCACCGGGCGCTTGATCGGCATCGCGACGCCGGTCGAGGTCTCGTTGTGGGTGAGCCCGTAGACGTCCACGCCGGCCTCGGCGACCGGCAGCGGGTGGGTGCCCGGGGCGGTCTTGATCACGGTCGGCTCGGCGAGCCACGGCGCGGCCTTGACCGAGGAGGCGAACTTGGAGGAGAACTCGCCGAAGTCCAGGTGCTGGGACTTCTCCCGCACCAGGCCGAAGGCGGCGATGTCCCAGAAGGCGGTGGAGCCGCCGTTGCCGAGGACGACCTGGTAGCCCTCGGGGAGCGAGAAGAGGCTGCTCACGCCCTCGCGTACGCGCTTGACCAGGTTCTTGACCGGGGCCTGGCGGTGCGAGGTGCCGAGCAGGGAGGTCTGGGTGGCGGCGAGGGCACTCAGGGCCTCGGGGCGCACCTTGGACGGTCCGCAGCCGAAACGGCCGTCTGCGGGCTTGATGTCAGCGGGGATCTGGATCTGAGCCACGCGCGCAGCCTACCGGCCGCGGACCCGGCCGGGGTACGGTCGTCCGCCCGGTGAGATGTGATCTTCGCGGCTCCCAGCTGCGGAAACAGCGGGCCCGGACGAGGCCGGACCCGCTGCTCAGGACGGTACCGAGGTGGTCAGTGGGCGATGGCTTCCCAGCCCTCGATCTCCTCGGGGCGGCGCGGGCCCGGGCCGATGTAGCGCGCGGCCGGGCGCACGAGCCGGCCCGTGCGCTTCTGCTCCAGGATGTGCGCCGACCAGCCGGCCGTGCGCGCGCAGGTGAACATCGAGGTGAACATGTGCGCCGGCACCTCGGCGAAGTCCAGCATGATGGCGGCCCAGAACTCGACGTTGGTGGCCAGCACGCGGTCGGGGCGGCGGTTGTGCAGCTCCTCCAGCGCGGCCTTCTCCAGCGCCTCGGCGACCTCGAAGCGGGGCGCGCCGAGCTCCTTGGCGGTGCGGCGCAGCACCCGGGCGCGCGGGTCCTCGGCGCGGTAGACGCGGTGGCCGAAGCCCATCAGGCGCTCGCCCTTGTCCAGCGCGTTCTTGACCCAGGCGGTGGCGTCGCCGGTGCGCTCGATCTCCTCGATCATGCCGAGCACGCGGGACGGCGCGCCGCCGTGCAGCGGGCCGGACATCGCGCCGACCGCGCCGGAGAGCGCGGCCGCCACGTCGGCGCCGGTGGAGGCGATGACGCGGGCGGTGAAGGTGGAGGCGTTCATGCCGTGCTCGGCGGCGGAGGTCCAGTAGGCGTCGATGGCCTTGACGTGCTTCGGGTCCGGCTCGCCGCGCCAGCGGATCATGAACCGCTCGACGACCGTCTCGGCCTTGTCGATCTCGCTCTGCGGGACCATCGGCAGGCCCTGGCCGCGGGCCGACTGGGCCACGTAGGACAGCGCCATCACGGCGGCGCGGGCGAGGTCGTCGCGGGCCTGCTCGGCGGAGATGTCCAGCAGCGGCTTGAGGCCCCAGACCGGGGCGAGCATGGCGAGCGCGGACTGCACGTCGACCCGGATGTCACCGGAGTGCACCGGGATCGGGAACGGCTCGGCGGCCGGCAGGCCGGGGTTGAACTTGCCGTCCACCAGCAGGCCCCACACGTGGCCGAAGGAGACCTTCCCCACCAGGTCGTCGATGTCGACACCGCGGTACCGCAGCGCGCCGCCTTCACGGTCGGGTTCGGCGATCTCGCTCTCGAACGCGACGACTCCCTCAAGCCCGGGTACGAAGTCGGACATACGACGGCTCCTTCAGTTCTGCGATCGGCGCTGCGCCGTGGTGGGGCGGCGCGCCAGTGACCGAATGGTGGTTGGCACTCGGTGCCAGAGTGGCAGGCACGGGGTGCATTACGCCATACACCACCGCGGTGATGTTGCCCCTGGGCCCGCTTGACTTTTTCGCCGAGGGTCGGTCGTGCCCGGGAATCTCCGGAACCAAACGCCGTGTTCCGGACAATTCACCGTACGGCGGGTGGCCGAGCGGTGGCGAGACACCTTAACTCCCACCGGGGTTTGTCCGGAGGTAGCGGTGCCGGTTGCTTGTCGTACGGGATGATGTTGACGTGCAGACCCCGGAACGCGCCCAGTCGACGCCCCTGAGCCCCGCCACCCGGAACCTGGCCGACGAGGCCCGGCCCGGCCCGGACCTCACCGTGATGCGCAAGCACTACAGCCATGAGGGCCTGGTCGAGGAGCAGCTCGCGCCCGAGCCGATCGGCCAGTTCACCCGCTGGTTCCACGAGGCGGCCGACGCCGGCGTGGTCGAGCCCAACGCGATGGTGCTCTCCACCGCCGACGCCCAGGGGCGGCCCAGCTCGCGCACCGTCCTGCTCAAGGGCTACGACGCGCGCGGCTTCGTGTTCTTCACCAACTACGGCTCCCGCAAGGGCTCCGAGCTCGCCGTCAACCCGTACGCCGCACTGCTGTTCCCGTGGATCGAGCTGGCCCGCCAGGTGATCGTCCAGGGCCGGGTGGAGAAGGTCGGCCGGGACGAGACCGCCGCCTACTTCCGCACCCGGCCGCACGGCTCCCAGCTCGGCGCCTGGGCCAGCGAGCAGTCCAGCCCGGTCGGCGGACGTGCCGTCCTCGAACAGCGCTACGCCGAACTGGAACGCCGCTACCCGGAGGGCGAGGGCGTGCCCGTGCCGCCGTTCTGGGGCGGGTACCGGGTGATCCCGGAGAGCGTCGAGTTCTGGCAGGGGCGGGAGAACCGGCTGCACGACCGGCTCCGCTACCTCGCCGAGCCGGCCGACCCCACCGGGTGGCGGGTGGAGCGGCTCTGCCCGTAGCCGTTCGGCGCCGTCGTCCGTCTCGGCGTCGGCGCCGTCGTCGGTGTCGTCGTCGGTGTCGGTCTTGGGAACGGCCCGGGCGCGGCGAGCGCGCGAAGCTGACGGCCCGTCACCGTCCAGGTGTAGGATGCTGCCCGTCGCGGACCCTGGGTCGAGTCTCTTCCGGCCAGTGACCCGCTGTGCCGGCACGATCGAGTGAGGGACTGATGGGCGTCACCGGTACGGAAACCCCTGCTGGACTCGGCTCCGACCTGGTCGATGTCGCCGCCCTGCCGCTCGACGAGCTCGACGCCCTGCCCGACACCGTCCTCGGCGATCTGCTGCGCCGGGTGGTCGCGGACGCCCTGGCCCCCGGCGCGGAGCCGCTCGCCGCCTTCCAGTCCGCACTCGACCGCTGACCCGCCGCTCGACGGCCGGCCCTCGACCGGGCGGCTGACCGCCGGTTAAACCCCCGGGCCGCCGTCGAACTCGGCAACTTCCGGCGCGGTTGGTGGAGTTCACGACATGCTGGGTATGAAACCGGCGCCGTCGCGGCACCGTCGGGCTCGGGGGGACACAGGTGTTGGAGCATCAGCAGGACCAGCGCAAGCCCTACTTCTTCTTCAGCTACGCGCGTCGGGACTACGAGGCCGAGGACGCCTTCGTGGACCAGTTCTTCAACGACCTGAGGGACGAGCTCGGCCGGATCGAGCCGGCCGCCCGCGCCGACGAGATCGCCTACCGGGACACCGAGCAGCTGCGCCTCGGCGACGAGTGGGCCGAGCAGCTGGCCAGGATGCTGGGCCGCAGCCGGACCATGGTCGCGCTCTACTCGCCCGCCTACTTCGCCAGCCTCTACTGCGGCAAGGAGTGGACGGCCTTCCGCGGCCGGGTCCGGCGCCACCAGGAGGACCAGGGCGAGCTCATCCCGGCCCTGGTCCCGGTGCTCTGGGAGCCCGTCGTGCCGGGCGAGCTGGCCGAGGAGGTCACCAAGATCCAGTGGGCCCAGCCGGACATGGGCGAGGCCTACGCCCGCTACGGCCTGCGTGCCCTGCTGCGCACCGGACCGCAGGGCGAGGCCTACCTGCAGGTCGTCCGGGTGGTCGCCGAGCGGGTCCGGGACGCGGCCGCCCGTCGGCTCACCGAGCTGGCCGACTTCGACCTCGGCGCGGTGCGCGGCTACTTCCCGGGGCCGGCGGCCATGGAGCCCCCGCGCGCCGCGGGGATGGTCCGGCTGTTCATCGCGGCGGGCAAGGCCTCCGACGCCGCCGTGGCGGGAGGCTCGCAGGCCGGCGGCTGGTACGGGGCCAAGCCGTGGCACTGGGCGCCCTACCACCCGCCGACCCAGCCGTCCCTGGCGGTGCGCGCCCAGCAGGTGATCACCGCCGCCGGGCACACCACCACGCTGGAGGAGGTCGGCACCGGCCTCGGCGAGAAGCTCGACCAGGCCCGCGAGGACAGCCAGGTCAGCGTCCTGCTGGTGGACCCGTGGATGGCCGGCACCGACCGCTACCGGTCCGCGCTGCGCGAGTACGACGACCACAACCACCCGGTCACCGGCGTCATGGTCCCGGACGGGAGCGGTGATCCGGCCCGCGGACCGGAGCGCGACGCGCTGTGGGCCGGCGTGCGCGGTGTGTTCCGGCGCAACTGGCTGCGCCGGAGCGATCCGGAGCACTTGTTCCGGGTCAAAGTGAACCGGGAGAGCTTCGACTCCGATCTCACCATCATGGTGACGGTCGCTCAGAACAAGCTCATGGACGACAACTTCGATTGGGGGGACGATGGCGGCGGTGCCGCGTTCGGCTTCGGCCTCGACGGCGCGAACGGCCCGGCGATGCCCGGGCTGGCCATCCCGGCCGGACCGCCAGGCCCGCGCCGCAGCCCGTCCACGCGGCCCGATCCGGAACCGGGCCCGGGAGACGTGCCCAATCCGCGCCACAGCCAGGACGACACGGCGTCGCTGAGGGGAGACCAGGACGATGATCACTGAGTCCGGCGCAGAGCCGGGGCGCGGCGGACCGGGATCGGTCGTCACGTTCTACTCGTTCAAGGGCGGCACCGGCCGGACCATGGCGCTCGCCAACGTCGGCTGGATCCTCGCCAGCCGGGGCCTGCGCGTGCTGGTGGTCGACTGGGACCTGGAGGCGCCCGGCCTGCACCGCTACTACCACCCGCTGCTGGTCGACCCCGAACTGCACTCCACCGAGGGCCTGATCGACCTGCTGCGCTCCTACGTCCGGCAGGCGCTGCCCTCCGCCGTCGGACCGGACGGCCTGCCCCCGGCCGCCTGGCTGGACCAGCCCGGGCGACTCGACGGCTACATCTGCGGCCTCGCCCTCGACCTGCCCCCGGGCGGCCGGCTCGACTTCCTGCCCGCCGGCCGGCAGAACGCCGCCTACGCCGCCGCCGTCACCAGCTTCAACTGGCGCAGTTTCTACCACGGCCGGGACATCCGCGGCGGCGAGTTCCTGCGCGAACTGCGCGAACGCTGGGCGAGCGCCTACGACTACGTGCTCATCGACAGCCGCACCGGCGTCAGCGACACCTCCGGCATCTGCACCGTCCTGATGCCCGACACCGTCGTCGACTGCTTCACCTTCAGCGCCCAGAACATCCGCGGCGGCGTCGACGCGGCCCGGGCCATCGCCGAGGCCGAGGAGCGGGCCATCCGGGTCCTGCCGGTGCCGATGCGGGTCGAGGACGCCGAGCAGGAGCGCCTCGAAGCCGGCCGCGACTACGCCCGCGAGTCCTTCGCGCCCTACCTCGGCCGCTGGCTGGCCGCCGAGCGGCGGGCCGGCTACTGGGCCGACGTCGAGGTGCCGTACAAGCCGTTCTACGCCTACGAGGAGGTGCCCGCCACCGTCGCCGACCGGCCGCAGGAGGCCCGCAGCCTGCTCAACGCCTTCGAGCGGCTGGCCGGGTGGATCACCGACGGACAGGTCCGCACCCTGCGCCCGCTCAGCGCCGAGACCCGCCGCCGGCTCTACGGCGCCTACCTGCGCTCCGCCCGCGCGGTGCCCCGCCAGGTCTTCGTCAGTTACGCGCCCGAGGACCGGATGTGGGCCGAGTGGGCAGCCGGCACCCTCACCCGCTTCGGCTACCAGGCCTCCCTGCACAACGCGGCCGAGCCCTACGGCGGCAGCCGTCCGCCGGAGGTCGTCGGGCCGCTCGACGGGCAGGGCCGGCTGCTCGCGCTGCTCTCGCCCGAGTACACCGCGCTGCCCCGCGCCACCGAGGTCTGGCAGCTCCTGAACGGGCGCGAACTCGCCTCCGGCTCACCGGCGCTGGTCGCCCTGCGGCTGCAGGACTCGGACGAGCCGGTGCCCCGGCCCTTCGTCGGCCGGGCCGCGCCCGACCTGGTCCGTTCCTCGGCGGTGGCCGCCGAGTCCCAGCTGTACGGCGAGCTCGGCCCGCCGCCCGGCGGCCACCGCCAAAGCGACTCCGACAGCGGCGAGTTCGCCGCCCCGGCCCGCTTCCCCGGCACCGCCCCGCAGGTCCAGGAGGCGCCCTCGCGCAACGCCTCCTTCATCGGTCGCGGCAAGCTGCTCGAACTGCTCCGCAACCGTTTCACCGGCGGGCCCGCCGCGGTGCTCAGCCAGGTCCTCTACGGCTTCGGCGGCGCCGGCAAGTCGCAGATCGCCGCCGAGTACGCGCACCGTTTCAAGGCCGCCTACGACGTGGTCTGGTGGGTCCCCGCCGAGGAGCCCGCCAACATCCCGCAGAAGCTCGCCGAACTCGCCCCCCGGCTCGGCGTACCGAGCAGCGACGACGTCGCGCACACCGCCGCCGCGGTGCTCGACGCGCTGCGCCGCGGTCAGCCGTACCGCCGCTGGCTGCTGGTCTTCGACAACGCCGGCACCCCCGAGGAACTCGCCCCCTGGCAGCCGGCCGGATCCTCCGGCGGGCACGTGCTGATCACCTCCCGCAACCAGGGCTGGGCCCGGCACGCCGGCCTCGTCGAGGTCGACGTCTTCCTCCGGGAGGAGAGCGTCCGGCTGCTGCGCCGCTTCAACAGCGGCCTCTCCCCGGAGGACGCCGATCAGGTCGCGCACCGGCTCGGCGACCTGCCGCTCGCCGTCGGCCAGGCCGCGGTCTGGCTCCAGGAGACGTCGATGCCGATCGCCACCTACCTCGAACTGCTCGACGAAGAGCTCACCGAGATGCTGGAGCGCACCCGGCTGCGCACCGCCGACTACCCGCACTCGGCCGCCGCGACCTGGCGCATCTCGGTCGAGGAACTGCGCCGGATGAACGCTCCGGCCGCCCAGATCCTGGAGATCTGCGCCTTCTTCGGGCCCGACGCCATCCCGATGCGGCTGCTCTACAGCCGGGCCGTCACCCGCGCCCTGCGGCTGCCCCCGCGCGCTCCCCGCGACAAGCTCGCGATCGGCGAGTTCCTGCGCGCCATCAACCGGTTCGGGCTCGCCCGCACCGACCAGGGCAGTGAGACGATCACCGTGCACCGGCTGGTCCAGGCCGTGCTCCGGGACCAGGTCGAGGAGGAGCGGCGGGCCGAACTGCGCGCCGTCGTGCACGCCGCGCTCGCCACCGCCAACCCCGGCGACCCGGACATCCCCGCCAACTGGTCCGAGTACGCCGAACTCCTGCCCCACCTCTGGCCGTCCGGTGCCGTCGACAGCGCCGACGAGGACGTCCGGCAGTGGATCATCGACTCGGTCCGCTACCAGTGGAAGCGCAGCCTGCACGAGTCCGGCCGGGAACTCGCCGAGCGCACCCTGGAGCACTGGCGCCAGGACGGCTACGGCGGGCCCGACTTCGACGCCGACAACGACGCCCAGACCCTCATGCTGCGGACCCAGCTGAGCAACATCCGCCGCTCCCAGGGCGCCCTCCAGGAGGCGTACGAGATGGACCGGGACATCCTGGAGCGGTTCACCGCCACCCTCGGCCCCGAGCACTCGCACACCCTCGCCGTCGCCAACAGCCTCGGCGCGGACCTGCGCTTCCTCGGCCGCTACGACGAGGCCCGGGCGCTGGACCGGCGGACCCTGGACGCCGCCCGGCGCACCCTCGGCCCGGACCACCCGCGCACCCTGATGATCACCAACAACCTGGCCGTCTCCGACTACCTGGCCGGCGACCGACAGGCCGCCCTCGAACGGCACCGCAGCAACTACCTCCAGCAGCGCGACGCGCTCGGCGCGCACAGCCTCTACGCGCTCTCCTCCGCCTCCAACTACGCCCGCGACCTGCGCGAGACCGGGCGGCTGCGGGAGGCGCTGGACCTGCTGGAGGAGACCGTCCGGATCTACCAGCAGACCATCGGCGACGGCCACACCGACACCCTGCGCGCCCGCAAGAACCTCGCCGTGGCGCTGCGCCGGGCCGGCCGGTACAACGAGGCACTGGAGATCGACGAGGACATCTACCAGCGCTACCTGGACATCAACGGGGCCGAGCACCCCGACACCCTGGCCGCCGCCACCAACCTCGCCAGCGACCTCAACGCCCTCGGCGACACCGACCGGGCCATCCCGCTCGCCGAGCGGGCGCTCGGGCGCTACCGCGACTACCTGGGCGAGAACCACCCGGTGACGCTGGCCGGCGCCAACAACCTCTCGGTCTACCTGCGACTGGCCGGCCGGGCCACGGAGGCGCGCGAACTGTCCGGGCGGACGCTGGCGCAGTTCCGGACCGTCCTCGGCGACCACCACCTCTACATCCCGATCGCGATGATGAACCACGCCAACGACCTCGCCCTGGCCGGGGAGACACCGGCGGCGCTCGCGCTGGAGCTGGAGGCGGCGCCGCTGATGACGGCGACCCTCGGCCCGGACCACTACGACTCCATCGGCATCAACTCCAACCTCTCGCTGTCGCTGGCCACGGTGGGGGAGACCGAGCGGGCCGCCGAGTTGCGGGCGGACTGCATCCGCCGGGCCCGGGTGACCCTGGGGGAGGAGCACCCGACGACGGTGGCGGTGAAGGCCGGCCAGCGGCTGGACTCCGACGTCGAGCCGCCGCACGTGTGACGGCGGGGCGCGGGTGACGGCCGGCGGCGGCTTGCCCGTGTGACGGCGGGGCGCGGGGCGGGGAGGGCCCGGGCCGGGCGGACGGCGCTAGGCTCGCGCGCATGGTGCCGTTCCGGCAGTTCCTGCTGAAGATCCACAGCCGGTGCAACCTGGCCTGCGACTACTGCTACATGTACGAGGGCGCGGACCAGAGTTGGCGCGACCGGCCGCGGCTGATGGCGCTGCCGACGGCCGGCCGGACCGCCCGGCGGATCGCCGAGCACGCGGCCGAGCACCGGCTCGACGAGGTGGCCGTCGTGCTCCACGGCGGCGAGCCGCTGCTCGTCGGTGCGGCCCACCTGGACGCGTTGCTGGGCGAGTTGGCCTCGGCCGGCCCGCGGATCCGGTTCAGCCTGCAGACCAACGGGCTGCGGCTGCTGGACGAACCCGCCCTGCTCGACGTGCTGCACCGCTACCGGGTCGCGGTCGGGGTGTCGCTGGACGGCACGCGGGCCGACCACGACCGGCACCGGCTGCTGCCCTCCGGCGCGGGCAGCTGGGCGCGGGCGGCCGAGGCCGTACGACTGCTCGGCTCGGCCGAGCACCGCGACCTGTTCGCCGGGCTGCTCTGCGTCGTCGACCTGCGGGCGGACCCGGTGGCCACCTACGAGGCGCTGCTGGAGTTCTCCCCGCCCCGGCTCGACCTGCTGCTGCCGCACGCGACCTGGCAGACCCAGCCGGCCGGGGTGCGGCGGACGGTGCCCCTCGCGCCGCCCCGCGGCGGGGAGCCCGCGCCGTACGGGGAGTGGCTGATCGCCGCGTTCGACCGCTGGTACGACGCCCCCCGGCGGGAGACCGGCGTGCGGCTGTTCGAGGAGCTGGCCGTCCTGCTGCTCGGCGGCCGGGCGGCCAGCGAGGCGGTGGGCCTGGCGCCGGTCGACCTGGTCGTGGTCGAGGCGGACGGCACGATCGAACAGGCGGACAGCCTCAAGGTGGCCTTCGACGGCGCCGCCGGGACCGGTCTGGACGTCTGGCGGCACGGCTTCGCCGAGGCCGCCGCGCACCCGGCCTTCCGGGCCCGCCAGCGCGGCCTCGGCGGGCTCGGGCCGGTCTGCGCGGCCTGCCCGCTGGCCCGGGTCTGCGGCGGCGGGCTCTACGCGCACCGGTACGCGGCGGGGGGTGCTGGTGGGGGCGCCGCCGGGGGTGTCGCTGAGGGCGCCGCCGGGGGCGCCGCCGGGGGTTTCGCTCACCCGTCCGTGTACTGCGCGGACCTGGACCGGCTGATCCGCCACATCGCGGGGAGACTGCGGGCGGACATGGCCGGACTGGCCGGTGTGACCGGCTCTGGGCGAGGAGGATGACCGGTGGCAGGTACGGGCGAAGTGGTGGCGGCCGGGGTGCCCGGCGCGCGCGGGGCGGACGGACTGCCCCGGCACGGGGTGGACCGGGCGACCTTCCGGGCGATCGCGGGCGCACGCGGCGGACCGGAGGCCGTCCGGCTGCTGCGCGCCGGGCAGTTGAGCAAACGGGTGCTGCTGCTGCTGGCGCTGCGGCGGGCGGCCCCGGACGACGAGGGCTACCGCGAGGCGTGCGCCGAGGTGTGGGCGCTGCACCGGGCGGACCGGGCGCGGTGGGAAGAGGTGCTGCTGCGGCCGGAGTTGGATGCCTGGGCGGCCGGCTGCCTGCGTGGCCTCGCGGCCGGCGAGACCGTCTCGCTGGGCGGGCTGGGCGAGTTCGTGCGGGCCGGAGCCGGAGCCGGAGCCGGGGCCAGCTCCGGCTCCGGGTTCGGACCGGCGCTCGCGCTTGAGTGCGACGGGCTGCGGTGGGGGCCGGTGATCGACCACCTCGGGCCGCGCCGGGTGGACTACGGGAGACCCCCGGCCGGGCCGCTCGATTCCGTCGAACTCGGCCGGTGGGAGGAACGGTTGGCGCAGGCGTGGCAGATCCTGGTGCGCCGCCACCGGCGGCACTCGGAGGCGGTCGCGGCCTGCGTCACCACCGTCGTCCCGCTGCGGCCCGCCCCGGGCGGGGAGGCCGTCAGCGCCGCCGCCCGCCGGGCGTACGGCGGGGTGGCGGCCTCGCTGCCGGGCGATCCGGTGCTGCTGGCGCTGGCCCTGGTGCACGAGTTCCTGCACGTCCAACTGGGCGCCCTGCTCGACCTCGTGCCGTTGCACCGGCCCAACGGTGCCGCCGTCTACCACGCCCCCTGGCGGCCCGACCTCCGCCCGGTCGGCGCGCTGTTGCAGGGGACGTACGCGCACCTGGGCGTCGCGGACTTCTGGCGGGCCGAGGCGGCCGCCGGCGAGGGCGACCGGGCCCGGGCGGAGCGGGAGTTCGCGCGCTGGCGGGCGCACACCGGCGCGGCGGCCGGAACGCTGCTGGCGAGCGGTGAACTCACTGGCGCGGGGATGGAGTTCACGCGGGAGCTGGACCGGGCCGTGCGCGGACTGGGCGAGCCGGGGCGAGGTCCGGGCGGCGCCTGAGGGCGGTCGTGGTTCGGCAGGTCGGTCGAGGCGTGCGGTCGTGGGGCGTGTGCTCGCGGGGTGTGCGGCCGGACGGCGTGTGCGTGCGGGGCCGCCGGTCGCGGGAGACCCCGTCGCGGTGGCGCCGGTCGCGCCGGTCGCGCCCCGGCCTGGCGTCCACGCTTCGGCGTGCGCCAGGGCGAAGCGCGCGACCGCTGAACGGGTGAATTTTTGGGGCTGCGGCCGCCGTTGCACGGCTTCGACCGGCAAGGGGCGCCAAGTCGAGACCGCAAGCCGTCTTGCAAAGGCCCGGCTGGGTCTATCGTGGTCGCAGTCTCGAACTTGGGTGGCTTTCCCACCCTCGACCGGTCCTAACCGCGCCTAAGGAAACGAAGATGACACCGGTAACCAGCATCCGGCCGACCACCGACCTGACAGAGCCTCAGGACGCGTCGGATCGCCTCTCCCTCGCCGATCTGGCCGCACTGGGCGCGGAGGAGCTCGCCGACCGTCTGCAGCGCGCGCTCCCCGGCGCGGAATCCGGCCTCGTGCCGGTCGCGGCCTTCAACTCCTCGATCTGACACGCTCCGTCACCCCGAACGGAATCCCCAGGCCGAGCCCCAACCCCATCAGATCCATGACGACGCGAATTCCGCTGCCTCTCACGCAATTCGTGGTCAAGATGCACAGCCGGTGTGATCTCGCCTGCGACCACTGCTACGTCTACGAGCACGCGGACAGCAGCTGGCGCGCCCGGCCGAAAGTCATCGGCGACGAGATCCTGACCAGGGCCGCCGAACGCATCGGCGAGCACGCGGTCGCCCACCGGCTGACCGCCATCCGGGTCGTCCTGCACGGGGGAGAACCCCTGCTCGCCGGCCCGGACCGGCTGCGCCATGCCGCGCGGACGCTCCGGGCGGCCCTCCCGTCCGGCTGCGCCCTCGACCTGCGCATCCACACCAACGGCGTGCTGTTGAGCCGCGCCTTCTGCGACCTGTTCGCCGAGACGGGCATCAAGGTCGGCATCTCGCTCGACGGCGACAAGGCCGCCAACGACCGCCACCGGCGCTACGCCGACGGGCGCAGCAGCCACCCTCAGGTCCTGCGGGCGGTGGCGCTGCTGCGCGAGCCCGCGTACCGGCACCTGTACGCCGGGCTGCTGTGCACCATCGACGTCGAGAACGATCCGGTCCGGGTGTACCGGGCGCTGGCCGAACTCGAACCCCCCGCGGTCGACTTCCTGCTCCCGCACGCCACCTGGGACGAGCCGCCGAAACGTCCCGCCGGGCAGGGGGACACCCCGTACGCGGACTGGCTGCTCGCCGTCCACGGGCTGTGGGATGCGGACGGCCGGCCGTTCGCCGTGCGGACCTTCGAATCCGTCCACCGGACCCTGCGCGGGTTCTCCAGCCTCACCGAGTCGCTCGGACTGGAACCCTCCGACCTCGCGGTGCTGGAGACGGACGGGACCTTCGAGCAGGCGGACAGCCTGAAGACCGCGTACGACGGCGCGCCCGCCACCGGTCTGAATGTCTTCGACCACAGCCTCGACGACCTCGCCCGCCACCCGGGCATCGCCGCCCGCCAGTCGGGCCTGCCGGGGCTCAGCCCCACCTGCCGATCCTGCCCCGTCGTGCGCTCCTGCGGAGGCGGCCTGTACGCCCACCGCTATCGGAGCGACGATGGGGGAGGCGGCTTCGACCACCCCTCCGTCTACTGCGGGGACCTCATGACGCTCATCAACGGCATCGCGGCACACGGCAGTCCGGTGGTGGTGCCCGCACAGGGCGGCGAACCGGTGGTGCCCGCCGCACTCACCTCGCCACAACTCGACGAGCTCGCCCGGGGGTACGGCGGTGCGGACACCGTCCGAGCCCTCACCCGCTCCCAACTCGCCCTCACCCGGGCGATGCTGGCCGCCGCCTGGGACGCCTCCGGGCAGGGGCGGGCCGAAGCGTGGTCGCTGCTCGCGGAGCTCGACGTCGCAGCGCCGGCCGCCGTCGACGCCGTCCTCGCCCACCCGTACGCGCGGGCCTGGGCCGCCCGCCGCCTGGCCGGGGACCTCGGCACCGACCTCGGGCCGCTGGCCGCCCTCGCCGCGGCCGCGGCGGTGCGGGCCGGGCGGGGGGACGCGGTGGCGGTGCCGGTGCGCGGCGGGTGGCTGCACCTGCCGACGCTCGGGCGGATCGCCGTACCCGCCGGGGAGGCGGTCGTCACGGGCCTGGCGGGCGGGTTCAGCGTGCGGGCGGCCGACGGTTCGGTCCGGACGACCCTGGACGAGCCGCTGCGCCGGATCCGGCTCGCCCCGGGGTGGACGGTCTCCCTGGAGGACGTCGACCCGCTGCGGGACAGCCACGACCACGCCGTGTCCGAGCGGCTGTCCACCGGCGAACTGCTCGACTGGACGGGCGCGTTGCGCGAAGCCGGGGAACTGCTCGGGCGGGACCTGCCCGGGTACGCGGACGGGATGCGGGCCGGCCTCACGACGGTGACCCCGTTGCGGCCGGGCCCGGCGGGCCGGGACATCAGCTCGGCCGCGCGCCAGGCCTTCGGCGCGGTCGGCATCGCCCGACCCGCCACGGCGCCGACCCTGGCGCTGCTGCTGGCCCACGAGTTCCAGCACGTGAAGCTCGGCGCCGTACTGGACCTGCTGGACCTGTACGACCGCAGCGACGACACGCGCTACTTTGCCCCCTGGCGGCCCGACCCCCGGCCGCTCGAAGGGCTGCTCCAAGGCACCTACGCCCACCTGGCCGTCACCGAGTACTGGGGAACCCGCAGCCTCGCGTACGACGGTCTGCCGGGCGAGGCCGCCGACCGGGCGCGGCGGGAGTTCGCGCTCTGGCGGCAGTACACCGCAGAAGCGGTCGAACGGCTGGCCGAATCCGGTTCGCTGACCTCGGCCGGCTTGCGCTTCGCCGACGGCATGCGTGCGACCGTCACCCCGTGGCTCGCCGTGCCCCTGCCCCCCGCCGCCGAACAGGCCGCCGCCCGGGCCCGGCAGGAACGCGCCCTGGCCTGACCTCATTCACCCGGCCTCGGGACACCCTCACCCGGGGCCCCAACTCCGGGGAACCGTCATCCTCACCGAATCCCGCGCCGGCAGCGTCGCCACGGCGCTCTCCCCCCGTCAACTCGTCCATGACCTCGCAGAGCTCGGCGTCCGTCCGGGCATGGTGCTGCACGTCCAGGCGTCCCTGCGCGCCCTCGGCCCGGTGGCCGGGGGCGCCGCCGGCGTCGTCGACGCGCTGCTCGAAGCCCTCGGCCCGGACGGCACCCTGGTCGCCTACACCGCCACCCCCGAGAACTCGGCCACCTCGCGCATCCACAAGACCGCCACCGCCGGCCTGTCACCGGCGGAGGTGACCGCGTACCAGTCCCGGATGCCGCGCTTCGACCCGGCCACCACGCCCTGCTCGCCGACCATGGGCGCGCTCTCCGAGGAGATCCGCACCCGGCCCGGCGCGCTGCGCAGTCGCCACCCCCAGACCTCCTGGGCCGCGCTGGGCCGCCGGGCGGTGGAGATCACCGCCCACCACCCGCTCACCTCCCACCTGGGCCCGGAGTCGCCGCTCGGGCGCCTCTACGACCTCGACGCCCGGGTGCTGATGCTCGGCGTCCCGATGGCCCGCTTCACCGCCTTCCACCTCGCCGACCTGCGCCAGCCGGACGTCCGGGTGCGCGAGTACCGCTGTGCCGGCCCCGACGGCTGGCTCACCTTCCAGGCGCCGGACCTGGACGACCTCCACTTCGCCGAGCTCGGCACCCGGGTCCTGGCCGCCGCCACCGGCGTCACCTCCACCCACCTCGGCACCGCCGGCTGCCGCCTCGTCCCGGTACGGGAGGCCGTCGACCTCGCCACCCGACTCCTACGTCCCTGACCGCCCGCTACCCGGCCGACGGCCCGTGCCCCAGCAGATCGGGGGCACGGGCCGACGGGTGTCACGCGCGTGGGAAGTCGGAAGCTCCGACGTCCGACGTACCGCGGGGGGTTACTACTCCAGCCGTAGACCGTGATCCGAGAGCGGCGCGTCGGCGAGGGACGGCCGCTATTCCAGCCACATCCCGTCGCGCATGATGACCCTCCCGCGTAGTTCCGGCTCTCCGTGCCAAGCGCGCACAGCCCTCGGGACCACGCGTACGTACAGGGAGGAACCCTCCTCCGCGCGGGGATCCCACCCGAACTTGTCGGCGAACGCCTCCGCTGCGCCTCCGGGCACCTCTTGCGGTGCTCAGGGTGGCCCGGGATGCCGACATGGACGGCCTCGCCGCCATAGACCTCGACGCGTGGGCTACTCGGTGATACCGTGTAGTGGTACTCGGTGATACGGGGTACTGGGAGGGTCGAAGAGGAGGGCCGCGATGGACGACCTGACGGAGATGTTGAAGGGCACGCTTGAGGGTTGCGTGCTCGAGATCATCGGCGGCGAGGAGACCTACGGGTACGCCATCACGCGTCGGCTGAACGAACTCGGCTTCGCCGACGTCGTCGAGGGGACCGTCTACACCATCTTGCTGCGGCTGGAGAGGAACGGGCTCGTCCAGGTGACGAAGCGACCGTCCGGGATGGGTCCGCCGCGCAAGTTCTACGCGCTCAACGACGCGGGGCGCGAAGAGCTCGGGAGGTTCTGGGCGAAATGGGAGTACCTCTCGTCACGAATCGACAAGCTCAAGGAGGGTGGGAGATGAACGTCTGGGAGAGCATGACCGGCAGCGACCTCACCAGGGAATGGAAGGCGTTCGAAGCCCGGGCCGAGGCATTGCCGCCCGACCACCGGGCGGCGTGGGAGCAGATCAAGGTTCACCTCTCTCCCTACTCGGACTTCACGGGTCGCAACCTGATGCCGATCCTCGACGGCGCCCTGGGGCTGCTCGAAGAGACGGCGGCGGACGGGCAGAGCGTCCACGACGTGCTGGGCGACGACGTCGAGGGCTTCTGTGCGGCGCTGGCCGGCGGGGAAGGGGCCCGGAGCTATCGCGACCGGTGGCGCGAGCAGTTGAACAGGAACGTCGCAAGGAAGTTGGGCCGGCTAGGAGGCTGACATGGGCATTCAGGACATCATCGAGGGCAAGAAGCAGTGGCGAGCGCACACGGCGCGGGTCAAGGCGCTCCCGCCGGACTATCGGATCGTCTACAAGGAGATGCAGAAGTACTTCTTCAAGATCGGACCGATCGACCTGGCTGACGGGACCCTGCTCTCAGGGATCGTCGATTTCTTCGAGGAGGGCGTCGCGGCCGGCAAGGGAGTCCTGGAACTCATCGGCAACGACGTCGCCGCCTTCTGCGACGACCTGGTCAAGGACTCGCGAACCTACGCGGATGTCTATCAGGAGTCCGTCAGCGGGAAACCCGGTACGGCCGGGCAGTAGGACCGAGCGGCAGATCGGTCACTTGAGGCGGTGCGTGGCGGGACGGCTGCGACGCCCCCGCCGCGCCCGCGAAAACCCCGGCCACGGCGGCGGTCGCCCCTCGATACTGGTCGACATGGATGAGGTCGAGGTCGTCGTCGCCCATTCCGAGCGCGCGACCCTGCGCGTCGGCGACGTGTTCCTGAAGGTGGACGCCGATCAGGCGCGCATCGACGTCGAGGTCGAGGCGATGGCGATGGCGCCGATCCCGACGCCGGCGGTCCTGTGGCGCAAGCCGCCCGTGCTCGCGCTCGCCGCCCTCCCGGGCACGGCACTCGGCCGCCTCGGCGGGCCGTCGACCGGGTCACCGGCGGCGTGGGCCGCGGCGGGCGCCGCCATCCGGAAGCTGCACGACGCGCCGCTGCCGCCCCGGCCCGGCCGGGCCGGCCGGAGCATCGTCGCGCTGGCGGCCGAACTCGATGACGAGTGCGAGTTGCTCGTGACGAACGGCCTCCTGCCCGCCGACCTGGTCACCCGCAACCGTCAGGTCGCCGAGGCGGCGCTCCGGCCGTGGACTCCGGCGTTCACGCACGGCGACCTGCAGATCGCGCACGTGTTCGTCGACGGCGACGAGGTCACCGGCATCATCGACTGGTCCGAGGCGGGCCAGGGTGATGCCCTGTACGACCTCGCCACCTTCACGCTCGGACACGAGGAGCAGCTCGACGACGTCATCGCCGGCTACGGCACCGACATCGACCTCGACGTGATCCACGCGTGGTGGTCGTTGCGAAGCCTGCTGGTGGTTCGCTGGCTGATCGAGCACGGCTTCGACCCCTTCGCGCCGGGCTGCGAGGTCGACGTGCTGAGGTCCCGGATGTGAGGCTGCGCGAGCCCGACGGCTACGAGCGGTCCCAAGGGCTCCCGACAGGGTGTGTCGCGGCGGGCGACCGACGATGCCGAGCTCAGTGAACGCAGAACTCGTCGCCCTCCGGATCCTGCATCACGACAGAACAGGAGCCCGAGCCCTCGACGCGTGGACGGGACGCACCGGCGCGCTCCAGGTGGGCCACCTCGGCAAGCGCGCGCACCTTCCGGGTTGCGAACGGTACGCCGCGCCCTCCGCTCACGCCGAGGTCGAGGTGGAGCCGGTTCTTGGTGGCCTCGGGCTCGGGCACCTGTTGGAACCACGCCCGGTCAGTGCGCGGTCGGCACCGGCTCCAGCACGAACAGCGGGATCGCACGGCCGGTCTTGGTCTGGTATTCGGCGTAGTCCGGGTAGGCGGCGACGGCCCGCTGCCACCACTCGGCCTTCTCCGCGCCGGTGACCTCTCGCGCCATCATGTCCTGCCGCACCGGCCCGTCCTGCAGCTCGACCCGGGGATCTGCCTTCAGGTTCCAGTACCAGACGGGGTGCTTCGGCGCGCCGCCTTGCGAGGCGACCACGGCGTAGAGCCCGTCGTGCTCGACCCGCATCAGCGGGGTCTTGCGCAGCTTGCCGGACTTGGCCCCGACGGAGGTCAGCAGGATGACGGGCATCCCCCGCAGCGTCGTGCCCTCCGTCCCGCCGGACGACTCGTAGGCCTCGACCTGGTTCCGTACCCAGTCGGCTGGGCTGGGCTCGTACTCACCCTTGAGTGGCATGCGTATCCATCCCATCACTCTCGGTTATGCTGGCTCGACCCATGATTCCACTCTCCCGGCCGGTTCGGGCCGAAATTGCGGAGCGGATCCTGGCGCGCCACCGGGTGCTGCGATCTCATGAAAGCCCGAGGCTGGGGCCGCCTTCGGCACCTGTCCACGCCGCAGCAGGCATATTCCTGATCTGGAATAAGAATCCTGCCCGGGGTCTCCCGCTCTGACGCTCCGAGGAACTGTTGGCCGGCGGCTCCCTACGAGGTGCAAGGAGCCGCCGGAACATATCGCGAGTCGTCGGTGAGGGCACGGTCGAACGGGATCGGGGGTGCTCGCCGGTGGTGGGCGGAAGCGGGGAGGCCGGGCCTCTGCCGGTTCGACCTGAGCATCGGCATAGACGGTGCACAGTGCGTCTGGCTGGATGGTCCTGGTCACACCGTCGCTGCCCGTTGACGACCGCACCGGGTCCCTCTACAACGGAGCACAGACACCGGGGCACCCCCGAGAGATCCTGAGGAGCAATGCCATGGCTCCAGACGACAGCGGCTGCCCGGTGCTCGACATGACCGCCCGGGCCCCGCACCAGCAGAACGCGGAGCTCCGCTCCGCCGGGCCCGCCGTGCGGGTCGAACTCCCCGGCGGCATCATCGCCTGGTCCGTGACCCGCAGTTCGGTGATCCGCGCCCTGGCCGGCGATCCGCGGGTCTCCCGCGACGCGCGCAAGCACTGGCCCGGCCTGGCCTCGGTGCCCGAGGGATGGCCGATGGGGCCGATCGCGTTCCAGCAGAACTTCTTCAACCGCTACGGCGGCGAACACCGCTCGGCACGACGACGGATGGCACCCTCGTTCTCGCCCCGCCGGGTGTCCGCGCTGCGGCCCGGGATCGAGGCGACGACCGCCGCCCTGGCCGGCGCGTTCCGTGGACTCGCCCCCGGCGAGGCCGTGGACATCCGCCGGGCCCTCTCGCTCCCGCTCACCATGACGGTGATCTGCGACCTCTTCGGCGTACCCGCCGACATGCGGCCGCAGATCGGCCGGTCGATGGACACCCTGCTGACGACGACGGCGACGACCGAGCAGATGACGGTCTCGCGGGCGGAGATGAACGTGGTGCTGGCCGAACTGCTGGAGCTCAAACGACGCGACCCCGGGCCCGACCTCGCCAGCGACGTGGCAGCCGTCAGCACCGGCGGCGAGACGGGCCGCACCGAGGAGGAGTCCCGCGACGAGCTCTTCCTGATGCTCGGCGCCGGGTACGAGACCGCGGTCAACCTCATCACCAGCGCCGTCCAGGCGCTCCTCACCCACCCCCGCTACCTCGCCCAGGTCCGCGAGGGCACGCTCGGGTGGGAGGACGTCATCGAGGAGACCCTGCGCCACGAGAGCCCGGTGATGCACATCCCACTCCGCTACCCCCTGGAGGACATCGACCTCGGCGAGGGCGTGATCATCCGGCAGGGCGAGCCGATCCTGCTCGGATTCGGCGCGGCCGGCCGGGACCCGGAGGCCCACCCGGACCGGCCGGACGACTTCGACCCGACCCGCCCCGACAAGGAGCACCTGTCCTTCGGCTACGGCCCGCACTTCTGCCTCGGCGCGCCCCTGGCCCGGCTGGAGGCCGAAGTGGCCCTGGACGGCCTCTTCGGCGCCTACCCCGGCAGCGTCCTGGACCCGGCCAGCCCGGCGCCGACCCGGCTGGAGTCCGTCATCGTCAGCGGCCCGTCCGAGCTCTGGATCGTCCCGGCGCCCGCCGCAGTGTGACGGCGGCGCCCGGGGGAAGGGCGGCTCCCGCGCGCGCGCGGGAGCCGCCCGTCTGTTCTGTGCGGTCAGATGGTGAAGTGGTCGAACTCGCCGGCCTTGGCGCCGCGGATCCAGGCGTTGAGCTTGGTGCGGGTGGTGGTGACGATGTGGGCGGGGTCGTCGGACTCGCGGATGTAGACCAGTTCGCCGTCGGAAGCGATCTCGACGCAGTCGGCCCTGTCACCGCTGAAGCTCGACTTCTGCCAGTTGAGCTGGCTCATGACTACCTACCTTGGATCTTGTACCGAATGTGCTGGATCAAGCCCCACGAGTCGCGATGGACGGACGACGCGGGTGTGGTGGTGCTCAGGGGCGGCAGCGCCAGTCCCCTGATCCGTTCGAACTTCCGTCGGAATGCGGCCACGTCCTCAGGATCTCCCAAGAAGTCCGAACCATGCGGATGTTCCAGCAGAACCGAGTCAAGCCGGGTGTGGGGCCCATGCATCAGGACGAACGACGTCTCGGTCGACGAGTAGCTGGTGCAGTCGAACGGGAGAATCTGGATCGTCACATGCGGCAACCCGCTGACCTCGACGAGGTGGTTGAGCTGATCGCGCATGATGGTCGGTCCTCCGTACATCATGTGCAGGGCTGCTTCATGGATCACTACGTGGAACGGTGGGGCGTTCTCGGAGGTCAGTAGCTGCTGGCGTTGTTGGCGGAACTGGACCTTCGTCGCCGCGTAGTCGTGGATGATTTCGCTGTATGCCTTGGTTTGCAGAAGGCCGGGGATCAGGAGCGTCTGGTAGCTGTCGAGGGCTGTCGCGCTCGCCTCTGCCTCGGCGAGATCAAGTGCAGTGGGGTGGACGTGCGGCTTGAAGTCGGCCCACCAGCCCGTCCTGACGCTCTTGCTCATGGCTGCGAGGCCGGCACGGTAGCCGGGGTCTGTGACCCCACAGAGATCGAGCCAGATGCTCAGTCGTTCAATGTTTAGGCCCATCCTGCCGGCTTCGATGTGGCTGATCGCCGGACCCTTCACGCCGATCGCCTGCCCGATCTCCAATGCCGAGCGCCCGGCGGCATCACGTACACGGCGAAGTTCCTCGCCGAGGCGGCGCTGACGTTCGCTGATTCCACTCCTGAAGCCCATGGGTGTGCCCTTCTCGCGGACTGTCGCCTACGGAAAGTGTAGGTGCATGTGCGGAGCGTGTTGCGAACTTCACGAAGATTCGCCTAAAGTCTTAGAACATCGCGCATCAGACGGATCGTCAGTTGCGTCTGCATGCACCCCTCTGCACCGCTGGGAGATTCCCCATGTGTGACCCCAACCTCAACTCCCCCTCCCTCACCGTGTCCCGCGAGGCGTTGTGCGACGCCATGGCGCGCGCCGGGTACGCGCACTCTGCGATCGTGGATGCCGAACTCGCGCTCGTGGAGCTGATCGTGAACGCCTGGCGGCACGGGGCGACCGCCGCGCCGATGGTCCTGGTCGTCATCGCTGACGGCACCCTCCGCGTCACCGTCGCCGACCGGAGCTCGGTGCTGCCCGAGCAGTGCAAGCCCAATGCCCTCGCCCAGTCCGGCCGCGGGCTCCAGCTGGTCGAGGGGCTCACCCACCGCTGGGGTGCGGAGCCGCAGAAGCTCGGCAAGCGGGTCTGGTTCGAGCTGGACGGCGCCGCGTGAACGCCCTCCACCCCATCCGCCCGGCCGACCCGGCGATCCGCCACCTCACCAGTCGGCAGATCTCCGGTCTGATCGTCGAACTCCGCTCCGAAGGTCGCGAGTTCGGCCTCCTCTGGCCCTCCGCCGATCCCGGCGAGGTCATCCTGGACGGCCGCTTCCTCGTCAACATCGGCAACATCCCGGCGAGCACTCTGATCAACCTCCTCGCGCTGATCCGCGAGTTCAAGCGCCACCGGGGCCGGCCGTGACGGGCCTGCTGGTCCTCATCCTGGTGGCCGCCGCCGTCGGTGGCGTCTGCCAGGCCCGTTCCGAGCGGCTGCGTCACCGGCGGGACCGTCGCGACCGGACATAGGTGCCATGCATGGCACACGGGCCCCGTTCGGTGATCGGGGCCCGTGCCTGTCCGGCCTTCGTGGTCGTCGTTTCGGTCATGTCAATTCGTACGACCCGTTGTGCTATTCCATTGGGCCCTCAGTCGTTCCTACACTGAGACCCCGCCGCACGGGGGCTGCGGGAACCAGGTTGCCGACGGGCCCGGGGGAGGCACGTGTGAACGACCGTGGCTGGGACGAGGACGATGCCCGGCCGTACTTCTTCCTCTCCTATGCGCACACCCCGAAGGCCGGTGCACGGGGCGCCGGCGATCCGAACCACTGGGTTCGGCAGCTGTACCGGGACCTCTGCGAGGCGGTGCTGCAGCTGACCACGGCGCCGGCCGGGGTGCCGGTCGGATTCATGGACGAGTCCATGCACCAGGGCGAGTTGTGGGCCGATCGGCTGTCCGAGGAGCTGGCGAGCTGCCGGGTGTTCGTACCGCTGTACTCGCCGCGCTACTTCAACAGCGTGCCGTGCGGTCAGGAGTGGCACGCCTTCACCCGCCGACCGGTCTACCCGGCGACCATCGACGCGGAGCGCACCAGCGGCATCGTGCCGGTGCTCTGGGCGCCGATGAGCCGCTACCGGCTGCCCGCCGTGGCCAGCGAACTGCAGTTCAACCACGCGAGTTTCGGGCCGGACTACGCCACCGAGGGCCTGTACGCGCTGATGAAGCTGACCTACTTCCGCTCCGCCTACGAGCTGGCCGTGCACCGGCTGGCGGCGCGGATCGTGCAGGTGGCGGAGGAGACGGTGATCCCGGTCGGGCGGCAGCTGGACTTCAACGGGCTGCCCAGCGCCTTCAACGTGAGCGCGCCGACCAAGCAGCTGCGGATCTCGGTGCTCTCGTACCACCAGGGCGAGTTGCCGGCGGACCGCAACCCCGACTTCTACGGCACCCGGCGCACCGACTGGCACCCGTACCGCCCGGCCGGCTCGCCGATCGCGCAGCACGCGGTGCGGCTGGCCCGGCAGTTGGGCTTCCAGCCGACCGTGCACGAGTTCGACGACGAGGTCGACTCGATCATCGATGGCAATGCCGAGGCCCCCGGCCTGCTGCTGCTCGACCGGTGGGCGCTGCGCGACCCCAACCGCCGCGAACTCGTCCGCCGCTTCGACCGCTCCGACGCCACCTGGGTGAGCGTCCTGGAACCGTGGAACACCGACGACCCGGAGTGCGAGGAACGCGCCGGCGAACTCGGCGAGTTGAGTGACCAGGCACTGCGCAAGACCCGGCGGGCGAGCCGCCCCAGCTTCCTCGGCGTGACCGGCCCGACCGGGCTGAACACCCTGGAGGACTTCGACGACGCGCTGCCCCGGGCCGCCATGAAGGCCAAGTACGCCTTCGAGGGCCGCACCAGGGCCGAGCCGGAGGACCCGTCGCCGCCCCGGCCGAACCTGCGGGACGCGTTCCGGCGCGGACCGGGCGGCTTCGGCGCGGACGGGAGCAGATCAGACCCCTTCGGCCACGACGACCACCCAGACCGCGACGACGGCGATGACCCCGATGGCCGGACGGCGCCCGTAGGAGGACCCAGATGAGCGAGAACCGCACCAGGAACCTCCGCATCGGGGGCCTCACCGCGGCCGAACTGACCGCCCAGCGCGATGCCGAGCGGCGCTCCGCGGAGCAGGACCGCAACGGCCGGATCATCACCTTCTACTCCTACAAGGGCGGCACCGGGCGCACCATGGCGCTCGCCAACACCGCCTGGATCCTGGCGGCCAACGGCTTCCGGGTGCTCACCGTGGACTGGGACCTGGAGGCGCCGGGCCTGGCCAAGTTCTTCCACCCCTTCCTCGATCCGGCCTCGCTGGCCGGCACGACCGGGATGATGGACCTGATCGCCGAGTACCGCGAGGAGGCGCTGCGCCCGGTCGAGCACGCCGAGGGCTGGCACCTGGACTTCGCCCGGGTGCACCCGCACGCGCTGTCGCTGTCCTGGCCGCTGTTCCCGGCCGGCGGCAGCCTGGACTTCCTGTCCGCGGGCCAGTTCAACCGGGACTACTCCGAGGCCGTCACCCACCTGGACTGGGACATCTTCTACGACCGCTTCGACGGCGGGCAGTTCTTCGACGCCCTCAAGGCGGACATGAGCAAGCGGTACGACTACGTGCTCATCGACTCGCGCACCGGTCTGTCCGACATCGCCGAGATCTGCACCGTCCAGATGCCCGACGACCTGGTGGTCTGCTTCACCCTGAGCGACCAGTCGATCGACGGTGCCTCCCGGATCGCCCAGCACATCCACGACCGCTACCGCGAGCGCGGCATCCGCATCCTGCCCGTCCCGATGCGCATCGACGAAGGCGAGAAGGAGAAGGCGGACGCCGGCCGGGCGCTCGCCCGGGTCCGCTTCGACGGGCTGCCGTCCGGCCTGAACGGCGACGAACTCGCCCAGTACTGGGGCTCGGTGGAGATCCCGTACCGGCCGTTCTACGCCTACGAGGAGATCCTGGCCACCTTCGGCGACCAGACCGGCACCCCCACCTCGATGCTGGCCGCCTGCGAGCGGCTCACCTCGATGATCACCGAGGGCAGGGTCGCCTCGCTGCCGCCGCTGGACGAGGAACTGCGGCTGCGCTACGTGGACGCGTTCACCCGCCGCCGCCCGTCCGTCCCCGCCGACCTCTACCTCTCCTACGTGCCCGAGGACCGGATGTGGGCCGACTGGATCGAGGCCGTGCTCACCCGGGCCGGCTTCCGGGTGCTGCCCCGCGACCTCAGCGCCGGCACCGACCCGCGCGAGGAGACCGAGCGCGGCATCGACGCCGCCTACCGGACCGTCGCCGTCCTCTCGCCCGCCTACCAGCGCTCCCCGCAGGCCCGGGCGCTGTGGGAGTCGGTGGTCAGCTCCGACCCGTCCGGCACCCGGCGCCAGCTCGTCCCGGTCCGGGTCGGGGACGTGCGGCTCACCGCGCCGTTCAGCAACCGCAACCCGGTCGACCTGGTCGGCCGCGACGAGGTGCAGTCCGTGCAGACCCTGCTGCGCGCCCTCGGCCGCGGCGACGTCGTGCTGACCGAGGCCAACGGCGGCGGACCGCGCTTTCCCGGCAGCAAGCCGGCGGTGTGGGACGTGCCGCCGCGCAACCCCTCCTTCACCGGCCGCGCCGCCGTCCTGGAGCAGCTGCGCAACCAGCTGCGCGGCGGCATGGCGGCCGTCCTGCCCACCCCGCAGACGCTGTACGGGCTCGGCGGCGTCGGCAAGACGCAGGTGGCGCTGGAGTACGCGCACCGCTTCATGTCCGACTACGACCTGGTGTGGTGGATCGACGCCGAGCAGACCGAACTGGTCGCCCCGGCGCTGGCCGACCTGGCCCGCCGACTCGGCCTGCGGGTCGGCGACTCGGTGACCGAGGCCGCCGAGGCCGCCCGGGAGGCGCTGCGCCGCGGCGTGCCGACTCAGCGCTGGCTGCTGATCTTCGACAACGCCGACGAACCGGCCGAGATCCGCCGCTTCTTCCCCGGCGGCTCCGGCCACATCCTGGTCACCTCCCGCAACCAGGCCTGGACCGGGCACGCCGAGGCGCTGGAGGTGGACGTCTTCACCCGCGGCGAGAGCGTCGAGCACCTGTGCCGGCGAGCCCGCGGCCTGTCCCGCCCGGACGCCGACCGGGTCGCCGAGGCGGTCGGCGACCTGCCGCTCGCCGTCGAGGTCGCGGCCGCCTGGCTGGACACCACCGGCACCCCGGTGGAGACCTACGTCGCCCAGCTGCACGCCGAGGCGGCCCGCGCGCTGGCCGTCTCCCGCCCCGCCGACTACCCGACCCCGGTCGGCGCCACCTGGAACGTCTCGATCGGCCGGCTGCGCCAGCAGTCCCCGGCCGCCGTACGGCTGTTGCAGCTGTGCGCGTTCTTCGCGCCCGAGCCGATCTCGATGAACCTGTTCTACAGCGACCAGATGATCCGGGCGCTGGTGAAGTACGACGCCGACCTCAGCGACAAGTTCATGCTGGGCAAGGTGATCCAGGCGATCGGCCGGTACGCGCTGGCGAAGGTGGACGCGGGCAGCAACAGCTTCCAGGTGCACCGCCTCGTCCAGGCGGTGATCCGGGCCGAGATGACCGACGACGAGCAGGAGGTCGCCGTCCACGAGGTGCATCGCATCCTCACCGGCGCCCGGCCCGTCCTCGGCGACACCGACGACCCCGCCAACTGGCCCGCCTTCGACGAGATCTGGCCGCACCTGTCGCCCTCCAGGGCGCACAACTGCGACGAGGCGGACACCCGCCAGCTGCTCATCGACCGCGTCCGCTACCTCTGGAAGCGCGGTGAACTCGACCGCGCCCGGGACCTCGGCCACGCCCTGGACGCCGAGTGGACCGGCAAGCTCGGCGAGGACGACCGGCAGACCCTGCTGCTGCGCTTCCAGCTCGCCAACGTGCTGCGCTCGCAGGGAAGTTACGCCGAGGCGCTGGCCCTGGACGAGGACACCCTGGAGCGCCAGCGGGCGCTGCTCGGCGAGCACCACCCGTACACCCTGATGACGGCCGGCTCCCTCGGCGCCGACCGTCGGGCGCTCGGCCGGTTCCAGGCCGCGCTCGACCTGGACCGGGAAATCCTCGACCAGTTCCGGGAGTTGTTCGGGGACGACAACCCGCGCACGCTCTCCATGGCGAACAACCTGGCGATCGACTACCGGCTGGTCGGCGAGAGCGAGGCCGCCCGCGAACTCGACCAGGAGACCCTGGACCGGCGCATCGCCGTGCTCGGCCCCAAGCACCCGTACACCCTCATCACCAAGTCCGCCCTCGCCCGGGACCTGCGCGAACTCGGCGACTACAGCGGCTCGGCGGACCTGCTCCGGGAAGTCACCACGGACTTCGGCGACGGGCTGGACCCGGGGCTTCCGGAAAGCCTGCGCAACGCCAAGTCGCTGGCCGTCTCGCTGCGCCGGATGGGCCAGCTCGCCGAGGCCCGCCGGATCACCAAGGAGACCTACGAGCGCTACCTGGAGCGGTACGGCGCCGACGCCCCCGACGCGCTCGCCTGCGCGCTCAACCTGGCCGCCGACCACAGCGCCTCGGGCGACAAGGAGGCCGCCCGGGACCTCTGCTCCACCGTCTTCGAAGGCCACCGGCGGCTGTTCGGCGACGAGCACCCCTTCACCCTGGCCTGCGCCAACAACCTCGGCATCTACCTGCGCGGCAGCGGCGACGTCCAGGGCGCCATCGACCGCGGCCGGGCTACCGTCGAGGGGCTGACCGGCTCGGTCGGACCGGAGCACCCCTACACCCTCAACGCGATGATCAACCTGGCCAACGCCTACGGCGACGACGGCCAGATCGGCCTCGCCGAGGAACTCGGCCGGACCGCCTACCAGGGCCTGTGCGACCGCTACACGCCCCGGCACCCGGACGCCGTCGCCTGCGAGGCCAATCTGGCGATCACCCTGCGCTCGGCCGGCCGGCACACCCAGGCCGCCGAGCTGCGGGCGCGCGCGATCGGCGAGCTGATCCGGCAGTTCGGGGAGGAACACCCCAACACGGTGGCGGCGCGCGGCTGGAAGCGGATCAACCGGGACCTGGAGCCGCAGCCGGTGTAGCCGAGCGGCCGGGCGGGGCGGAGGCGGGTACGGCGAAGGGGACGGTACGGCGGGGGCGCGCCGGGGGCGGGTACGCTGCGGGCTCATGAGCACCCCGCCCCCGGCTCCGTCCCCGTCCCCGGCCCAGCCCCCGGTGCTGGTCACCCGACGCCTCGCGCCCGGGGTGATCGAGGGGCTCACCGCGCACCACGCCGTCACCTGCCACGACTCCGACCAGGCGATGGACCGGGCCGACCTGCTGGCCGCCGTCCGCGGCCGCCGGGCCGTGCTCACCACCCTGGACGACCGGGTGGACGGCGAGTTCCTGGACGCGGCCGGCCCCGGCCTCGCCATCGTCGCCAACCACGCGGTGGGGCACCACAACATCGACCTGGCCGCCTGCGCCGAGCGCGGCGTACCGGTCTCCCACACCCCCGGCGTGCTCACCACCGCCACCGCCGACATGGCCTGGGCACTGCTGCTGGCCGCCACCCGCCGACTCGGCGAGGGCGAGCGGCTGCTGCGCTCCGGCCGCCCCTGGACCTGGGCGCCGAACTTCCTGCTCGGCCTGGAGCTGGCCGGCACCCCGCTCGGCGTGCTCGGCATGGGCCGGATCGGTCAGGCGGTGGCCCGCCGGGCCCGCGCCTTCGACATGCCGGTCAGCTACCACAACCGCCGCGAGCTGGCGCCCGAGCAGGCCGACGGCGCCACCTGGCGGCCGCTGGAGGAGCTGCTCGCCACCTCCACGGTGCTGGTCGTCACCGCCCCGCTCAGCGCCGCCACCCGGCACCTGCTGGACGCCCGCCGGCTCGCCCTGCTGCCGCGCGGGGCGGTGGTGGTCAGCATGACCGCCGGGGTGGTGGACGAGGAGGCGCTGGCCGCCGCGCTGGAGTCCGGCGCGCTGTTCGCCGCCGCCGTGGACAACTTCGAGCACGAGCCGGCCGTCCCGGCCGCGCTGCTCGCCCAGGAACGCGCGGTGCTGGCCCCGCACCTGGGCAGCGCCACCGTCCGCACCCGGCAGGCGATGGGCGGGCTGGCGGTGGACAACATCCTGGCCGTGCTGGGCGGGGGAGCGCCGGTCACCCCGGTGACGGCCTGACGGACACGCCCTAACCCGCCGCCCAGGCCAGGGCGGTGGTCAGCACCCGGAACGCCCCGAAGTGCGCGGCGCCGGGCTCCAGGAAGAGCTCGGCGCCGGGGATGTGGTCGGCCAGCCAGCGGGAGTGCTCGACCGGGGAGAACTGGTCGTCGGCGCCGTGCCACAGCCAGCTCGGCACCGCGATGTCCTCGACCCGGAACCCCCAGTCGGCGGTGAACGCCAGCACGTCGTCGATCCAGCCGTCCGCGCCGTGCCGGAACGCCTCCCGGTAGTTGCTCTGCAGCATCCGCCGCAGTCCGCTGTCGGCCACCACCTCCCGGTCGGCGGGCGACAGTTCGGGCCGCAGCCCGTTCAGCAGCCGGACCGGGTCGTCCTTGATCTGCAGGGAACGGAACTCCATCGCGTCGGTGATCCGGCCGTGCCCGCGCTCCGCCTCCTGGTAGGCGTGCACGTTGGACGGGGTCATCCCGGCGTACCAGTCCAGGCCGGCCGCGTCGCGCGGCGCCAGGCCGACCAGCACCGCCACCCGGCTGACCCGCTGCGGCAGCAGCGCCGCGCAGGCCAGCGCGTGCGGGCCGCCGCCGGAACGGCCGAGCACCGCGAAGCCGTCCAGCCCCAGGTCGTCCGCGATGGTCCGGACGTCGGCCGCCGCCGCGCTCACCCGGCGGCCGAACTGCCGGGTCGAGTCGCCGTAGCCGGGCCGGTCGTAGGAGATCAGCCGCACCCCCAGCCGGTACAGGACGGTGCTGCGCGGGTGCGGGCCCACCCGGCTGCCGGGCATGCCGTGCAGCAGGAACACCGGCCGGCCGCGCGGGTCGCCCAGGGACTCGACGGCGAGGGCCCGGCCGTCCGCGGCCTTGACCATCCGTAACGACACCTGCGGCCTCCTCAGTGGTCCCGGTCGGTGGTGGTGCGGATCTCCCGGCGGGCCTGCCAGGTGGTGTGCTCGCGCGAGACCGCGTCCTCGGCGTCCCGGGCCAACCGGGCCCAGAGCTCCTCGGCGTCCGCCGACGCCAGGTCCAGCCCGGCCAGTTGGCGCCGGATGAGCTCCAGCTCGTCGGCGGCCAGCCCGTACGCGGCGGCCAGCGGGCGGTACTGGCGCAGCTGCGCCCAGGCGGTGACCGAGGCGGCCACCGCCGAGACCGTGCCCAGCGCGTCGTAGGTGAACGCGCCGAGCGCCCGCAGCACCGCCAGCACCAGCCCGAGCGCCGGCAGGACCACGCCCAGCACCCCGGCCAGGTCGCCCGCCCGGGCGCAGTAGCGGGACTTGGCGCGGTACCAGTCGTGCTGCACCTGGATCCGCTCCCGCAGGTACACCTCGCGCCGCACCGCGAGCGGCTGCTCGCGCAGGTCGCGCATCGCCGCGGTGATCTCCACCCCGGTGCCCGGCGCGACCACCCGGCCGCCCGGGAAGGCGCCCAGCACCCCGCCGAGCTGGAAGCGGTACAGGCCCTCGGCGTCCGGCAGGGTGCGCGGCGGCGGCTGGTAGGCGTCCGCCCGGACGGCGAACTTCCAGGCCAGCGTCTTGACCGACTCGGCGGCCGCCCGGCCCTCGTACCAGAGGCCCTGCGGGTTCTGCCGGCTGATCACCACCGCGAGGGCGATCGCGCCGAGGTAGGCGGCGGCCGCCGCCCAGGCCCACGGCTCGCCGTCGGCCGAGCCGGTCGCGGCGGCGAGGACCAGCAGCAGCAGTTCCCAGGCGGACAGGAGCACCGAGCGCCGCTGGCCGCGCAGCGAGGCCGCGTCGGCGGTCCAGAAGAACTCCGGCAGCAGGTCCCGCTCGCGCACCCACCCCGTCCGTCCAGTCCCAGACGCCATGGTCGGCCCCCACCCGTCGCTCCGGTCGCACCGCTCTCCTGCCCCGGGCGGCTTCCCGGTACGCCTGGCCCGCCCCGGGGCCGCCCGCAATGGCCGGGATGCCCCGGTGGATTGTCCGGGCCGGGTACGTTCGGTGGGTGGTCCGGCACCGTGCGTGGCACCCGGGGGCTTCAGTAGGTGTAGAGGATCCGGTCGGCGTTGTCGGCCATCTGCTTGGCGTTCCACTCGGTGCCGCCGGGGACGTTGCCGGAGCGGAACAGCGGCGGGGCCGCGGCGGTGCCGGCGGCCGCCGCGTCGGCCAGCCGGCCGACCGCCGAGGCGACCACGGCCTGCATCAGCGCGCTGGTCACGATGGTGGAGACCGGGCCGAAGGTGGTCTCGGCGGCCGGGTGGGTCAGCTCGCCGTCCCCGACCGCGATCTTGCTGTCCAGCACCACGTCGCAGTGGTCCTTCAGGTACGTGCCGGACGGGTGCGCCGAGGGCACCTCGCCCGGGTAGGCGAGCGAGGTCACGCCGATCACCTTCAGGCCGCGGTCCCGGGCGTACCGGGCCAGCTCGACCGGCATGACCTGACGGCCGGACAGCGAGATCAGGAACAGCAGGTCCCCGGCGGTGGCCGGGGTCAGGTCCAGGGTGGTGGTGGCCAGGCCGGAGACCCGCTCCAGCGCGCTGGCCAGCGGCGCGGGCATCACCGTCACCCCGGCCATCCCGGGGACGTTCAGCAGGTTCATCGGGACCAACCCGCCGGCCCGGTAGACCACGTCCTGGGCCGGCAGCGCGGAGTGTCCGGCACCGAAGGTGAACACCCGGCGTCCCTCGGTGATCGCCTCGGCGAGCAGCGCCGCAGCGGCCTCGATGGTGTCGGCCTCCTCCTCCCGGACCCGCTGGAGGTGGGCGATCGCGGCGTCGAAGTACCGGCCGACCAGGTCGTTCATCTGTTGCCTTCGCTCTCTGCCGGTGGGGGAGCCGGCCGGGTGGGGTGGTCCGGGTGGTCCAGACCGCCAGTGGAGAAAGCTACGGCGAGCACGGTGGCGCCCCGGCGGCACCGCTGTCAACAGGAACGAAAACCGGTCCCCCGGGCCCCTGCGCGGGCCCGGTTGTCCGCGCAGTACGTCAGAATTGGCGGTGAGGACACCGAAGAACGGAGCCAGCGGCGATGTCTGGGCTGATCGACACCACTGAGATGTACCTTCGCACCATCCTGGAGCTGGAGGAGGAAGGCATCGTCCCGATGCGCGCCCGGATCGCCGAGCGACTGGAGCAGAGCGGCCCCACGGTCAGCCAGACGGTCGGCCGGATGGAGCGCGACGGGCTGTTGCAGGTCGCGGGGGACCGCCACCTCGAACTCACCGACGACGGGCGCCGGCTGGCGGTGCGCGTCATGCGCAAGCACCGCATCGCCGAGTGCCTGCTGGTCGACGTGATCGGCCTGGAGTGGGAGCAGGTCCACGAGGAGGCCTGCCGCTGGGAGCACGTGATGAGCGAGACGGTCGAGCGCAAGGTGCTCGCCATGCTCGGCCACCCGACCCAGTCCCCGTACGGCAACCCGATCCCGGGCCTGGACGAGCTGGGCGACGCCAAGGCGGAGGGCGAGGGCTTCGACGCCGCGCTCGTCCCGCTGGACACCGTCAGGCCGGGCGACGGCGGCGCCAGCGTGGTGGTCCGCCGGATCGGCGAGCCGATCCAGACCGACGGCGAGCTGATGCGCACGCTGCGCCGGGCCGGGATCCGGCCGGGCTCCACCGTGCAGGTGAGCGCCGGCGTCGGCGTCGGCGGCGTGCTGGTCGGCACCGGGGAGAACGCGGCGGAGCTGGGCAAGGACATCGCCCAGCACGTCTTCGTCGCCCAGGCCTGAGCGGGCGGCCACCGGGGCCTCCCCGGAACGACGAGAAGGGCCCGCTGCTTCCCGTGCAGCGGGCCCTTTCGCCTCCCCGTACCCTCCCCGTTCCCTCCCGTCCCTCCCGTCCCTCCCGTTCCCCTCCGCTCCCTCCCGGTCCCCTCCACCGCCTCGCCCGGCTTCCCCGTCCGAGCGCTCCCTCCGGCGTCCCCTCGCACCGCAATTCCTCCCCTCGGCCGATCATGGCAATCCTTGAGCGTTGTCACTCGTCCGGGGGGCTTTCGCCCATGATCAGCGGGTAGACCGAGGCCTTATCCGCACATGCGTGTGACGGGCCCCGTCTCCGGTGGGAGACAAGGCCCGTCAGTCGCGCGCAGGGGTGTCGCGCGCCGTGCGCCCTCACCCGATCGGTCCAGGGCGGTCTTGCGCGGGGCGGTGAATCGTCGCCGCGTCCGTTCAGCGCACCGCCGCCGGCTGCGCGGGCTCGGGGCGGACGGCGGCGGGCGCCTCGCGTCCGCACGCGTAGGCGAGCGGGCTGATCAGCTCGGCGGCGTCGGGCAGCCAGCGGTTGAGCGCCGAGGGGGAGCGGGCCCACTGGGCGTAGCCGGTGCCGCCGATCCGGGACGGCGGGGCGACCGTCCAGTCCCCCTCGCCGCGGGCGACCAGGTCCAGCCGGCCGGGCGGCCAGCCGAGCTTGCGGAGCATCTCCGGCAGCTTGGCCGCCACCCCGGGCAGCACCAGGAAGTGCAGCCGCCGGCCGACCCGCCCGGGCGAGGCGGGCAGCACCGCGACCGGGCCCAGCTGGAGGTCCATCCGCTCCATCCGGGCCAGCGCCAGGCATCCGGCCGTCTCCGGGACGTCCAGGACGTCGAAGGACCGGCCGGTGGGCAGCAGGATCGAGGCCTGCGGCCGCTCGGTCCACCAGCGCCGTACCGCCCCCGGCCCGGCGCTCGCCTTGCGGGCCCAGTCCGCGTCGAGCGGGTGGGCCCCCGGCAGCAGGCAGCGCGGGTCGCCGCAGGAGCAGCGGGCGGGCCCGTCGCCGTCGATCAGCCAGGCACCGGGAGCGACCTCCCAGTGGCGGTCCTCGGCGTAGCCGACGGCTTCGATGAGCAGCGGGGGCAGTCCGGCGTTCTTGCCCTGGTCGGGGGAGTCGGGGATGTCTTCCACGCGCTGCTCAACTACCGTGTGTGAGGCTGGTTACGGCCCGGCGGGGGCCGGTTGGACGCATTCCGGCAATGTCACCCGATCCGGTTACTCAAGCGAGTTGAGGCGGGTGGAGGCAGGCGCAGTGGGGGCGCACGGGAGCATTTCCCAGGGCGCGTGGGGGGTGCGGTTCGTCACCGTGGGTATCCCGCTGGCGTTGCTGATCGCTAACCTGGTGTCAGATTCCTTGGACGGTCGGACAGTCGGCAACAGATCAGCAGAATCGTCGCCCGCCGGCCGGGACCGGAGGGTGTGGGGAGGCGAAGCCCAATGGCCGCGAGACCACTCGTCGCACGACAGCCCAACGAGCGTCTGCAGCAACTGATCCAGGAGGCCAGCTGCTCCAACGCGGGCCTGGCCCGGAGGGTCAACCTCTGCGGCGCCGAGCACGGTCTGGACCTGCGGTACGACAAGACCTCCGTCGCCCGCTGGCTGCGCGGTCAGCAGCCGCGCGGACAAGCGCCGGCCGTGATCGCCGAGGCCCTCGGCCGCAAGCTCGGCCGCAGCGTGTCGGTCGAGGAGATCGGCATGGCCGACGGCAAGAACCTCAGCTCCGGCATCGGGCTGCAGTTCGCGCCGACCCTGAACGCCGCCCTGGAGCAGGTCTGCGAGCTCTGGCGCAGCGACGTCGGCCGGCGGGACTTCCTGACCGGGGCCACGGTCGCGGCCTCGGCGCTGGTGGAGCCCAGCCGGGACTGGCTGATCACCCCGCCCGACCCGGTGGTGGCACGCGCCGGCGGCCCCCGGGTCGGCCCGACCGACGTGGCCGCGATCAAGGCCACCACCACGATGCTGGTGGACCTGGACCACCGCTTCGGCAGCGGGCACGTGCGCCCGGTGGTCGTGCACTACCTCAACTCGGTGGTCTCCAGCCTGCTCGGCGGGGCGTACCGGGAGGAGACCGGGCGCCAACTCTTCGCCGCGGTGGCCAGGTTGACCGAACTGGCCGGCTACATGGCGGTGGACACCGGCCAACCCGGTCTGGCCCAGCGTTACTACATCCAGGCGCTCCGGCTCGCCCAGGCCGCCGACGACCGCGGCTACGGCGGCTACGTGCTGGCGGCCTCGATGAGCCACCTGGCGGCGACGCTCGGCAATCCGCGGGAGATCGCCCAGCTCGCCCGCGCCGCGCAGGAGGGCGCCCGGACGGTCGCCACCCCGACGGCGATGGCGATGTTCTACGCCGCCGAGGCCCGCGGACACGCCCTGCTCGGGGACGCCCGCTCCTGCGAGGCGGTGGCGGCCAAGGCGCTGGAGATGATGGAGAAGCGCCACCCGGAGGACGACCCGGACTGGATCGTCCACTTCGACGACGCCTACCTGGCGGACGAGCTGGCCCACTGTCACCGCGACCTGGAACAGGCCGGCCAGGCCGAGCACTACGCCCGCCGGGCGCTCGACCTGCACCCGCCGACCCGGGTCCGCCGCCGCGCGGTGGACCTCGTCCTGCTCGCCACCGCCCAGCTGCAACAGCGGGACCTCGAACGCGCCTGTGAGACGGGCGCGCAGGCGGTCCGGCTGCTGAGCGGGCTGCGGTCCAACCGCGGCGTGGAGTACCTGGACGAGTTCCGGCGCCGGCTGGAGCCGTACCGGGAGCAGCGGGTGGTCCGCGAGTTCCACGCCAGGGCGGATGCGGAGGCAGCCTGAGCCCCGGCAGGGCGGTGTGAGGGGAGCGTGAGGGATGTTGTCCCGCCCACGTGGTCACCCGGTTCGGTGAACCGGTAGCGTGGGCGCGACGTCCAAGGAACTGTGATGCTCCCAAGAAACGACGAGATGTGGTCCGCCGTCAGCGCGCGGTCGTGCACAGGTGAGGAATCGCGTTGAGCCAGCGCCGCTCGTATCCCAACTCGGGTGACTTCAACCTGGACGACCTGTTCCGCCCCGAGCCCGGCCAGCCCCAGGGCGCGCCGGGCCACCAGCAGGGCCAGGCGGCCGTGCCGCCGGTGGGACAGCCGTCCGGGCAGCCGGAGTACCTCGGCGAGGGCGGGCACGCGCTGCCGACCCAGGCCATGCCGGCCCAGCCCGCCCCGTGGGCCGGCGCGCCGCAGCCCGGCTACGGCGTCCCGCAGCACGACCCGGCCCCGGAGACGCAGCACCTGCCGCCGTACCCGGCCGGGGACCCGCACACGGGCGGCTACCCCGCGGCCCAGGCCCGGCCCGGGTACCCGCAGCAGCCCGGCCAGGCCGGCTACCAGGGCTACCCGCAGGCCGCGCAGCCGCAGCCGGCCTACCCCGGCCAGGACTACGGGCAGAACCCCGGCCAGCCCGGCCAGGACTACGGCCAGAGCTACGGCCAGGGCTTCGACAACACCCAGGTGACCGCGCCGGAGCGCGTCCGCGGCGGCCGTCCCTCCAACAAGCTGGTCATCGGCGGCGTGGTGGCCGGCGTCGCGGCGGCCGGCATCCTGGTCGCGGTCCTGATGAACGGGGACGACACCACCTCCGGCGCCGACCGGAAGACCTCCCCGGTGGCCGCCACCGGCAGCGCCGCCGCCACCGGCACCGGCACGGCGAGCGCGAGCGGCTCGGCGGCCGCCGTCGACCCGGCGGTCAAGGCCCAGGCCCAGCCGCTGTCGGACCTGATCGGCACCGCGAGCGACAGCCGCTCGGCGGTGGTCGGCGCGGTCTCCTCGGTGCAGAAGTGCGACAAGCTGCCCGAGTCGCAGCAGGCGCTCACCGGCGCGGCCGGCAAGCGGCGCGAACTGCAGGCCAAGCTCGGCCAGCTGAAGACGGACAAGCTGCCCGGCGGCCCGCAGCTGGTCGAGCAGCTCAACGCGGCGTGGACCGCCTCCGCGCAGGCCGACGACGAGTACGCGGCCTGGGCCTCGGACTCCCAGGCCCCGGGCGCCTGCGACCCGAAGAAGCTGGACAACCAGCACTACAAGAACGCCGTCCAGGCCAGCGGCACGGCGACCACCGCGAAGAAGCAGGCCGCCACCCTCTGGAACGCGATCGCCGCCCAGACCGGCCTGCCCAACCGCAGCGACGGCGACCTCTAGGAAGGCGAAGGGGCGGGCACCTGGCCCGCCCCTTCGCCGGGTCCGTGCGGTCACGCCGGCGGGCGGCTCCCGGTGAGCACCCAGCGGACGTCCACGAAGCCCGGCTGCTGCAGGGCCAGCCGGCCGCCCTTGACCACCTGGTAGGTGACCCAGGTGTTCACCAGTCGCGGGGACTCGGTGCTGGGCAGCATGTTGGTGGTGCCCCAGCTCAGCGGCGGGGTGAGGCCGACGTCGATGCCCTCGCCGCTGTCCAGCAGCCCGGTGACGGTCTTCGCGGTGACCGGCCGACCGGCCGCCGCCACCTTCTCGGCGGCCTGGCGGAACACCTCGTACGCGACCCAGGTGGTCTGCACACCGGGGTCGGAGACGTCGATGCTCCGGCCGCCGGCGGCGTCGGAGTGGGCCACGGCGCGCAGCCCGTCCCAGACCTTGGCCGACTCCGGCGGGTACCAGCTGGTGACGTAGGCGCCGGCCAGCGGGCCGGAGTCGCCGCCGGTGGAGTCGACCACCGACTGCTGCACGCTGCCGATCACCGAGGCGATCCGGGTGTTCTTCGGGTTCAGCCGGCGGTAGGAGTCCAGCAGGTTGCCGGTCGGCTCGGCGGCGAGGGCGCTGGTGAGGCAGTTCGCCGACTCGTCCTTGCCGATCGCCTTGCGGGCCACCGCCGTGTAGTCGGAGGACTGCTCGGGCGCCTTGACGTCGAGCAGCTTGATCCCGGCCGGCTTGAGCGCGTTGGCCAGGTACCCGAGCAGGTTGTCGCCGGCCGGGGTGTCCGGGCGGACCAGTGCGACGGCCTTGCAGCCGGCCTCGACCAGCTGGCGGCCGCTGCCGCCGATCAGCGCGGGCATGCCGCCGTCCACCGGGTACGACAGCGGGCTGCTGAACTCCGGCTGGGAGAGCCCGTAGCCGCCGATCAGGGGGATGCCGGCGCGCTCCAGGACCGGCATGAAGTCGTCGCCGTACTGGCTGTAGGAGCCGATCACGGCGACCGCCTTGGCGTCCACCGCCTGCTGGGCGCAGGTCTTGGCGCCCTCGGCGGTGTTGTGCTCGTTGCAGGTGAGGACGTTCAGCCGGCGGCCGTTCAGTCCGCCCTTGAGGTTGGCGTCCCTGCCGATCGCCTCGGCGAGCGCGGTCATGCCGGGCCGGTCGGCGGAGCCGGTACCGGACGGGGCCCAGGTCATCACGGTGAGGTCGCCGCCGTTGGTGGAGGCATCGGCCGGTCCGCCGCACGCGGAGGCCGAGAAGAGGGTGGGGAGCAGGGCCGCGGCGGTGGCGGCCGCGGCGATCGGGCGGCGTCGCCGCGCGAGCTGGTGCCGGGCCTGGAGCGAGTCCCTTCGGCGGGTCATCGGTCTTCCCTCTCTGGGGCGCCATCCGGCGCACCGGAGCAAGCCAAGCCCCGGTGTCACACGTCGAGAGGGCCGAAGTGTGAACGGTCGGAAAATGCGAGCCGAAATCCGGGGCGGTACGCGTGTAGATCGGGAGTGGAGCACGAACGGACGGGGAACGTACGATCGTTCTTCATGTCCGCCAGCACAGATTCTTCGCACCGGTCTGCCCGAAACCCTTCTCGTCCGGGCCACCGCTCCAGCACCATGGGCGGCATGCCGCTCAACGACCTGCCCTGGTGGCGCTGGCGAGCCCGACTGCGCTCGGCGCTGCACATGCTGTCCGACCCCGGCTTCCAGCAGGAGACCTGGCTGATCGGCCGGGAGGGGTACGGCGACGTCACCGACGCCGTCTACCGGCTGGTCGAGGACACCTGGCTGGACCGCTGGTCCGCCGAGAAGTACGTGGGCACGATCTTCCGCGACTCCGCCGAGGCCGCCCTGGTCGACGTGGCGGTGCTGCGGGTCGTCCAGCTGCTGCACGAGGTCGGCGCGGACGCCCCGGCCTCCGCCTACCTCGGCCACCCCGGGTGGCCGGAGGCGGTCCGGGCCACGCGCGAGGCGCACGTCGCGCTGGCGGTGAACGACGGGGACGACCCGGACGCGGCGCCCAAGTCGCTGGACGTGCTGCGCATCCTCACCCAGGTCTGAGCCGGGGCGCCCGGTCGGTCGGCCGGACGGTCGGTCGGTCGGTCGGGCGCCTGGTCACAGTGCTGAGCGGCGCCGTCCCGCAGTACGGGCAGCGGGGCGGCGACCGTCCAGGATGTGACACGCTGGACCACCCAGAAACGCCACGACCTCAGGACGGGATACCCCCAGTGGACCAGCAGCCGGCCAGCGCCCAGTACGTCCTCACGCTGTCCTGCCCCGACAAGCAGGGCATCGTCCACGCCGTCTCCAGCTACCTCTTCATGACCGGCTGCAACATCATCGACAGCCAGCAGTTCGGGGACGGCGACAGCGGGCTGTTCTTCATGCGGGTGCACTTCTCCGCCACCGAGCCGGTCACCGCCGACAAGCTGCGGGCCAGTTTCGCCGCGGTCGGCGCCTCGTTCGGGATGGACTGGCAGATCCACCCGACCGAGCAGCGGATGCGGATCGTCCTCATGGTCAGCAAGTTCGGGCACTGCCTGAACGACCTGCTCTACCGCACCCGGATCGGCGCCCTGCCGGTGGAGATCGCCGCGGTGGTGTCCAACCACACCGACCTGCGCGACCTGGCCGAGAGCTACGGCGTCCCGTTCCACCACATCCCGGTCACCCGGGACACCAAGGCCGACGCCGAGCAGCAGCTGCTGGACCTGGTCGCCAAGGAGAACGTCGAACTGGTCGTGCTGGCCCGCTACATGCAGGTGCTCTCGGACCAGCTGTGCACCGCGCTGTCCGGCCGGGTGATCAACATCCACCACTCCTTCCTGCCGAGCTTCAAGGGCGCCAAGCCCTACCACCAGGCGCACGCCCGGGGTGTGAAGCTGATCGGCGCCACCGCGCACTACGTCACCGCCGACCTCGACGAGGGCCCGATCATCGAGCAGGAGGTGGCCCGGGTGACCCACGACATCACCCCGGACCAGCTGGTCGCGCTCGGCCGGGACGTCGAGTGCCAGGCGCTGGCCCGCGCGGTGAAGTGGCACAGCGAGCACCGGGTGCTGCTGAACGGCACCCGCACGGTGGTCTTCGGGTAGGTCCCGAGGGTGCGCAAGCCTTAGGGCCTGGACCGGCCCTAAGGCCGCGAGAGCAGCGGCAGGGCGTGCAGCACCTCGCGGATCGCGGCCCGGTCGCCGTGCTCGCCGACCGGCAGCCGGTCCGGGTCGCGGTGCGCGGCGGCCAACTGGCAGAGCTCCAGGCCGTCCAGCACCATCGAGGCCACCGGCTCGCCGCCGGACGGCCCCGACTCCGGCCCGTCCAGCGGTATCAGCCACTCGCCGCTCGCCGGGCCGTCGATCACCAGCCGCAGCCGTCGGCCGCCCTGCCCCGCACCGGGCGGGAGGGCCGGCGCGGCGGCGGCGCGGGCGGCGCGCAGCTCGGCCAGTGCCCGCGGAAGCATCCGGACCGCCAGGTCCACCATCTGCCGCAGGTGCTGCGGCGCCGGCGGGGAGTACGGGTAGGCGACCGCGCGGGCCACGTCCTCGCCGTGCACGTAGCACTCGAAGGCGCGGTCCACGAAGGCGTCGCGCAGCGGCAGCACGGCGAAGCCGTAGTCGACGGGGGTGTTGCCCTGCGGGGCGAGCGCGGCGCTGCGTACCAGGTCGTGGGTCTGCCGCCGCCACCGGGCGCGGACCGACTGCGGTGGGAGGTCGGCCTGGTCGGCGGTCAGCCGGGCGGTGCGCGCGGTGATCCCGGCGTACGGTCCGCCCTGCGGCGGGACCCGGGGCGTCGGTGGGTGCGCGGCCGGCTCCTGCGGCGGCACCCGCCGCTCGGCCGGGGCGGGCGTGGCGCCCGGGCCGGTCGGCACCGGGTCGGGCAGGCCGAGGGCGAGCGCCAGGTAGCCGTCCACGGCGGCGAGATGGCACAGCACCTCGGCCGGGCGCAGGTGCCCGGTGCCGCCGTGCCACGGCAGGTCGGCCACCTCCTGCCACTCCTCCGGGCCGAGGTCGCGCAGCAGCGCGTCGAGCTTGGCGGTCTCCGCGGTGTACGGCACGCCCCAGGCGGGGACGGGCAGTTCGGCCGGGCGGCGGGCCAGGCACCAGTCGAGCACCTGCTGGCGCAGCGAGCCGGGCTGGTCGAGCGGCTCGTCCAGGGCGAGCCAGCCGGCCGCCTCGCGCAGCCGGGCGGCCTCCTCGGCGCACTCCGGGCAGGCGCGCAGGTGCCGTTCGAGTTCGGCGGCCTCGCGGCTCGGGCAGGCGCCGAGGGCCCAGGCGCCGAGCAGGGAGCGCAGGGCGTCGTGCCGCTCCTCGGTGGTGCTCACGTGCCCCCGTCCCCGTCGTCGTGCCGATTGCCGTGCGGGTCGTCGTGCCGCTCGTCGTGCGGGTCGTCGTGCCGATCGTCGTGTCGGGCGCGCTCGTCGGCCAGTTCGGTGGCCAGCAGTTCCAGGCCGAGCCGCATCCGCTGCTTGGCGGCCTGCTCGCTGATGCCGAGCAGCCGGGCCGTCTCCTGGTAGGTGCGGCCGTCGTAGTACGTCACCGCGATGGTCTCACGCAGGGGTTGGGGCAGGGAGTCGACCACGTACTGCATGCGCGCGGCGGTGGCCACGGCGCGGATCTCCGCCTCGGCCGCGCCCTCGCCGCCGTCCCGTCCTCCGCCCAGGCCGACGCCGAGGCCGCTGCTCGGGCCGCCGCTCGGGCCGCTGCTCGGTGCCCGCTCGGCGGCCCGCCGCACCCGCAGCCGCTCGACCGCGCGGCGGTGGGTGAGCGCGCCGAGCCAGGAGCGCAGCGAGCCCTGGGCGGGGTCGAAGTCCTCGGGGTGCTCCCAGACGTGGGCGAATATCTCCCGGGTGAGCTGGGCGGCGGCGGCCTGGTCGGCGAGTATCCGCCCGGCCAGGCCGTGCACCATCGGCGCGAGCTGGTCGTAGAGTTCGCCGAGCGCGGTCTCCTCGCCGCGGGCGAGGCGGCGTTGGAGCTGTTCGTCCCAGCGCGGCGCGCCGTCGGGGGTGGCCATCGGGAACCACCCTCCTGCCCGGGTTCGCTGGCGTACCCAACGGTATCTTGCGGCCGCGCGGCGGTGGGACGATTCCCCGAAGAACGGAACCCGGGCTTGCGGATCGTCACATGGTTCGACCGGTTCGACGGTCCGTCGGTGGGACGGTCCGCTCGTGGGACGGTCCGTCGATGATGATGTTCGAAGTCCGTTGGACATATGTCGCACGGGTGGTTCGCGAGTGGCGGGCCGGGCCTCCGGGGCGTCCGGCGGTAGGTTCGCCACGGCGGGACCGGCCGGTCGGCCCGGGCCGGACGAGTGCCGGTACGAGGCTCGCGAGAGTGAGCGGGACAGTATGCACTGCCCTGTCCCCCGATCGCTGGAATATGCCCGAAGCGCTTGCTGCGGCCCGTCCGCCCACTCATCCTGAGGCGTATTCGAGTCGAGGCCAGGGTGCGACGGACGAGTCGGCTCGGGCGGGACAGGCCGGGTGAGCGCCGCTCGGGAGCCCGGGTGAGGGCTCGGGTGGCACCGGGCGACGTGCGAGCGCCCGCCGGCTGGACGATCCGGCCCGATCGGGACGATGGCCGAACTGCGAGTGCGGGTGGTGGAGCGGTGCAGGTTCTTCAGGTACAGCTGGCGGTGCAGGCTGACCCCGCAGAGGTCGGCCGGGCCCGCCGGTGGGTGCTCTCGCGGCTGCTGAACCACGGGGTGGACCCGGACGCGCCGGTCGCCGAGACGGTGGTGCTGGTGGTCTCCGAGCTGGTGACCAACGCCGTGGTGCACACCGGGTGTCCGGCCGTGCTGCGGCTCTGCCTGCCGGTGGATGAGGACCCGGCGGCCGGTGAGCCGCCGGGCCCGTTGCGGGTGGAGGTCGCCGACGCGAGTCAGGCGGCCCCCGCCCCGCGGCACGCCGGGGCGGACGAGGACGCGACCAACGGGCGCGGCCTGGAGTTGGTCGAGCTGCTCTGCGAGCGCTGGGGCTGGTACCCGGACGGCTCGGGCAAGCGGGTGTGGTGCGAGATCGGGGCCGAGGCCCGGTCGGCGGAGCCGCTGGCGGGCGTGGACTGGGCGGCGCTGGCGCAGTAGCGGCGGGTCCGGGGCTGCTCCTGCGGCCGGTCCCGGACGGGCCCGGCTGATCCCGGCTGATTCCGCCGGTGATCGATGGTGGGGATCGATGGTGGAGATCGTCGGCGGAGATCACCGGCCGAAAGTTGACGCAACCATTCCGAATTTCGGACTACCCATTGACGTGACGTATCCGACTGATCACGCTTGGGTGCGGCTCTCCGTTGTGAGGGGACGCCGAGGGGACGCCCGAACGCCGCCGCGGTGCTGTTGTCCAGGGGGACCGCGTCAGCAGGGGGGCCGTGGACGCCGGTTGCGGGCGCTCCTTGGCGAGTACGGAGTGCGCGGCGCGGGTTCAGGGCCCGTGCGTCGCGATTGGATGGCGGCCTGCCGCGCCGTGCTCGGGGTGCACGCGGCTCGCCGCCATCCGATCCGCCGCCGTACTGCGGCACTTTCCGGCCACCTGGCCGAGGATCGCCGGGAGTTCGCCCGGGAGTCGTCCGGAACCGCCGGGGAACCGCTCGGGAGCCACTCGGGAGTCGTCCGGACGTCACCCGGGAACCGCGCGGAAGGTGCGCCGGTAGGCGCTGGGGGCGATGTCCAGTCGGCCGCGCAGCTGGAGCCGGAGCGAGGCGGCGGTGCCGAATCCGGACTCCCGGGCCACCTGGTCGATCGTCAGGTCGGTGCGCTCCAGCAACTGGCGGGCCCGCTCGGTGCGCTGCACGGTGAGCCACTGGCCGGGGCTGGCCCCGGTCTCCTCGCGGAAGCGCCGGGTGAAGGTCCGCACGCTCATGCCCGCCCGGTCGGCGAGTTGGCGCAGCGCCAGCGGCTGGTCCAGGCGTTCCAGCGCCCAGGCGCGGACGGCGGCGGTGCCGGGGCCGCTCGGGTCCACCGGGCTCGGGGCCTCGACGTACTGCTTCTGTCCGCCCTCGCGCCACGGCGGCACCAGGCAGTTGCGGGCCACCGCGTTGGCCACCGCGCTGCCGTGGTCGCGGCGGACCACGTGCAGGCACAGGTCCACCCCGGCGGCCACCCCGCCGGAGGTGAGGACGTCGCCGTCGTCGGTGTAGAGCACGTCGGGGTCGAGGCGCACCTTCGGGTACAGCTCGGCGAAGCGCCGGGTGTAGCGCCAGTGGGTGGTGGCCGGGCGGCCGTCCAGCAGCCCGGCGGCGGCCAGCAGGAAGGAGCCGGTGCAGATCGACATCAGCCGGGTGCCGGGCCGGATCCGGGCCAGCGCGGCGGCCAGGTCGGGGGTGAAGGAGGCGTCGACGGTGGCCGGGCTGGAGTCGGCGGAGGCCGGGATCACCACCGTGTCGGCCCGCTCCAGGAGTTCGGGGCCGTGGTCGACGGCGATCCGGAAGTCGGCGCTGGTGGCGATCGGCCGGCCGTCCAGCGTGCAGGTGGCGACCTCGTAGAGCGGCCGACCGGCCGGGTCCTTGGCGCCGCCGAAGATGCGGGCGGGGATGCCGAGTTCGAAGGCGATCACGCCGTCGAGGGCGAGTACCGCGACCAGGTGTGCCATGACGTTCCCCTCCGGTGCCGTTGGCGGTCCGGGCCAGGGTACGCCGGGCCTTGGCCCGATTCTTGCGAAAGCTGTCATTCAGGCCACTCGTCGCGGTTCCGGCGCCCCGGGACACTCGTCCGTGTGACCGAACGCAACGCCCTCGCCCCCACACCCACGTCCGACGGACCCGCCCCCGCCAGGCGCCCCCGGGTGCACTACGCCTGGGTGGTGGCCGGCGTCTCGCTGCTGGTCCTGCTCGGCTCGGCCGGCTTCCGGTCCACGCCCAGCCTGATGATGGACGCCCTGCACAACGAGTTCGGCTGGTCGCTCGGGACGATATCCAGCGCCACCTCCGTCAACCTGACCCTCTACGGCCTCACCGCCCCCTTCGCCGCCGCCCTGATGGACCGTTTCGGCGTGCGCCTGGTGGTGGTCTGCGCGCTGCTGACCATCTCGGTCGGCTCCGGGCTCACCATGCTGATGCGCGAGCCCTGGCAACTGGTGCTCTGCTGGGGCGTGTTGGTGGGCCTGGGCAGCGGCTCGATGGCCGGCGCCTTCGCCACCACCATCACCGGCCGCTGGTTCCAGGCCCGCCAGGGCCTGGTCACCGGCGTGCTGACGGCCGCCGGGGCGGCGGGAAACCTGGTCTTCCTGCCGGTCGGCGCCTGGCTGGTCGAGCACCACGGCTGGCGCTCGGCGGTGGTCGTGGTCTCGCTCGCGGCCAGCGCGGTCGCCGTCCCGGTCCTGCTGCTGATGCGCGAACGGCCCGCCGACCTCGGCCTGTTCCCGTACGGCGCGACCGAGGAGCCACCGGCCCCCGCCGCCGACACCCGCGCGCTGGCCCGCTCGCTGCGGGTGCTGCGGGACGCCGCCCGCAGCCGGGCGTTCTGGCTGCTGGCCGGCTCCTTCGCGATCTGCGGCGCCACCACGGCAGGCCTGGTCGGCACCCACTTCATCCCGGCCGCGCACGACCACGGCATGCCGGTGACCACGGCGGCCGGCCTGCTCGCCCTGATCGGCCTGTTCGACGTGGCCGGCACCATCTTCAGCGGCTGGCTCACCGACCGGGTCGACTCCCGGCTCCTGCTGGTCGTCTACTACGGGCTGCGCGGACTCTCGCTGCTCCTGCTGCCGCAGCTGCTCGCCGGCTCGCTGGAGCCGCCGATCCTGGCCTTCGTCGTCTTCTACGGCCTGGACTGGGTGGCCACCGTGCCGCCGACCGTCGCGCTGTGCCGCCGGCACTTCGGCGAGGACGCCCCGATCGTCTTCGGCTGGGTGCTGGCCAGCCACCAGATCGGCGCGGCCGTCGTCGCCGGGCTGGCGGGCCTGGCCCGTGACGCGCTCGGGAACTACGACCTCACCTGGTACGGCGCCGGCGCGCTGTGCGCGATCGCGGTCGGGCTCTGCCTGGCGCTGCGCACCGGGCGGACGGACCGGGCGGTCCCGGCGCTGTCGTAGGTCAGCCGGCGGCCGGGGTGCTCGGTCAGCCGGCGGCCGGGGTGGCAGGCCCGTCGGCGGACCGGGTGCCGGACCGGGTGCCGGACCGGACGCCCCGGTGTCGTAGCGGAAAGCTAGGCTCCGCAACCATGGCGCTCACCTTCACCCTCGACCCGAAGCCCGACCCCGACCTGCGCACCGCCGTCGTCCGGCTGTGGGTCGACGTCACCAACGCCGGCGGCGCGGTCGGCTTCGTGGCGCCGGTCACCGAGGACGAGGTCTGGGACACCGCCGACCACCAGTTCGCCGGGGTCCACCCGGACGGTCCGGACCGGCTGCTGGTCGCCCACGAGAGCGAGACCGGCCGACTGGTCGGCGTGCTCTTCTTCGAGTCGATGCGCTTCGACCTCATGGAGCACTGGCGGATGCTCAAGCGGGTCATGGTGCACCCCGACTGCCAGGGCCGGGGCTACGGCGTCCGGCTGCTCGCCGAGGCCGAGCGGATCGCCCGGGAGTGGGGGCTGGAGGGCCTGCGGCTGACGGCGCGCGGCGGCCAGGGCCTGGAGCGCTTCTACACCCGCTGCGGCTACCGGGAGGTCGGCCGGGTGCCGGCCGCGATCCGGGTGGCGCCCGGGGACGACCGCGACGACATCACCATGTGGCGGGGGCTCGTCTGACCATGCGCGTCGCGCGGCGGGAATCGTCAGACGAGCCCCAGACCTGCGTTGATCCGGACACCGGGTGGGCGGCGGTGGGCGGGGGACTGGCGCCCCCTTCCCCACGCCGCCCGTCAGGCATGCTTCACTGGGAGACCGGCCCCCACCCAGACCAGTGAGAAGGACGTGTCCCCGTGAGCAGCACCGGCCCGGAGAAGTCGCACGCCACGCTTCGCTACACCTCCCTGCGGGTCAGCATCTTCCTCGGCTGCCTGCTGGTCGCCCTGCTGCTCGGGCACTTCGGGATCATCCCGGTCAGCGGCCAGGTCGGCGTCATCTTCCTGTTCCTGCTGGCCGCGATCGCCTCCGCGCCGCTCAGCTACGTGCTGCTGAGCCGGCAGCGCGACGAGATGTCCGCCCAGATCACTACCAAGGTCTCCGGCCTGCGCAGCCGTACCGCCGAGCGGATCGCCGCGCAGAACGCCGAGGAGGACGCCGTCGACGAGGCCGTCCGGACAGCCGCCGCCGGGCAGAGCTGACCCCGGCCGGACCCGCGACCGCAGCCGCCGTGCCCGCATCCGCCGACTCCGACTCCGACTCCGTCGCTTCGGCCTCCGGTTACGGAGCGCCCGGGTCGCCTGGGCCGTCCGGCCCGTCGCCTGAGGCGCCTGAGGCGCCTGAGGCGCCCGAGTCGCCCGAGGCGCCCGCCGAGCGCGAGGCCGGCACCTGGCCGGCTCCGGTCCGCCGGCCCACCGGCCGGGACGTGGCCAGGCTCGCCGGGGTCTCCCAGGCCACCGTCTCGCTGGTCTTCTCCGGCGCCGAGGCCGGCCGCCGGGTCTCCGGCGCCACCCGGGAACGGGTCCGGGAGGCCGCCCGCAGCCTCGGCTACCGCCCGCAGGCGGCCGGCCGGCAACTGCGGCTCGGCCGCAGCGGGATGATCCTGCTGGCGGTGCCGAACATCCTCGGCCCGTTCTTCGGCCGGGTGCTGGAGGGCGTCCACGAGGAGGCCGGCCGGCACGGCCTGGCGGTCGTGGTCAGCTCCGGCTGGGGCAGTGCCACCCTCGCCGAGGCCGCCACCACCAGCCGTTTCGACGGCCTGCTGATCTGCTCCCCGGACGACAGCCAGCTCGGCGAGCTGCCCGCCGACACCCCCGCCGTCTTCCTGGACGCCGACCCGGGCACCGACCGGGCCCGGCCGACCGTCGAGCTCGACGTGGCGGGCGGGATGCGCGCCGCCGTCGAGCACCTGGCCGGCCTCGGCCACCGCCGGATCGGGCGGCTGCGCTCCACCCACTCCGCGTACACGTTCCGGGTCCGGCAGGCCGCGTTCGAGCAGGCTGCCGCCGAACTCGGCCTGGACGTCGTGGAGTTGGGCGTCAGCCTGAACGAGGGCCAGCCGGCCGCGCGGAGCGTGGCACACCGCCTGCTGGAGCGTGCGGACCACCCGCGCGCGGTGATCTGCGACGACGACGTGGTCGCCTCCGGGGTCTACCAGGCCGCCGCCGAGCTGGGGTTGCGGGTGCCGGCCGACCTGTCGGTGGTCGGCATGGACAACGTCCCGGTGGCGGCGCTGCTGGCCCCGCCGCTGACCACCGTCGACCTGCCCGGCGAGGAGCTGGGCCGGGCCGGCGCGGCGGCCCTGGCGGGCCTGCTGCGCGGGGAGCGGGTGTCGCCGGTCCCGCCGCTGGCCACCTCGCTGGTGCTGCGCTCCTCCACGGCGCCGGCGGCCGGGGCGCCGCCGTGGCAGGAGTGGCGCGAGTAGCCGGAGCCTCGGAGGAGCAGGGGAACGCGAAAAGACCGCGCCCACCGGCCAGACCCCGGTGGGCGCGGTCGTCCGTGGGGGCCTCAGCCCACCGGGACCGGCTGCGCCATCGGCGCGAGCGGCGCCGCCCGGAACCAGCGCCGGGCGCCGAACAGCAGCAGGCCGCCGAGCGCGATCCCGCCCGCCGCGCACAGCGCCACCGGTCGCAGCGAGTCCTCGGCGAGGTTGCCGGAGACCGCGTAGCCGAGCGAGTTGCCGGTCGCGAACAGCGTCACCAGCCAGGCGAACGCCTCGGTCACCGTCCCGGTCGGCGCCAGCTCGGCGACCAGCACGAACGCCGCCGCCAGCAGCGGCGCCAGCACGATCCCGGACAGGAAGGCCAGCGCGGCCATCGGGTACGGCCCGGGCAGCAGCACCAGCGGCAGGTAGGAGGCGGCCATCGCGAGCGCCATCACCCAGGTGCGGGTGGCCGTACTGCTGCGCCACTTCACCGCACCGTAGGCGAGCGCGCCGAGCAGGCCGCCGAGCGCCGCCAGCGCCAGCAGGGTGCCCGCGCCGCCCGGCAGGGCGCCGGCGTGGCGCTCGGCGTAGGCGATGAACAGCACGTTCTGCGCGCCGACCGCCCAGCCGGCCCCGGCCAGCCCGACCAGCAGCAGCACCAGGCCGGGGGAGCGCAGCGGTCCGAGCAGTCCGGCGGAGTGCGCCCGGGCCGGGGCGCGCCAGGCCCGGGCCGGGGCGGTGGTGGCGACGATCAGTGCGCCGGCCAGCCCCAGCCCGGCGGCCACCCAGAGCGCGGCGACCGGGCTGAACAGGCCCGCGATCCCGGCCACGGCCAGCGGCCCGGCGACGTAGAGGATCTGCTGGGATGCGGAGTCGAAGGCGTAGGCGGTGTCGAGCTGCTCCTCCTCCACCACCTCCGGCCAGAGCGAGCGCAGGCAGGGTTCGAGCGGGGGCATGGCGAGCCCGGCGATCGCGGCGCCGAGCGGGGCGGCGAGCGCGGAGCCGGGGGCGAGGGCGAGCAGCGCGTACCCGCCGCCGGCCAGCACGGCGGAGGCGAGCAGGACGCGCGGCTGCCCGGTGCGGTCCACGATCCGCCCGAGCACCGGCCCGCCGACGGCGGCGGCGATCGCGTACGCGGCGGTGGCCAGCCCGATCCGCCCGTACGGCGTGCCGGCCTCGCGCAGGGCGAGGGCGATCACCAGGGCGGTCATGCCGGCGGGCAGGCGGCCGAGCAGGGTGCCGAGGAGCAGGCGGCTGACGTGGGGGGCGCGGAGCAGGGCGAGATAGCCCATCGGCGTCGTCTCCGGTCTGGGCAGGCGGGGGCGGGGACGACGCCCAAGTTATACGTATAACCGTTGAGCGGTCAATCGGGCCGATCGGAGTGAACTGATGGTGCGTCAGCTTCGTTCGTGTCCGGATCTAGCCTCAACCTCAAACAACTACTTTGAACATCTCAAACCTTTGCTGCTAATGTGTCGGCCATGACCACCTCAGACGCATCGCGGAAGCACGGCCAGGGCTCGCTGCCCGGCGCCGCCCGCCCGTGCGCTCTGACCGGTGCTGTGGACAGCCCGCGCCGTTGTCGCGCCATGAGCTGTATCCCGGCGGCACGCCCCTGACCGGGGGCCGGGACCTCCCCGCCCGGCCCGCGCGCCGTGCCGCCTCCTCCGCCACACCCCACCGTCAGCACCACCCTCCCCCGGAGCCGCACCGTCATGTCCACAGCGCCCGAGGCGACCCCGTCGCCGTCCGTGCTCGCGAGAATCCGCAAGACCCCGTTCTGGGTCCAGATCGTCGCCGGTCTGCTGCTCGGCGTCGGCCTCGGCTACCTGGCCCGCGCCGCCGACATCTCCTGGCTGGCCACCACCCTGGAGACCATCGGCAAGATCTTCGTCCAGCTGCTCAAGCTGGCCGTCCCGCCGCTGGTGTTCACCGCGATCGTGGTGAGCGTCGCCAACCTGCGCAACGTCACCAACGCGGCCCGCCTGGCCACCCGCACGCTGCTCTGGTTCATGGTCACCTCGCTGATCGCGGTCGCCGTCGGCCTGGGCCTCGGCCTGCTGACCAACCCCGGCCAGGGCACCAACCTCAAGACCGAGGGACTCAAGGCGCTCGACTCCAAGGGCACCTGGATCGACTTCCTGACCGGGATCTTCCCGACCAACATCGTCGACGCCTTCGCCAAGGTGAACGTGCTGCAGATCGTCTTCATGGCGGTCGTGGTCGGCGCGGCGATCATCAAGCTCGGCAGCAAGGCCGAGCCGGTGCTCAAGCTCAGCGAGTCCGTCCTGGAGCTGACCCAGACCGCCCTGTGGTGGGTCATCCGGCTCTCCCCGCTCGGCACCCTCGGCCTGATCGGCAAGTCCGTCGCCAAGTACGGCTGGGACCTGCTCAAGCCCTTCGCCACGCTGACCCTCGACATCTACGTCGGCTGCGCGCTGGTCCTGTTCGTGGTCTACTCGCTGCTGCTCAAGTTCGCCGCCGGCCTCAACCCGGTGAACTTCTTCAAGGGCGCCTGGCCCGCCATCCAGCTGGCCTTCGTCTCGCGCTCCTCGGTCGGCACCCTGCCGGTCACCCGTCGCGTCACCGAGCGCCTCGGGGTCCCCAGCGAGTACGCGTCCTTCTCCGTCCCGTTCGGCGCCACCACCAAGATGGACGGCTGCGCCTCGATCTACCCGGCGATCGCCGCGATCTTCGTCGCCCAGGTCTACAACATCGACCTCGGCATCCGGGACTACCTGCTGATCGCCTTCGTCTCGGTCGTCGGCTCGGCCGCCACCGCGGGCCTCACCGGCGCGATCATCATGCTGACGCTCACCCTCTCCACCCTGGGCCTGCCCCTGGAGGGCGTCGGCCTGCTGCTCGCCATCGACCCGATCCTCGACATGATGCGCACCGCGACCAACGTGGCCGGTCAAGTTGTAACGCCGATCGTCGTCGCCGCCCGCGAGGGCATCCTCGACCGCGAGGCATACAACAACCCGAGCGCCGACCTCCTCGACGAGCCGGCCGCCGTCCAGGCCTCGGTTACCGCCGCAGCCTGATCTCAGATCTACATGGCCCGCCTGCACTGAACTGATCTCGGGAGCGTGGGAGACCAGGACCCCTCTGCCTGACCGGGCAGAGGGGTTCGGCGTTCCTAGGTCGGGGGAGAGCAGGGGAGAGACGTAGCTTGCGACGCGCACGCTAACGCGAGCGCGTCGCGTGAGTGCAGGTGTGACGTGGTTTCGAGGGGGCTTGGGGTGGCTGAGGGCGCGGACTCTTCGCCGAGTGAAGCGGGGCAACGAGTCCTGAATCCGCTGTGGATCATTTCATTGTTTCTAGGTTTGGCAGAGGTTACCGTAGGAGTGGCTTCAACTCAGGCTACCGGATGGGTTCAGGGAGCTTTTGCTCTCTTCTCGGTTCTGTTTCCATCTGCTATTGCCATCGCATTCTTCCGCGTTCTTCTGACTAAGCCGTTTGTGTTCTATGCGCCGAAGGACTACTCGAATCCTCCCGAGATCGAGACCTATGTAGCGGCACTTTCATCAGCTGCTATCGGAGGCCGGGATAACGTTGAGGCTGCCGTGCGGAAGGCGATTGAGGAGGTTGTGATCCCTAGGCTCCCACCTGGGTCTCGATCAGACGCCAAGGTTGTAATCGATGAGGCTGTTCGCGCTGCTCGCGAGAACCTTGATAGGCGCTCTGTAGCAGTGGACCTTGGCGGAATTGATCCAAGTCTGGGTGGCAGGATTCTTAAGTTCCCGGTGGATATAGCCACTCACTCGAATCTCCTTGATGCGATCTATCTCATGATTCGCGACCACGTAGATTCTCATTCTTACGGACGGCAGTGGGTTCTTCGAGATTTGTCAACCGGTCAGAGCCTCGCAGGAATCGGCGGGCGGGACCAGGGTGGGAATTGCAAGGGCAGGCGCAGCCTGCAAGAAATGGGACTCAGTCCAGGGGGCAAGCTATTGGCGGTCCGTATTTAGAGAACAGTGCGCCTGTTTTAGCTCGGCAGGTGCTGTTGCAGCTTAACGCGCATTAGCCTCAATACCAGTGACTTAGTAGTCCCAGGGTCGCCTGACCGTGACGGGTGGGTTGATCGGGGCGGTCTTGTGGTGCGGCGCGATGGTGACTGCTTCGACCGGGTCTCGGGTGGGTTGCGGCCAGAGTGTGTGGTCGGCCCGTTTGACGCCGAAGTTGGACATCTTGCGTTTGACGACGCGGGCGTTGGACCGTCTGCGGCGGGTGGGCAGGCGGTGGCGGGCTATCTCGCGCAGCCCGTCGGTTAGGGCTGCGGCTAGGCGGTCAGGGGGAAAAGGCCGCCTGCGCGGCGACTTGGCGTCGTGCGAGGCGGAGGGTGCGGGTGAAGGAGAGCCGGTCGGGGTCCTCGCCGATGTCCTGGGCGGCGGTGTGCATGAGCTGGCGGATCGCGTGGTGGACGAGCATGTGGCCCCAGACCTCCTGCTCGACGCCTTCGGGTGAGCGGGAGCGCAGAACCTGGGCGGGGCCGCGCTGGTGCGTCTTCAGCTCGTCCAGCGCGGTCTCGATCTCCCAGCGCTCGTTGTAGCGGACCGCCAACTCTGTTGCGGGTGCGGACTCGTGGTCGAGGATGGTGGTGATCAGCCGGTAGGGGGCGGTGTGCTGCGGGCGGCCGGGGTCGTCCAGGGTGTACTCGATGACCCGCACGACGGCCGCGTCGGCGCGCTTGCGGTCCCCGGCGGCGGCGATGTCGGACAGGTAGGAGCCGTCGGGAAGCTCCTGCCGCACGGGCAGGACCGCGTTGGACTTGATACGCCAGAGCAGGTCCGCTCCGCCGGCCGACGCGGCCCGCCACTGCTCCAGGCCGGCGAAGCCCCGGTCGGCCATCAGCAGGTCGTCGGGCCCCAGAGCGTCGAACAGCTCTCGCGCGAGCACGGACTCGGCGGTGGTGAACGGGCCCAGGGTCGCGTGGGTGATCGCGTGGGTGCCGCACTCCGCCAGCGCCACCACCCGCACCTGCGGGAACGCGGACCGCTCGCCGCGATGGGTCTTGGGACGGCCGAACCGTGCGTCGTTCTCCTCGCTGTCCGGCACGTCGAACGTCGTCCCGTCGATGGCCATCAGGCGCCAACGCCCGTACCACGCACCGGGAGTTGCCTCAGTCGCGACAGGGCCGGCGGTCTGTTCGAACAGCACCTTGAGGACCTCGGGCCCGAGCTTGACCCGGGCTCGGGAGATCGCCGCGGTCGTCGGAACCTGCCACGACCCGGACCAGCGCCTCGCCCAGGCCAGCCCCTCGGTCAGCAGCCGCGCGACCTCCTCATACCCCTGCCCGGAGAACAGGCACATCGCCAGCACGAAATAGACGACCACCCGTGGCGGCAGCAGCCGCTGGCGCTGACCGGTCCGGCCACACTCCTCCACGATCCGGTCCACCAGCTCCGGCGGGAACGTCCGCGTCAGCAGTCCGATCGCGATCCGATCCGACAGCCGCTCGTCCGTCGACGGCTTGACCTGCCCAGGGCGTGGCATACGGGCACCTCCTGGACAGGCAGCCTACCAGCAGAGACCCTTAAGTCACTGGTATTGGCATTAGCCTCGATCTTGCATGACGGCTCGTCAGCTCGGCTGGCGGGCCGTTTCTGCTTGTCCGGGCTGGGTTTTCGGCGGGTAGAAATACCGAGGGCCCGACTGTCGCGTCGGGTGGGCGCCAGGTTCCACGACTCCGGAGGTGGTCGAGTGCTCGTCGGGATGGGGCGATGTCGCCGGTCAGCCGGGGTTCGGTAGGGCTTGTAGGCGTGCGAACGCGTTGGTGATCAGGTCGGTCCAGGGCCAGTGGCGGGCCAGGTGGAGGTAGCGGCGGCGGCCGGTGGTGACGAGTTGGGCGGCGGCGGAGAACAGCCGCAGCCGCAGGCGTTTGGGCTCCCACCGGCGGGCGTCGCCGGTCAGGGAGAGCATGGGCATCCAGGCGAGTAGGTCGAGCGCGATTTGGA
>NZ_JBIUUS010000043.1:0-51346 GCF_044742585.1 Kitasatospora sp. NPDC087861
GCGCCCGGGGGGCCCCGGCGGGCCCCGCGCGCGGGGGCCCCGCACACCCCGGCGGGGGCGGGGGGGGTGGGGGCGCCCCGGGGGGGCGGGGGGCGCCGGGCGGGCCCCCCCCCCCCGCCCCCACGCCTCCGGCTCGTTCCGAACACCCTCAGCTCACCCGGGACGCCCCCCGCTCGCACCGGACGCCCCGCTCACGCGGGACGTCCCCGCCTCACTCCGGCCGCCCGAGCAGCCCGGTCAGGTGCTCGGGCGTGGCCACCGGGCAGACCTTGTGCACGAAGTCCCGCCGCAGCGCGTGGTACGGCTCGCCCACCCGGTAGAAGTTGGCGTGCATCCGCCGCAGTTCCTCCGCCCGGTACTCGGCCAGCGGCTGCGCCTCCTCGTCGGCGGACCGGCGGCGCTTCTTGTCGACCAGTCGGCCGGTGAGCTCCGGCGAGGCGCCGAGCCCGGCGGCCTCCCGGGCCACCCGGCGGCGGAAGGCGGCCGCGTCCCCGCCGAAGGTGCGGTCCACCAGGCCGATCCGGCGCGCGTGTTCGGCGCCGACCGGCAGCGCCTCGGTGGTCAGCCGCTCGGCCTGCTCGGCACCGACCCGGCGCGGCAGGGTGTACGTCCAGTACTCGGAGCCGTACAGGCCCATCAGCCGGTAGTGCGGGTTGAGCACCGCCGACTCCCGGCACCACACCTCGTCGGCGGCGAGCGCCAGCATCAGGCCGCCGGCCGCCGCGTTCCCCGCCAGCGCGGCGACGGTGAGCTTGTCGGTCGTGGTGAGGATCGCGTGGACGAGGTCGTCCATCGCGTTGATGTTCTCCCAGGACTCCAGCGCCGGGAAGGCCGCGCCCTCGATGACGTTGAGGTGGATCCCGTTGGAGTAGAAGTCCCGGGGCGCCCCGAGCACCAGCACCGAGGTGGGCCGGTCGGCGGCCTGGCGGTAGGCGGCGAGCAGCCGGCGGCACTGCCCGGTGCTCATCGCCCCGCCGGCGTAGGCGAATTCGAGGTAGCCGACATCGCCGTCCTCGCGGTAGCGCAGCTCCGACCAGGTGTCCCGGCGGGCCGCCGAGGCCGGTGTCACCGGCACTTCGCGGACCCGGTGCAGCCGGTCGGCGAGCACCGTCGCGGCGGGGAGCTTGTAGGTGGCCGGCCCGCCCGGGGTGCGGCGCGGGCGCAGTTGCGGAATCCAGACCGCGCCGTCCACGGTGGCCCGGCAGATCGCGCCGTCGCGGGTGGCGAGCACGGCACCGGGCACCGGGCCGCGCAGCTCGTCCTCGGGGTGGCCGCCGTGCAGGAAGTACTCGCGCCCGAACAACTCGTCGAGCACGCCGGGTTGGGAGTCGGCGGCGCGGAGCTTGCGGAGCACGGTGGCGGTGTCGTCGGCGGCCCAGTCGATCCGGCGCGCCTCCTGCCGCAGGAGCGGGCGGAGCCTGCCGTGGACGTCCGGCCGGTCGTAGTCGAGCGGTTCGGGGGTGAACAGGCCACCCTCGTAGCGCTGGACGGCGAGCAGGACGGCCTCGACGGCGGCGTCGGCGACCTCGCCCCGGTACAGCTCGCTCTTGCCGCAGTCGGCGACGGGGAACTCGACGGACGCCCAGATGTCGCCGGCGTCCATCTCCTCGACGGCCTGCAGGACGGTCACGCCCCAGCGCTCCGCCCCCTCGGTGATCGCCCAGTCGAGCGAGGAGGGCCCGCGGTCGCCCTTGGGACCGGGGTGCACGATCAGGACGGTTCGGGTGGACCAGATGTCCTCCGGGACGGCCTTGGTGAGCATCGGGCAGATGATCAGCTCGGGGTCGGTACGGGCCACCGCCGCCCTCATCGGCTCGTCACCGAGGGCGAGTTGGACGGCGACCTGGTGGCCGCGCTCGCGCAGCTCGGTGTGGACGCGCTGGGTCAGGCTGTTGAACGCGCTGGCGATCAGGAGAATGCGCAAGGGGGCCTCCGGCAAGGAACTGGGGTCGCGCGCAGGCGATGAAACCAGGGCATGGACACGCAATGATTACGTTTTACGCCTTCCCGCCCGACCCTCACGCATCCCGCACACCTGTGTCCCCGGAGTGGCCCGCACGCGCCGGATCTCCCCAGCGTCTCCCCGGAGTTGACGTACGGCGCTCGCCTTCGTCCGCTAGGGCCCGTCCGGCAGGACCGGCCCTGGCGCGGCGGGCTACCTCGGGAACGCCCGGCGGGCCCGCCAGGTGGTGTGCTCGCGGGACACGGCGTCCTCCGCCTCGGCGGCCAGTCGGGCCCACCGCGCCTCGGCGTCCGGCGCCTTGAGGTCGAGGTCGGAGAGCTGGTTGCCGACGTTCTCCAGCTCGCGCGCGGCCAGTTGGTAGGCGGCGGCCAGCGGGCGCAGCTGCTTGAGCTGGGTCCAGGCGATGATGGCGGCGGCCGCGGCCGAGCTGGCCCCGAAGACGTGCACCTGCAGGGCGCCCGTCGCCTGGGCGATGGCCGCCGCCGCGCCGATGATGATCATCGCCGCGATGCCGAGCCCCCAGGACACCCCCTGCGTCTCGCACGCCTCGGCCCGGGCGCGGTACCAGGTGCGCTGGCCCTCGACGCGGGTGCGCAGGTAGAGCGTGCGGCGGGCGGTCAGGCTGCCGGCCCGCATCCGCCGCATCTCCGGGGTGATCTCGGGGACGGTGCCGGGCGGCACGATCTCCGGGTCCTCGAAGGCCCGCAGCACGTCCTCGACCTGGAGCAGGTAGCCGCGGTCCACGTCCGCGGACTCGGCCTCGCCGTCGAACGGCCGGGCTCGGACGGTGTACTTCCAGGCCAGCGTCTTGACCGACTCGGCCGCCGCCCGGGCCTCGTACCAGCGGCCCTGCGGGTTGCTGCGGCGCAGCCGGGACCAGAAGTAGCCGGCGATCAGGAAGGCGGCCACCGAGTACAGCGGTGTGGTGTCGAAGGCGCCGCGCTTGTCCGGCCCGGGGAACGAGCCGATCAGGGCGGCGATCACCAGCATCGCGATCAGTCCGCGGTACCAGCGCAGCGTCTCGCGCTGGCCGTCCAGCGAGGCCTTGTCCGCCGTCCAGAACAGCTCCGGCAGCAGCTTCGCCTCGTCTCCCCCGGGCGGATCCTGTTGCACCATCGGTCGAGCCTCCTCCCCGTGTCCGTCCAGGCAGTATTCCCTCCGCCAACTGCCCTACACAGACCCATTTTTGACATATTCCAGCCGACGATGACTGCCCCGCCGTCCGGAAACCGCTACAACCGGTCACATGCCGCTGCACTGGAAGCTCGTCATCGACTGCGCCGACCCGAACCGCCAGGCCGCCTTCTGGGCCGCCGCCCTCGACTACACCCTGGAGGAGCACGGCGCCCTGATCACCCGCCTGCTCGACGCCGGCGCCGTCACCCCGGACGCCGTCACCGAGGTCGACGGCCGCCCCGCCTGGCGCACCCTCGCCGCCGTCCGCCACCCCGAGGACCCGTACGACCCCGCCACCGGCACCGGCCTCGGCCGCCGCCTGCTCTTCCAGGCCGTCCCCGAGCCGAAGTCCGACAAGAACCGCCTCCACCTCGACGTGCACCCGGGCCCGGGCGAGCGGGAGTCGACCGTCACCCGCCTCCAGACCCTCGGCGCCACCCTCCTGCGCGACGTCAAGGAGCCGGGCGGCGCGTGGACGATCATGGCCGACCCCGAGGGCAACGAGTTCTGCGTCCACTGACCGGCGGCCGGAAAACGACGGCGGCCCCGCGCTCCGAGGAGGAGTGCGGGGCCGCCGTCGTGGCCGGGCCGGGGGTCAGAGCAGACCGAGGGCCGGCATCAGGTAGTAGAAGGCGAACACCGCCGCCACCGCGTACAGCGGGACCGGCACGCTGCGCCCGCGCCCGGCGGCCAGCCGCAGGATGCAGAAGGCGATGAAGCCGAAGCCGATGCCGTTGGTGATGCTGTAGGTGAACGGCATCATCACGATGGTCAGGAAGGCCGGGATCGCGATGGTGTGGTCCGCCCAGTCGATCTCCTTGATCGAGCCGGCCAGGATCAGGAAGCCGACGGTGACCAGGGCCGGGGTGGCCGCCTGGGCCGGGACCATGGTGGCGAGCGGGGTGAGGAAGAGCGCCACCACGAAGAGCAGGCCGGTGACGATCGAGGCGAAGCCGGTACGGGCGCCCTCGCCGACGCCGGCGGTCGACTCGACGAAGCAGGTGTTCGCGGAGGCGGAGGTGGCGCCGCCGGCCGCGGTGGCGATGCCGTCGACCATCAGGATCTTGTTGATGCCGGGCAGGTCGCCCTTCTCGTCCAGCAGGTGCGCCTCGTCGGCGACGCCGAGGATGGTGCCCATCGCGTCGAAGAAGCAGGACATCAGCACGGTGAAGACGAACAGCACGCCGGTCAGCACGCCGACCTTCTCGAAGCCGCCGAACAGGCTGACCTTGCCGACCAGGCCGAAGTCCGGGGCGGCGACCGGGTTGCCCGGCCAGACCGGGACGGTCAGGCCCCACTTGAGCGCCGGGATGTCGACGAACTTGTCGACCAGCACGGCGAGCGCGGTGCTGGCCGCGATGCTGATCAGGATCGCCCCGGGCACCTTGCGGATCACCAGGACCAGGGTGAGCACCAGGCCGAACACGAAGATCAGCACCGGCCAGCCGAGCAGGTGCCCGCTGCCGCCGAGCTGCAGCGGGACGGTGGTGTGCGCGGCGTCCGGCATGCGGCTGACGAAGCCGGAGTCGACCAGGCCGACGAGGCAGATGAACAGGCCGATCCCGATCGCGATGGCCTTGCGCAGGCCGAGCGGCACGGCGCTCATGACCCGCTCGCGCAGGCCGGTGGCGACCAGCAGCATGATCGCGAAGCCGGCCAGCACGACCATGCCCATGGCGTCCGGCCAGGTCATCTTGGGGGCGAGCTGGAGCGCCACGATGGTGTTGACGCCGAGGCCCGCGGCCAGGCCGATCGGCACGTTGCCGATGACGCCCATCAGCAGGGTGGTGAGACCGGCGGTGAGGGCGGTGGCGGTGACCAGCTGGGCGCTGTCCAGGTGGGCCCCGGTCAGGTCCGTGCCGCTGGCCAGGATGATCGGGTTCAGCACCAGGATGTAGGCCATGGTGAAGAAGGTGGCGATGCCGCCGCGGATCTCGCGCGGCAGGCTGGAGCCACGCTCGCTGATCCGGAAGTAGCGGTCCAGGGCACCGGAGGGGGGCTCGGGTGCGCTGGAGGCGGGTTCGGGCGACTCGGTGGTCGGCTGGACCACAGGCATGCGTGCGTCCTCTGTGGGGGAGCTGAGGAGGGGACGCCCAGGGCTACGGTGGCCGGGCGGGGGGTTTTCAGTATGGTTTCCCGATCGCACACGCGCTATCTTCGCGCGTAGAACCCCGTGGGCCCCTGCGGGCCACCCGCCGCACCGTACGCTAGGCCCCATGCCCAAGACCCCGCTGCACCCCTCGCCCCCTCCGCTGGAGGCCAACGACGTCGCCATCGTCGGCGGCGGCACGGTGCTGTGGTTCGTCGCCTTTCTGGCCCTGCTCCCCTTCCAGGGCACCCTCTCCGACCACGGCCACGGCACCTGGCCGTGGATCTGCCTCTCCGGCGGCCTACTCGGCCTGATCGGCCTCTGGTACTGCCGCGCCCGGCGGGACGCCATCGCCCGCGACCGCGCCGCCGAGGCCGCGAACCGGACGACCGACGACGCGCAGCGGGCACCCGGCGACGACGGCCAGGGCCCGGCCACCCGGTCGGACTGAATAGTCCTTTAGTAGCACGCATCGGACATAAGGCGCCCGTAGAGTCGGTGCCATGACGCAGCCTGCCCACCCCGCGGAAGAGCAGCCCGGCGACGGCGACCGCCCCGAAGGTGCGCACCCCCTCGGGCTGCTGCCCGGCCGACGCGGCGGGCTGACCGCCGCCGAGGTGGCCGAGCGGGTCGCGAACGGGCAGGTCAACGACGTCCCGGTACGGTCCAGCCGCTCCGCCAAGGAGATCGTCCGGGCCAACGTCTTCACCCGCTTCAACGCGATCATCGGCGTGATGTTCGGGATCATCCTGATCGTCGGCCCGATCCAGGACGGCCTGTTCGGCCTGGTCATCGTCGCCAACACCGCGATCGGCATCATCCAGGAGCTGCGCGCCAAGAAGACCCTGGACAGCCTGGCCCTGATCGGCGAGGCCCGCCCGCAGGTCCGCCGGGACGGCAGCGTCGAGGCGATCGCCGTCGCTGAGATCGTGCTGGACGACACGGTGCTGCTCGGCATCGGCGACAAGGTGATCGTCGACGGCGAGGTCACCGAGGCGGACGGCCTGGAGATCGACGAGTCTCTGCTCACCGGCGAGCCCGACCCCGTCCTCAAGCAGCCCGGCGACCAGGTGATGTCCGGCAGCTTCGTGGTGGCCGGCGCGGGCGCGTTCACCGCCACCAGGGTCGGCCGCGAGGCGTACGCGGCGCAGCTCGCCGAGGAGGCCAGCCGGTTCACCCTGGTGAAGTCGGAGCTGCGCAGCGGCATCAACAGCATCCTGCGCTTCATCACCTACCTGCTGATCCCCACCGCCCTCGGCCTGATCATCAGCCAGCTGGCCGTCGAGGGCCGCGACTGGCGCGAGGCCGTGCGCCGCATGGTGGCCGGCATCGTGCCGATGGTCCCCGAGGGGCTGGTCCTGCTGACCTCGGTCGCCTTCGCGATCGGCGTGATCCGGCTGGGCCGCAAGCAGTGCCTGGTCCAGGAGCTCCCGGCGATCGAGGGCCTGGCCCGGGTCGACACCGTCTGCCTGGACAAGACCGGCACCCTCACCGAGGGCGGCATGGACGTCGTCGACCTGCGCGTCCTGTCCGACGGGGAGCCCGGCGCCGTCACCCCGGACACCATCAGGCACGCGCTCGGCGTGATGGCCGGCGCCGACGCCCGCCCCAACCCCTCCATACAGGCCGTCATCGCCGCGTACGGCGACGGCTCCCCGGGCGACGGCTCCACCGGCGACGGGAGCAGCCCCGGGGGCGGCGCCGGCGGCAACGGCTGGCGGGTGATCGAGGCGATGCCCTTCTCCTCCGCCCGCAAGTGGAGCGGCGTGCAGCTGCTGGAGCCGCAGGGCGGCGAGGCCAGCTGGCTGCTCGGCGCCCCCGACGTGCTGCTGCCGGCCGGGCACCCGGCGCTCGCCGAGGTCGACGAGCTGGGCGCCAAGGGCCTGCGGGTGCTGCTGCTCGGCCGCACCCCCGTCCCGCTGGACTCCCCCGACCCGGCGGCCGGGCTCACCCCGCTCGCCCTGGTGGTGCTCCAGCAACGGCTGCGCCACGACGCCGCCGAGACCCTGCGCTACTTCGAGGGCCAGCAGGTGCAGGCCAAGGTCATCTCCGGCGACGCCGCGGTCTCGGTCGGCGCGGTCGCCGGCCACCTCGGCCTGCCCGGCGCCGACCACCCGCTGGACGCCCGGACCCTGCCCGCCGAACCGGACGCCCTCGCCGACACGGCCGAGCGGACCACCGTCTTCGGCCGGGTCACCCCGCAGCAGAAGCGCCAGCTGGTCGCCGCCCTGCAGTCCCGCGGGCACACCGTGGCGATGACCGGCGACGGCGTCAACGACGTGCTCGCGCTCAAGGACGCCGACATCGGCGTGGCGATGGGCACCGGCAGCGACGCCACCAAGGCGGTCGCCCAGATCGTGCTGCTGAACGACTCCTTCGCCACCCTGCCCTCGGTGGTCGCCGAGGGCCGCCGGGTGATCGGCAACATCGAACGGGTCGCCGGGTTGTTCCTGGTGAAAACGGTCTACTCGGTTCTGCTCGCGCTGCTGGTGATCTTCACCCACTCGCCGTACCCGTTCCTGCCCCGGCACTCCACCGTGCTCTCCACCCTCACCATCGGCGTGCCGGCCTTCTTCCTCGCCCTCGCCCCCAACAACGAGCGGGCCCGCACCGGCTTCGTGAAGCGCGTCCTGCGGCTCGCCGTCCCGGGCGGCGTCATCGCCGGCACGGGGACGTTCGTGGCCTACGCACTGGCCCGCGCCGACCACGTCACCGACCTCAAGGCCGACACCAGCGTGGCCACCCTGACGCTCTTCCTGATCGCCATCTGGGTGCTCGCCATCGTCGCCCGCCCGTACAACTGGTGGCGCCTGCTGCTGATCGGCACCATGGGCGGCGCCTTCGCCCTGGTCCTGCTGGTGCCCTGGCTGTCGGACTTCTTCCAGCTCCGCCTGGTCGGCATCCGCGATCCCTGGGTCGGCGTCGGCATCGCGGTGATCTGCGGTCTGGCCCTGGAGGTCGCCTGGCGCTTCATGAAGCGCCGCGGGATGGAGTGAGGCCCTGGCACCCCCGGCCCGCAGGCTGGATGATGGACCCCGAGAGGGGGTGCCGACATGGCCCGCACGGGTGGGGAAGCCGAGCGCGAGACCGGACAGGTGGAGGCGTTCGCCGCCTTCCTGGCCGGCCTGCTGGCGGCCGGGCTGACGGTCCTGGCCCTGGTGGGCGGCCGCTGGCTGATGACCGCCGACGGGATGACCGCCCTGGCGCTGCCGCGGACGCCGACGGCCCTGAAGGCCCTGGTGGCGGCCGTCTGGCTGGCCACCACCGTCGGCGTCTACCTGCGGCTCAAGCACCGTGGGCGGGACCGCTGAGGGCTCAGCCCTCGAAGTCCCGCGCCGCGGACAGCTCGTAGGCCCGGTCCGGCTCGCTGAGCGCGGCCAGCACCTCGAACCGCCGGTGCCACTGCCCGACCGACCAAGCGAGCCCGGCCGCCAGGCCCTCCGGAGTGGCGGCGTGCAGCAGCCCGGGCACCGGCGGGAGCTCGAACTCGTCGTCCTCGTCGGCGGCTTCGGCCGCGTCCGGGTCGTAGGGCGCCTCCGGGGCGTCCGCCTCGACGTCCCACCGCCAGTCCACCGCGGCCTCGCCGCCGTCCGGACCGACCACGAGCAGCTCCTCGTGCTCCTCGTAGGCGACCGGGCAGCCGGGCAGCAGCTCCCTGACCACCGCGGGGACCCGGTGCAGCACGCCCTCGGAGAGCACCCGCCCGCCGGCCACCTCGCTGGCGAGCGAGACGTGCAGCCGCTCGGCGAGGTCGGCGGCGAGCGCCGGGGCGACCGGCAGCAGCGGGTACGGGTGCAACAGCTGGACCAGGTCGGGGGCGTCGGCGACGACCGCCTCGGTGGCGTCGACGATCACCGTGTGGGCCGGCCGGCGGCCGGTGTCCGGGTCGAGCGGAGGCAGCGCCCGCACCACGTCGAGCGGATCGATCCGCTCGATCTGGACCCGGGCCAACGCGCTGTGGACGCCGTGCAGTTGGCGGTGGCCGATCGCGGAGGCCGGGTCGGTGAGCCGGTCCAGCACCTCGTCCGGGCCGTGCGGTTCGGCGAGCAGCGCGGCCAGCGTGGTGCGCACCCCGAGCGCGTGCAGGAACTGCTCGTCCAGGGTCGTCCGGGCCTCGTCGTAGAGGCCGCGCAGCAGCGGGTCGGCCCCGGCGGCGCGCAGCCCGGCGGGCTCGCGGCCGTCCAGCACCGGGTGGTCGCGCAGCCACCAGGCGGTGTACGGCGGCAGGTCGGCGTAGGAGCCGTCCGGCAGCAGGGTGCGGACGGGGTTGACCACGGCGTCCCGGTACGGCGGGCGGGCGAGCGCGGCCAGCGCCTCCGGCCAGGCGTCGTCGTCGACCAGGTCGAGGTCGCGGACGGCCAGCAGTTCGGCGGCCACCGGCGGGACGCCCGAAACGTCGTCGGCGTGCAGGGTTTCGAGCGCGTCCTCGGCCCATTCGGCGAGGCCGTCGGGCGCCTCGTCGAGCAGGCCGGTGGGCAGGCCGCCGGCCGCGCGGTCGGCGGGCGCGGTGGGGTCGAGCCGCTCCAGGTCGTCCGGGTCGAGCACCACGTCCTCGGCGCGGACGAGGACGAAGTCGGCGAGCACGCCGACGGCGGTGAGCACGTCGGGGCCCCAGCGCTCCAGCAGTTCGTCGTCCACCCAGCCGGCGTCCTCCTCGCGGGCGAGGGCCGCCAGCGGGCTGCCGGGGAGCAGGAGTTCGCCGGCGCGGGCGGGCTCGCCCTCGTCGTCGAGCAGGGCCAGCCGGGCCAGCCACGGGTGCTCGCCGACGGCCGGGGCGGCGGCCTTGACCAACGCCAGGACGGCATCGCCCAGTTCGAGCGCGGCGTCCGGGTCGTCCTCGGCCACCTCGTAGGAGCGGGCGACGGCGGCCCGCACCTCGGGGGTGTCGAGCACCCCGGCCGGGGTGGCGGTGCCGGCGCCGAGCTTGGCGAGCAGCGGGTGGGCGGCCTCGGGGTGGGCGAGCCGCAGGTCGAGGGCGGCGAGCGCGTCGGCCAGCGACTCGGGGTAGCCGGGGAAGGCCGCCCAGTCGGCGTCCTCGGAGGGCAGCAGGACGCGCCGGGGCCCGGTGACGGTCCGGCCGTCGGCGAGCGGGACGGGCAACGCGCCGAGCGCCTCCGGGTCGGCGGCGCCGAGCGCCGCGTACAGGTTGCGCCACCAGGCGGGTTCCCGGTCGAGGCCGCCGAGCTGGTCGACGACCTCGGCCAGCGGCACCCGGCGCACGTTCAGCACCCGCAGCTCGGTGCGGCGTTCCAGGCCGGCCGGCAGCAGCCCGGGGAAGATCGGCGCGAGCGCCTCGACCACCGAGCCGTCGGCGCCCTCCAGCAGGGTGGCGTCCCGGGGCCGCAGCGCGGGCGTGCCCTCCTCGACCGGCGCCGGGTGCGGCAGGAACGGCGTGCCGGGCAGCCGGGAGAGCACGGCCGCGCGCAGGGCGTTGTCGAGCGCGCCCTGGCCGAGCGGCCCGGGGACGAGCCCGAGCGAGCCGAGGTCGGCGCCGCGGGCCCGCAGCAGGTCGGCGTAGCTGTCGGCGGCGCGCTCGGTGAGGAAGTCGGCGAGCGGGCCGGGGGCGACGTGCCGGCGGGTGGAGTCCAGCGGGTAGGAGGCGATGAGCAGCGCGGGCAGCCCGATCGGCTCGTCGCTGGGGGTGGGCGCGTGCAGCACGGGGGCGATGCCGGGCGGCTGCGGGGCGCCGTCGGCGGCGACCGGGACGGCCCAGGTGACGGTCCAGTACGGGCGGGCGCGCTCCTCGGTGGGGCGGTCGGCGAGCAGGTCGGCGTCCAGGGTGCCGGTGGCACCCGCGGTCTGCCAGACGGTCCGCCGCGGCTGCCCGTCCGCGTCGTCGGTGACGGCGACCTCGGTGACGCCGTCCGGGCGGGGCTCGGCGGCGGCGCGGGTGAGCGTCCGGGTGCCCTCCGGGGTCTCCACCACGACCTCGGCGAGGCCGGGCAGGGTGAGCAGCAGCGCGTCGTCGATGCCGGCCAGCAGACGGCGGGTCAGGTCCTCGGCGGCGGCGTCCCGCAGCGGCAGCACGACCACCGTGTCGTAACCGGCGGGGGCCGGGCCCTCGGCGGCGAACGGCAGCCGCAGCAGCGGCACGTGGCCGTCCCGGCGGCGCAGTTCCTCGGCCAGCGCGGGCTGCGCGGCGGCCAGCGAGCGGGCCTCGCCGAGTGACCAGCGCACCCCGCCGGTGGCGCCGAGCACGGCGGGCTCGTCGGTGACGGCGAGGACGGCGGCGAAGCCGACGCCGAACCGGCCGACGGCGGGCGTCTCGCCGCGCTTGGAGGAGGCGCGCAGGGTGGACAGCGACTCGACGGCGGCCGCGTCCAACGGGGCGCCGGTGTTGGCGGCGGCGAGGACGCCGTCGGCGAGGGTGAGCCGCAGCCGCCCGGGCCCGTGGCCGGCCCGGACCGCCGCGTCGGCCGCGTTCTGCGCCAACTCGACGACCAGGCGGTCGCGGTAGCCGCCGAGCGCGAGTTCCTCCTCGGCGTTGGCGTCCTCCCGGAACCGGGCCGGCGAGGCGGCCCAGGCGTCGAGCACCCGCCGGCGCAGCGCGGCGCTCCCGAAGGGGTCCGCGAGGTGCTCGTCCGTGCCGCTGCCGATGATCCGAGGTTCCACTGGACCTGCCGCCTTCCGCCGCCCTGTACTTCGTACGGTGGGCATTCTCCCCCGCCCCGGCCGCTGCTCCGGACCGCGCCCCCGTCCTGGGGTCCGTCTGCACGAACGCCGCGGCCCGCTCCACCGGTTCGGTGGAGCGGGCCCCGGGCCCGAACGATCAGGAGTGGCCGAGCTCCTCGGCCGGGGCGTCCGGCTCGACCGAGCCGGAGGTGCGGTCGGGGTGCAGCTGCAGCGGCTCGACCACCAGCTCGTCCAGGATCAGCTCGGACGGCGCCGGCGGGGCCGGGATGACGGCCGCCTCGGAGTGCCCCCCGCAGCCGTACGCGAAGGAGACGATCTGCCCGTCCGCCGGGCCGAACTCGTTGCCGCACACGCCGAAGGCCTGCCCGAGCGAGCCGCCGATCGGGATCAGGAAGCCGCAGCTGCCGCACGCGGCGGGCGCGGCCTGCGCCATCGGGGTCTGCGGGCCGTGGGACTTCTCCCAGCGGTCGGCGGCCAGGTGCAGGCCGAGCCTGGAGAGCACCCGGCTGCGGCCCATGCCGAGTTCCTCGGCGACGGCGTTGATCTGGGCGCGGGCCGGGGCGGGCTGGACGCCCGGGTCGGAGACGACCACGTCCTCCTCGGCGGCGAGGGCGACCGCGGAGTTCGGGGCGAGCTCGTCGTCGCCGCTCCAGCCGGGCTCCAGGCGCTCGTCGTCGGCGCCGGTGGGCAGCAGGTCACCGGGGCCCATGTCGCCGGGGCGCAGCCGCTCGCTCCACGGCACCCACTCGGGGGCGAGGACGGCGTCGGGGCCGGGCAGCAGGACGACCTCGTCGAGGGTGACGTTCTTGGCGCGCGGGGCGCGGGCGACGGTGACCGCCCAGTGCCAGCCGCGGTAGGCGGCGTCCAGGCACTCGAAGGTGTGGGTGACGACGCGGTCGGCGTCCGCCTGGGCACCGAGATGTGGACCGACGGTCTCCGGCCCGACGGCCTCCTCGGCCGCTTTCCGGGCGAGTTCGACGGCCTCGGCACAGAGCCGATCAGGGGTACGGCTTCGCATCGCAGCACTCACGGCGTCGATTCTCTCCCAGTTCTTCTGTCGCCCACGGCGTGTTGCCTGTTCCGTCGCGGATCGGTAGTCCCTTGTCCATTCTGCGCGACCGGGGGCCGTCGCGGATACCGGCCGCGCCGCTCGTCCGGACCTGCCCGGCGCCCCGGCGCTCGGCGCACGGCCTCCGGGCAGGCTACCCGCCGGTCGGCGCCCCAGCACAGTCCGGGGCGGCAGCAGCCGTTCCAGGGCCGCGCCGAGCGGGGTCGAATCCCGCGTCACTGTGGCGATTCTGGGGCAGGATGGGCATGTGGCGGACGAGAACCCGTCGCAGCACGCACTGCGCCCCTCGCAGGCCGGCAGCCCCGACGAGGCGGATGCCGCGCCGCGACAGCAGTCTCCGGTCCCCGCTGCGGGCGAACCGCAGCCGGTGGGCGATCCCGGGCCGCCCGCCTCCCCGGTGAGCCTCATGAAAGCCGACCCCGAACCCGGCCTCCTGGACGAGGACGACGAGGACCTCGCCGAGGAGCCCCCCGAGCCGAGCCGCAACCTCCTGGTCCGCACCGCCTCCGCCGCCGGCGCCCGGACCGGCCGGGTGGTGCACGGCACCGGCCGCCGGATCCGCAAGGCCACCTCCGCGGAGGGCGCGGGCGAGTCCGGCCTGGCGAAGCTGATCGAGCTGCACGCGCTGAACTCCTTCGGCGACATGCTGATCACCATCGCGCTGGCCTCGACCATCTTCTTCTCCGTGCCCACCGGCGAGGCCCGCGGCCGGGTGTCGCTCTACCTGCTGATCACGATGGCCCCGTTCGCCCTCCTGGCCCCGGTCATCGGCCCGCTGCTGGACCGCCTGCCGCACGGCCGCCGGGCGGCGATGGCGATGTCGATGCTGGCCCGGGCAGTGCTGGCCTGGACGATGGCCGGGGTGATCGCGGGCGGCGGCCTGGCGCTCTACCCGGAGGCGCTGGGCGTGCTGGTGGCGTCCAAGGCGTACGGGGTGGTGCGCAGCGTGGTGGTGCCGCGGCTGCTGCCGAGCCGGCTGTCGCTGGTGAAGGCGAACTCGCGGGTCACCCTGGCCGGGCTGCTGGCCACCGGGGTGGCGGCCGGGGTGGGCGGCCTGCTGCACCTGATCGGGCCGGGCTGGCCGCTGCGCGGCGCGTTCCTGGTCTTCGTGATCGGCACCCTGATGGCCTTCCACCTGCCGCACGCGGTGGACTCCGCGAAGGGCGAGCAGCGGGCCGTCCTGCACGCCGAGGTGTACGGCGGGCCGGCGCGGGAGGGCACCAGGGCGCCGAAGGCCTCGCTGCGCACGGTCGGCCCGTCGGTGATCCTGGCGCTGCGGGCGATGTCGGCGCTGCGCTGGCTGGTCGGCTTCCTGGTGATGTTCCTGGCGTTCCTGCTGCGGGACGAGCCGATCGGGGGCCTGCGGCCGACGCTGGCGCTGGGCCTGGTGGCGCTGGCGGCGGGGACGGGCAACGCGCTGGGATCGGTGCTGGGCTCCTGGCTGCGCACCCGGGGCCCGGAGGCGACGGTCACCGCGATGCTGCTGCTGGCGACGGGCGTGACGGCGGCCGCGGCGCTCTGGTACGGCGTGGTGACGGTGGTCCTGGTCGCGGGCGTGGCCGGGGTGGCGGCCTCGCTGGGCAAGCTGGCGCTGGACGCGCTGATCCAGCGGGACGTCCCGGAGGCGGTGCGGACGTCGGCGTTCGCCCGCTCCGAGACGCTGCTCCAGCTGTCCTGGGTGGCCGGCGGCGCGGTCGGCATCCTGCTGCCGCTGAACGGGGTGCTGGGGCTGTCGGTGGCCGCCGCGGTGGTGGGCCTGATGCTGCTGTGGACGGTCCGCACGCTGTTCCGGGTGGGTTGGCGGCGGCGCACGGCGGCGCCCCGGGTGGCGTGAGCGGGCGACGGGCAACACGCGGTGGCCGACCCCCGCGTAGCGTGATCGGCGAAGCCCGGTAGATTCTGACGCATGAGCCTCAATACCCGTGCCATCGCCGCCCTCGGCGCCGTCGTCGTGGTCGGTGTCGCCACGGTCGGCACGTCCGTCGCCATCGCGAGCGGCCAGACCGAGCACAGCTCCCACCGGGCGACCCTCACGGTCGGCAACTCCTCGATCGTCGCGGACCCGCTGTGCTTCAACGGCGGCAGCCCGATCACCGAGGACCTGCAGCAGGAGTGCCAGGACAAGGCCACCCAGGCCCTCAAGGACGGCACCCTGCCGACCTCGGACGTCGTGGTGAGCGACCAGGTCGGCGTCGGCGTCAGCCCGAACGTGGCCGACAAGGGCTGGTGGGCCTTCACCAACGGCGGCTCGCAGGGCCAGGGCGGGCGCTACAGCCTGTTCTCCTACGCCAAGGGCCCGAGCTACTCCGGCTCCCAGTCGGCGAGCAAGCTGCTGAACGCCTCCGGCAAGACCCTGCTCACCGTGGTCGAGGGCGACAAGAACTCGGACAACCCGGTCGCCGTCTGGTACTTCCAGCTGAACACCCAGGACAACTGACGGTCCTGCGATGACCGCGCACGCCGTCTCCGACGGGCGGAACGAGCCGTCGGGCCCCGACCGGGCCCGACTGCTCGTCGTCGTCGCGGTGCCCGCCGAGGCCCAGGCGGTCCTGCGCGGCCTGCCGGGCCCGGCCGCCGTGCTGCCGCTGCCCGGCGGTGAGCTGCACCGCGCCGAGCACGTCCCGGTGGACGTCCTGGCGGGCGGGGTCGGCCCGGCCGCCGCGGCGGCCGCCACCTCCGCCGCGCTCGGCGCGTCGGGGGCCCGGGGAGAGCGCTACGGCCTGGTCGTCTCGGCCGGGATCGCCGGCGGGTTCGCCCCGCACGCCCCGGTCGGCGCCACCGTGCTGGCCGACGCGATCGTCACCGCCGACCTCGGCGCCGAGACCCCGGAGGGCTTCGCCGACGTCACCGAGCTGGGCTTCGGCACCGTCCGGCACACCCCGCCCCCGGCCGCCGTCGCCCTGGCCGCCGAGGCCGTGGGGGCCGTCACCGGCCCGGTGCTGACCGTCTCCACCGTCACCGGCAGCGCCGAGCGGGCCGCCGCACTGGCCGCCCGCCACCCGGGCGCGCTGGCCGAGGCGATGGAGGGCTTCGGCGTGGCCGAGGCCGCCGCCCGGTACGGCGTGCCGGTGCTGGAACTGCGGACCGTCTCCAACCCGGTGGGCCCGCGCGACCGGGCCGCCTGGCGGATCGGCGAGGCACTGACCGCCCTGGCGCGGGCCTTCGCCGCGCTGCCCGTCCCCGAACTGATCGAGGAGGCCGGCCGTGGCTGAACGGCTGAGCATCGCGTACTCGCCCTGCCCGAACGACACCTTCGTCTTCCACGCCTGGGCGCACGGCCTGGTGCCCGGGGCGGACGCCCCCGAGGTGACCTTCGCGGACATCGACGTCACCAACGGCCTGGCCGAGCGCGGCGAGCTGGACGTCCTGAAGATCAGCTACGGCGCGCTGCCCTGGGTCCTGGACGAGTACACCCTGCTGCCCTGCGGCGGCGCGCTCGGGCGCGGCTGCGGCCCGCTGGTGCTCACCCGGCCCGGCACGGAGGCCCCCGCGGACCTCACCGGGAAGACGGTCGCGGTGCCGTCCGAGCGCTCCACCGCCTACCTGCTGTTCCGGCTCTGGGCGGCGAAGGCGGTGCCGGGCGGCTTCGGCGAGATCGTCGTGCTGCCGTTCCACGAGATCATGCCCGCCGTGCGGGACGGCCGGGTGGACGCCGGCCTGGTGATCCACGAGGCCCGGTTCACCTACCGGCAGTACGGCCTGCACAGCCTGGCCGACATGGGCGAGGCCTGGGAGCGCGAGACCGGCCTGCCGATCCCGCTCGGCGCGATCGTCGCCCGGCGTTCGCTCGGCGCCGAACGGCTGCGCGCGCTGACCGACGCCGTCCGCGCCTCCGTCCGGCAGGCCTGGGCGGACCCCGCGGCCAGCCGGGAGTACGTGCTGGCGCACGCCCAGGAGATGGACCCCGCCGTCGCGGACCAGCACATCGGCCTGTACGTGAACGAGTTCACCGCGGACCTCGGCGAGGAGGGCTACGCGGCCGTGCGCGCGCTGCTCACCCGGGCCGCCGCGGAGGGGCTGGTGCCCCCGCTCGACCCGGGTGCGCTCGACTTCTAGACCCTTCCGGACCCTTCCTGACCTCAGATGTCGAACTGGTCGGCCACCGCGCGCAGCAGGCCGGCCAGCTTCTGACCGGTCGCCTTGGCCGGGTAGCGGCCGTGCTGGAGGCCCGGCAGCACCGCGTCCAGCGTGGTGATCAGGTCCTGGACGATCGGCGCCATGTCGTCGGCGCTCTTGCGCTGGGCGGCGGCCACCGACGGCAGTGTGTCCAGCAGCTGCACGGCCATCGCCTGGTCGCCGCGGTGGCCGGCGACCACGCCGAACTCGACCCGCTGGCCCGGCTTCAGCACGGTGACACCGGCGGGCAGCGCCTTGGTGTGGACGAAGACGTCGCCGCCGTCGTCGCGCGACAGGAAGCCGAAGCCCTTCGTCTCGTTGAACCACTTGACCTGGCCGGTGGGCATCTCGAACAGTCCTCGAATGGGTGTGAGGGATCCCGGCCCTGGCCGGGGATCACTGGGTGGTGGGAAAGGCGGCCGACCTCGGCTCGGCGCCCGCGGGCGCTCATGGTCAGCACGCTGCCAGGAGCAGACTAACGGTCCGTCACTGCCTCATCCGCGTTCCGCGAAAGATCCGCGTTCCAGGGCCCGTTGGGGGCGGTACGGGCGCGGCGTTCTCGCGGTCCGGAGCGACCCGGTACTGGCACGACCGGGGCGCGACTCGGCGCGGTCCATCGGCTCACACCCCCGGGTCTGAGGACACGGGGCGCACCTGTCGCACCCCTCGGCACCCCCTGCATACCCCCGCCCAGCAGGGATCAAAACGTTCAGCTTCCGAGAAACTGCGCAACGTGACCGAACCGCTCCGGTGACGGGGCCCGGCGGCCGCTCTGCCAGACTGGGGGGACCGCCGGACAGCCCCGAGGAGCGAGCAGTCGTGAGCAGCCAGAGCGCCGATCCCGGCGACGTGTACGTCAAGGCCGGAACGGTCGTCTTCGGTCTGGGCGCGCTCGCCACCCTGGTGACCTTCGTCCCGCTGTTCCTGCACCTGACGCCGCTGCCGACGGCCGCGTACTGGCTGAGCATGCTGATGCCGGCGGGCTTCCTGGCCGCGCTGGTCGGGCTGCTGCGCAACGCCCGGGCCCAGCGCCGCCGGGTGGAGGCCCAGCCCTAGGGCCTGGGCTCAGCCCGCCAGGTGGACGGCGAGCCAGGCCGGGAACTCGGTGAGGTCCGCGAGCACCACGTCGGCCCCGGCCGCGCGCAGCTCGTCCGCGTCGTACGGGCCGGTGGCCACGCCCACGGCGACGGCGTCCGCGTGCCGGGCGCCCCGGATGTCGCCGAGGTGGTCGCCGACGTAGACGCTCGCGCCGTGCTCGCGCAGCGCTTCGCCCTTGGTCTCCGCCCACAGGTCGCCGACCAGCGCGTCCGCGTGCAGCCCGGCGTGCTCCAGGTGGAGGCGGGCGTTCGGCTCGTACTTGCCGGTGATCACCGCGACCCGGCCGCCGTGGCTGCGGACGGCCTCGATGGCGGCGTGCGCGCCGGGGAGGGGGACGGTCGGGGCGAAGGCGTGGGCGCGGTAGAGCTCGCGGTAGCGGGTGGCGACCCTCTCCACCTCGTCCTCCGGGAACCAGTTGCGGATCTCGTCCAGCAGCGGCGGGCCGAGCCGGGTGACGACCAGGTCGACGTCGATGTGGGCGCCGGTCTCGGCCGAGAGCGCCAGATAGGTGGCGCGGATACCCGGCCGGGTGTCCAGCAGCGTCATGTCCAGGTCGAAGCCGACGGTGAGCGGGGCGAAGGAGGTCGCGGGCATACCGCCAGGTTATCCAACGAGCGGTACGGGCACCGGGGTAATTTGCCCCGGCTTCCGGCGGGAACTTAGGTTGACCTGAGTTGTCTGCGGAGAGGGCTCATGACCGACACCACCGCGCCGCCCGGCGCGAGACGGACACCGCGCCACCGAATAGCGTGGCTCGCCGCCGCACTGGCCGTGCTGGCCGTCGCGGTGCTGCTGAGCCTGGCGGTCGGCAGCCGCACCATCCCCTTCGGCGACACCCTGAACGCCCTGCTGCACGGCGGCGACAGCGCCAACGCCGTCGTCGTCCGCGAGCTGCGGGTGCCGCGCACCGTCGTCGGGCTGGCCGTCGGCGCGGCCCTCGGCGTCGCCGGCGCCGTCATGCAGGGCCTCACCCGCAACCCGATCGCCGACCCCGGCATCCTCGGCGTCTCGCAGGGCGCGGCGGCCGGCGTGGTCGTCGCGATCTCCGGCTTCGGCATCTCCACCCTGACCGGCTACGTCTGGTTCGGCTTCGTGGGCGCCGTGATCGCCACCGTGCTCGTGTACGGCCTCGCCGGGCGCGGCCGGGGCGGGGCCACGCCGATCAAGCTGGCGCTGGCCGGCTCGGCGATGTCCGCGTTCATCGCCTCGCTCAACACCCTGGTGCTGACGACCGACACGGCCACCATGGACCAGTTCCGCTTCTGGCACGTCGGCTCGCTCTCCGGCCGGACCTCGGACGTGGCCTGGCAGCTGCTGCCGTTCCTCGCGGTCGGCACGGTGCTGGTGGTCGCGGTGGCGCGCGGCCTGGACGCGCTCGCGCTCGGCGAGGACACCGCCAAGGGCCTCGGCGCCAAGACCGGCCTGGTCCGGGCCGTCGGCGCGCTCGGCGCGACGGTGCTGACCGGCTCGGCCGTCGCGGCCGCCGGGCCGATCGCCTTCGTCGGCCTCGCCGTCCCGCACGCGGCGCGGGCCGTCGCGGGGGCGGACCACCGCTGGATCCTCGCTTTCTCCGCCGTCCTCGGCCCGGCCCTGCTGCTGCTCGCCGACACCCTCGGGCGGGTCCTCTTCCCGCCCTCGGAGGTCCCGGCGGGCGTGATGACCGCGCTCGTCGGCGTCCCGGTGCTGGTCGCCTTGGTCCGCCGCCGGAAGGTGGTCGCGGCATGAGTGAGCTCGTCGTCGAGCGGGGCGCCGTCTCCCTGCGCGGGTACACCGTGCTGCGGGCCGGGCGGGCGTCCGTGCTGCTGCACCGTCGGTCGGCCGCGGTGGTGCTGGGCCTGCTGGTCGCGCTGGCCGGGACGGTCGTCGCCTCGCTGTGCCTGGGCGAGTCGGCCGTGTCTCCGGTCGAGGTGGTGAAGGTGGTGCTGGGGCAGCCCAGTCCGCACGAGCTGGTGGTCGGCGAGTTCCGGCTGCCCCGGGTGGTCGTGGGCCTGCTGGTCGGGACGGCGCTGGGGCTGGCCGGCGCGCTGATCCAGACCGTCGCCCGCAATCCGCTGGCCAGCCCCGACGTGGTGGGCGTGACCTGGGGCGCGACCGCCACCGTCGTCGGCCTGACGGCGTACGGCGTGGTCGGCTCGACCGGTCAGGCGCCGTACGCGGCGGTGGCGGGCGGGCTGGTGGCCGGGCTGCTGGTGTACGCGCTGGCGTGGCGGCGCGGCCTGCACGCGCAGCGCTTCGTACTGATCGGGATCGGGATCAGCGTGGCCCTGTCCTCGCTCACCTCCGTGTTCCTGACCAAGGGCGACGGCTTCCAGGCGCAGGCCGCGAAGGTCTGGATGACGGGCAGCCTGAACGGCGCCGGCTACGACCAGGCCGGCTGGCTGGCCTGGGTGCTGCTGGCCGCCGTGCCCGTCGTCCTGTGGGCGGCGCGGGCGCAGCGCTCGATCTCCTTCGACGACGCGACGGCCGTCGGCCTGGGCCTGCGGCTGGACCGGATCCGGCTGGGCACGGCGCTGCTGGGCATCGTGCTGGCCTCGTGCGCGGCGGGCGCCGCCGGGCCGGTGGACTTCGTGGCGCTGATGGCCCCGCAGATCGCGCTGCGGCTGGCCCGCTCGGCGCAGGTCCCGTTGTTCTGCTCGGCGCTGACGGGCGCGCTGGTGGTCGTGCTGGCCGATCTGATCGCCCGGCGGCTGCTGGCGCCGACCGAACTGCCGGTGGGCGTGGTGACCGGCATGGTCGGCGCGCCGTACTTGATGTGGCTGCTGATTCGTTCCCGTCGTGGAGGTTCCTGATGTCCGCACACCGGATGTCCGCACACCGGCTGGAGGCCCGGGGCCTCACCCTGGCCTACGAGGCGCGCACGGTCGTCGAGGGCCTGGACGTCGGCATCCCGGACGGGCGGGTGACGGTGATCGTCGGCCCGAACGCCTGCGGCAAGTCGACGCTGCTGCGGGCGCTGGGCCGCCTGCTGAAGCCGGTCCGGGGCGCGGTGCTGCTGGACGGCGAGGAGCTGGCGCGGATCCCGACGAAGCGGATCGCCCAGCGGCTGGGCCTGCTGCCGCAGTCACCGACGGCCCCGGAGGGCATCTCGGTGGCGGACCTGGTCTCGCGGGGCCGCCAGCCGCACCAGAGCTGGTGGCAGCAGTGGTCACCGGAGGACGAGAAGGCCGTCGCGGAGGCGCTGGAGCGGACGTCCACGGCGGAGCTGGCCGAGCGCAGCATGGACGAGCTGTCGGGCGGCCAGCGCCAGCGCGCGTGGATCGCGATGGCACTGGCGCAGGGCACCGACATCCTGCTGCTGGACGAGCCGACCACGTACCTGGACATCGCGCACCAGGTGGAGGTGCTGGACCTGGTCCGGCGGCTGAACGTCGAGCGCGGCCGGACGGTGGTGGCGGTGCTGCACGACCTCAACCAGGCGGCGCGGTACGCGGACCACCTGGTGGCCATGCGGGACGGCCGGGTGGTGGCGCAGGGCCCGCCGGAGGAGGTCGTGACGGCGGAGCTGGTGCGGGAGGTGTTCGGGCTGGAGTCGGTGGTGGTGCCGGATCCGGTGACGGGCACGCCGTTGGTCGTTCCGGGCGCTCCGTGGGCGGCGGTCGTGGACGCCTGACGGCGATTCCGGCACCAAACCGGACATAATCGACGGACCCCTGAAGCCTCATCGCCTGAGGACCGCCGATGCACCGGATCGCCCGCCGTTCGTTCCTCGCCGGTCTCGGCGGGGCCGCGCTCACGGCCTGTACGACGCGCAGGCCGGAGCCGTCGACCGCGGACGGCCTGGGCGCCTCCGCCTCGCCCACCCCGGCGCCGCCGGTCACGGTGAACACGGCCGCCGGGCCGGTGCTGGTGCCGGGCGCGCCGCTGCGGGTGATCGTCCTGGACACGGACGTGCTGGACTCGGCGCTGACCCTCGGCATCACCCCGATCGGCGCCGCGCTCCCGGCCCTCGACACCCGGTTCCCGGAGTACTGGCCGGCCTCCCGGGTGATCGGGATCCGCCGGGTCGGCCAGGCCGGCGCACCGGACCTGGCCTCGGTCCGGGCGCTGCGGCCGGATCTGATCCTCTCCAACCAGACGCGCGACGGCGACCGCTACGACCAGCTGCGGGAGATCGCGCCGACCGTGCTCACCCAGACCAGCGGGGCGCCGTGGAAGGCGAACGTCCAGCTGCACGCCCAGGCCCTGAGCCGGGTGGACGCGGGGGTGGCCTTCCTCGGCGCGTACCAGAAGCACGCCAACCAGGTGGCGCAGGCGCTGTCGGCGGCGAAGCTGTCGGGCCGGAAGGTCAGCCTGGTGCGGTTCGTGGAGGGCGGCGGGATCCGGATGTTCGGCAAGCAGAGCTTCCCCGGGATCGTGCTGTCGGACGCCCAGGTGGGGCGGCCGGACGCGCAGAACGTCGACCAGTCCGACGTCGAGATCCCGCTGGACCAGATCGCGAAGGCGGACGGCGACCTGCTGCTGTACGCCACCTACGGCGACCCCGGCCGGGCCGGCACCGACGCGGCGCTGGCGAGCCCGGGCTGGCAGGCACTGGGGGCGGTCCGGGCGCACCGGGCGTTCCCGGTGGACGACCAGCTGTGGTTCCAGGGGATCGGGTACACGGGCGCCAACTTCATGCTGGACGAACTGCAGCGCTTCCTGGGGGCTTGATCCCTCCTGGGGGCGTGACCGCGGGCGTGCCCCGGCGCGCGGCGCCGGCGTAGCGGGCCGGGGAGGTGCCGACGGCGGCCGTGAAGTCGCGGGTGAGGTGCGCCTGGTCCGCGTAGCCGAGTTCGGCGGCGAGCGCGGCCAGGTCCAACGCGCCTCCGGTGTCGGCGCGTTCGGCGGCCTCGTGGAGCCGGGCACGGCGCAGCACCCACTTCGGGGAGGAGCCGACGTACTCGGCGAACAGTCGCTGGAGCCGGCGGACGGTCAGGCCCAGCTCCCGGGCCAGGGCGTCGACCCGGCACAGGTCGGGGGTGCCGGTGATGCGCTCCACCATGGCGGCGACCTCCTCCGCGAGCGGATCGGGCGCGGGCAGCCGGGGCAGCAGGAAGGCGTCCACGCGGGCGGCGGGGCCCTCGGGTGAGCGGTGCAGCTGCTCGTTGAGCCGGTCCGCCCCGGGGCCGAAGTACTCGGCGGCGGGCACCGACCGGTCGGCGATCGCGGCCACCGGGTGCCCGGCGAAGGGGCGGAACGCGCCCGGCCGGAACTTCACGCCCAGCGCGAACCCCGCACCCTCCAGGCGGCGGACGAAGAGCGAGCGGTCGACCCCGTGGACGCGGGCCTGCGGGGCCTCGAAGACCAGGTGGACGTTCGGGTGGGCGAGCACCTTCTGCTCGTGCGGGGGGAGGCCGCGCCGGTCCCAGCGGACCAGCCAGTAGAACTCGACGAAGCGCGCCACGGCGGGCGCGGGTTCGAGCCGGTCCACGGTGATGGCCTCCGCCGCGCGGGCGGGGTGGAGCACGCCGCGGCCGAGGTCGGGAGAGTCCATACGGCCAGACTAGGGCGCGGGCCGTCGCGTTTGTTCAAGACCGGGTGACGGCGCCCGGCGCAGGATCGGGGCATGAACGATCACCCGATGCTGCCCTTCCTGATCCGCGCCACGACGGCCGCCGCCCGCGTCGCCGACGCCGTTCCGGCGGACCGGCCGCTGGACGGTCCGACGCCCTGCCCGGAGTTCGACACCCGCGCGCTGGTCAACCACTGGGTGCTCTACACCTCGCACGGCCTGGAGCACCGGGCCCGCCGCACCGAACTGCCCGAGGAGCTGGTCGACCACGACTTCGCCGCCGGCCCCGGCTGGGCCGCCGACTACGCGGCGCAGCTGGACCGGGCGGTCGCGGCCTGGGCCGACCCGGCCGCCTGGGAGGGGGACGTCGACCTCGGCGGCTCCCCGGTCCCGGCGGCGGGCATCGCCCGGATGCTGATCGCGGAGCTCGTGCTGCACGGCTGGGACGTCGCCCGGGCGGTCGGCGGGCGGATCGACGTCGACGAGGAGCTCGCCCTGCTGGTGCTGGCGATCGTCGAGGAGAACGCCGAGCTGTACCGCCAGTACGGGGGCTTCGCCGAGGCGGTGACGGTACCGGACAGCGCGCCGGCGCTGGACCGCGCACTGGCCGCCTCGGGGCGCGATCCGCGCTGGGGCGGCTGAGCGGTCAGCGGGGGCCGAGCAGGGACGTCCGCAGGCGGGAGCGGAGCAGGCGGACGGCGGGCGAGTGCTGGTCGGGGCGGGCGACCAGGCCGAGGCGGGCGCGGGCGGGCGCGTCGCTGATCGGGACGGCCCGCAGGCCCTCCCCGGCGGCGGAGGACGGGCTGAGGACGGCGACGCCCGCGCCGCGTTCGGCGAGGCGGAGGAGGGTGGCCGGGGAGCTGGCGTCGATGTCCACGCGCGGGTCGAGGCCGAGCTGGAGGCAGGAGCGGTCGTAGGCGGCGCGGATGCCGGTGCCCGGGGAGAGGCAGAGGATCTTCGACGAGCGGAGGTCGGCGAGCCGGAGGGACGGCCGGTCGAGGGGGTGTCCGGCGGGGACGACGGCGGCGATCGGCTCGTCGACGACGAGCGTGACGTCCAGGCCGGGGCCGGGCTCGCCGGTGAAGCCGATCAGGGCCAGGTCGAGGGAACCGGAGACGATCTGCGCCTGGAGGAGGTCGGAATCGCCCTCGTGCAGGCTCAGTTCGATGCCGGGGTGGGTGCGGCCGAGGTCGGCGACGACGTCGAGGAAGGGCGGGATCGAGCAGCCCATGATCATGCCGAGCCGGACGCGGCCACGGACGGCGTCGGCGAACTCGGCGGCGGTGTGCTGGATGGCTTCGAGGGTGGCGAGGGCGTCCTTGGCGAGCGGCAGGACGGCCTCGCCGGCGGGGGTGAGGTGGACGCGGCGGCCGGAGCGGTCGAGGAGCTGCTGGCCCAACTCCCGTTCGAGCTTGGCGACCTGGGTGCTGATGCCGGACTGGCTGACGTGCAGCCGGGTTGCGGCGGCGGTGAAGGAGCCCTCGTCGACGACGGCGGCGAAGTAGCGCAGCTGGTGCATCTCCATAACTCAGGATGATAGTTGGCATCGGATCCATCTGTTGGACGGATGGACGAGGTCGCCGGGAGGATGGAGGCATGACGACGAACACCGCGCGTGAGATTGCCGAGACGTACTTCAAGGCCTGGGAGGCGGGCGACTTCGAGACCATGCGGGGGCTGCTGGCCGAGGACGTCGACTTCGTCGGGGCCATGGGTACGGCTTCGGGGGTGGAGGAGGCACTGGCCGGGCTGAAGGGGCTCGGGCAGGTGCTGGAAAGGATCGAGGTGAAGGTCCGGGTCGCCGAGGGCGACGACGTGATCACCTGGTTCGACCTGTGCACCAGCATCGCGCCGCCGGCGCCGACGGCGAACTGGATGCACGTGGAGAACGGGAAGATCGCTCGGATCCGGGTGACCTTCGACCCGCGCGGGCTGCTGGCGGGGTTCGGCCGCTGAGCGGGCTCAGGCATGCGCAGGGGGCAGGAGGGCCGTGACCGCCGGGGGCGGCGACGGCCCTCTTGGCTGCCCTCTTCGGCTTGTGCGGTCAGGCGTCCTCGTCGGGCGGGTCGTCCTCCTGGAGCTCCTCGGGCGGCGGCGCGAGGACGATCGGCCAGTCCTCCGCCGAGGCGAGGACGTCGTCGAGCGTGGTACCGGGCCGCGCGCAGGTGAAGACGGCCGTGCCCTCGGAGAGTTGGACGTCCGGCTCCGGGTCGACCGTCGTCTCGGCGTGCAGGACCAGGACGGCCCGTGAGTCGACGGTCGAGCGGAGTGGGAAGTCGGCCGGGTCGACGTCCACCGCCTTCAGCGCGGCCGGGTAGACGGCGATGTCGACCGCCAGCCGGCCGCCCTCACGTGCATGCTCGGCCCAACCGTCGGTCTGCACCAGGTAGAACACCCCGTCGCCCTCGTAGCAGTACGCGCCGAGCCGCTCCATGGCGCGCTCCCCGGGGGAGCCGTCCGGGTCGACCAGCAGGACGGCCACGGGCGCGTCCGGCTCGTCGGGGTCGAGGCCGGGACGGACGTACAGGCGGGCCATCGGCACCTCCGGGTCGCGGGCGGGTCGGGCACCAGTACACACCGCGCCAACGACAATGTGGTGCCGAGGGTTTGTCACGTACGGGCGCCAGGCGCCGGACATTGGACGTCAGGCCTCGGGCGTCGGGCGATGCCGCCGTCTCATGCGAAACGGCCCCGGGCGCCGCCACCGCCTGGTCGTCCAGGTCGTGGCCGCGTCCAGGGCCGGGGCACCTGCGGCGAGCGGTGTCAGGCCGTCGGGCCGTCAGGCCGTCTGCTCGGCCGCCGGACGGGTCAGCCGGCGGCGGGCCGCCCAGGCCACCGCACCGAGGGCGAAGCCGTACACCGCCACCAGGCCGTGGCCGTTGTCCTGGGCGAGCCACATGGCCAGGCCCAGCACCGGGACGCCGATCGCCAGGGCGAGCTCCTTGGGGAGGCGGGTGCGGGTGAGGAAGGCGATGGCCAGGGTGGCGCCGAGGAAGTAGGTGGCGCCGGAGCTGCCGGCGAAGTTGCGGGGGTCGGTGCTGGGGCCGTCGCCGAAGCCGAGCAGGCTGTCGATCCGGCCCGGCAGCAGGATGCCGGCGAGGAAGAAGCCGAGGGTGAGCGGGCCGCCCCAGTACCACTGGGCGAGCGCGGCGACGGCCGCGAGGGTGGCGAGGTTCCACAGGCCGCCGCCGAGGCCGCCGTTCTGCATGAACACCGAGGTGAACTCGCGCCACCAGCCGGACTTGGCGGGGTCGGCGTCGAGCGCGTCCATCGCGCCGGACCAGAGCAGCTGGAGCAGGACGCCGCCGACGGCGATCGCGGTCAGCGCGACGGCCGCCCACGGGATCGGCCGCCCGCGCAGGGTGTCCCGGCCGACCACGCCGAGCCCGCAGTTGACCATCATGACCATCAGCGCGGCCGTGGTCACGTTGAACAGGATCGCCCCCATGCTGCCTTCCCCCATCTAAGTATTCCAACACCGTTCGAAAGACCGGCGAGGCAAAGCTAGCACAGTTTTCGAACGGTGTTGGAAAACGTTGTACGGTGGTGGCCATGAAGCTCACCAAGGAGCGCATCGTGGACGCGGGCATGGCCGTGTTCGCCCAGGTCGGGTACCACAACCTGTCCATGCGCCAGGTCGCCGACCGCCTCGACGCCCACGCCGGCAGCCTCTACTACCACGTACGCGGCAAGGACGAGTTGCTCACGCTGATGGCCGACCGGGTCTGCCGCCAGGCCTACGACGCCGGCACCGACGCCCTCGCCGCCCTCCCCCCCACCGCCACCTGGCAGGACCGGATCGACGTCCAGGCCGCCACCCTGCGCCACAGCATCCGCCAGCACCCCGGCGGAGCCCTGCTGCTCGCCGAGAGCCCCGGAGTCCTCAGCCCCGGCGGGCTCTCCCTGATGGAACGCCTGCTGCGCACCCTCCTCGACGCCGGCCTGCCCGCCGCCCACTGCGGCACCGCCGCCGACACCCTGCTCAGCCACGCCACCGGCTTCGTGCTCCAGGAACAGAACCAGCCGCCGACACCGGCGGTCTCCGCCGAGCTCTACGCCGAGCTGTGCGCCCAGTTCCCGCTGATCATGGGCGGGTTGATCCCCCGACTCGGCCAGGACGAGAAGTACGCGCAGAGCATCCGCCTGCTCTGCACCGGCTTCGCCGCCCTCATCCCGGGCGGTGAGCCGAGCGCGGGGCAGTAGGCCGTCCGCCGGCCGCTGCCTGCCGCCGGCCGGCCGCCGCCCGGGCCTCAGCCCTGCGGCGGCGGCTGGCGGCGCAGGCTCAACAGCAGCAGGACCACGGCCGACAGCACCGCCGACAGACGCAGCACGCCCGGGGCCGCCGACCAGCTGATCTGGGTCAGCTGCGCGCCGGCCTGCACGCCGGCGCCGCCCTGGACGCCCGGCTTGGCCTGCATGGCGTGCAGGGTGGCCGCGCTCATCGTGATCAGCGGAACCCCGAGGATGGCGAACTTGCGCATCAGGTCGGAGAGTTGGCGGGAAAGGTAGCCGAGGCCCCAGCCGATCAGCATGGCCGGGAAGAAGCTCATCGCGGCGCCGCCGACCAGCAGGGCGCAGGAGAGCAGGACCAGCAGGGACGGCCTGCGGGCTCCGGCACCCGCGCCCGCACCTGCCCCCGCACCGGCCGGGGCGGACGGCTGCGCCTTGGCCTTCCCGGCGGCGGCCGCCTTCGCCTTGGCCTTGCGCTGCTTTCTGCCCTTCCCCGGGGGCGCCGCCCCCGCCGGCCCGGCGGCCTTCGCGCCCTCCGCCCCGGCCGCCGCCCCGTCCCCGGCGCGCTGCTCAGGGATCTGCTTCGGTGGGGCCTGCGGCGAGTCGGAGAAGTTGAGCAGCACCAGGTCCCAGCCGTTCGCACCCGAGCTGTACACCTGCGGCGGCGGAAGCGGGCGATCGTCCTCGGCCCCGTCGATCGGGCCACCGACGGGCGGCTTGTCCAGCGCTACGGGCGGAGCGCCGGCCGTAGGGGCGCGCGTCGGCCGGGGCGGGTCCAGCGGTACGGAGGGAGTCCCCCCGGCCGGCGGGGCCGAGTCGTACACGCTGTCCGCGTCGGAGGCACCAGAAGGAGCGGAAGCACCGGAGCCGCCGCCGTCACCGGACGCGCCAGACCGCCCGGCGGACCCGCCCGACGAACCCGACCCACCCCCCGAACGGTCGCTCCACGGCCCGCTCTTGCGCCACCACTCGCCGTCCGTCATCACCGACACCCCGCCTCGCGCCCGAACCCCGGCCCACCGAACCACCCTCGGCCGTGACGCTACCCACCCCGCCCCCGCCCACGCGAGTCCAGGGCCCGTCGTCAAACCCCCGTGGTCCGCCCGGAGGGCGGGCGTGGCGGCGTCGAGGTGCGTCCATCGCAAGGCAGAGGATGGGGGGCACCTCCCGGCCGAAGGCTGGGGGAGCGTCGGCGCGCAGGCGGGGGTTTCGAAGACGGGCCCTCCGAGCACACCACCGCACGCCGCCGGACGGACACCCCACCGTCCGCACACCCGACTAACCTAGGTCGAATGACCACACAGCAGGGCCCTCAACGCCAGGGCAGGTCCGCCGCCGGCCCCCGCACCCTCGCCGAGGAGCTGCGCGCGCGCCCCGACGACGCGCTCGCCGCCCTGCTCCGTTCCCGCCCCGACCTGCTCAACCCCGTCCCCGGTGACCTCACCCAGCTGTCCGCCCGGCTCTCCTCCCGCGCCTCGGCGCTGCGCGCCCTGGAGCGCCTGGACCGCTTCACCCTCCAGGTCGCCGAGGCCCTGGCCACCGCCCCGGACGGCACCGGCCTCGCCACCGTCCGCACCCTGCTGACCGGTCCGGCCAAGGTCAAGCCGCACCCCGGCGCGACCCCGCTGACGCCCGCCGACCGCTCCGCCGTCGCCGCCGCCCTCCCCCGGGCGATCGCCACCCTGCGTGACCGGGCGCTGGTCTGGGGCCCGGACAACGGCCTGCGGCTGGTCCTCGCCGTCCGCGAGGCGCTCGCCCCGACGGCCGCGAACCCCGGCCGCACCGGTCTCGGCCCGACCCTCGCCGACGCGACCATCGGCATGTCCCCGGCCCGGCTGCAGCAGCTGCTCACCTCCGCCGGGCAGCCCGCCACGCCGGACCCGGTCACCGCCGTCGCCGCGCTCACCGCCCTGCTGAACGACCGCGCCCGCTGCACGGCGCTGCTCGACACCGCCCCCGAGGCCGCGCTGCGGCTGCTGGAGCGGCTGGTCTGGGGCCCGCCCACCGGCACCGTCCCGGACGCCACCCGCCCGGTCACCGCCGAGGACGCGCAGAGCCCGGTCGAGTGGCTGCTCGCCCGCGGCCTGCTGCTGCCCAGCGGGCCGGGCAGCGTCGTCCTGCCCCGCGAACTCGCCCTGCACCTGCGCGGCGGCCGCACCCACCGCACCGTCGAACCCGTCCAGCCCGAGCCCGCCCCGGCCGCCGCCCCGCGCGATCCACAGGCTGTGGACGGCGCGGCGGCCGGCCAGGCCCACACCGCCGTCAAGACCGTCGAGGAACTCCTCGACCTCTGGGGCCTCACCCCGCCGCTCACCCTGCGCGCCGGCGGCCTCGGCGTCCGCGACCTCAAGCGCACCGCCCAGGCCCTGGAGACCACCGAGCAGCAGGCCGCCTTCTGGCTCGAACTCGCCTACGCCGCCGGGCTACTGGCCCCCGACGGCGAGGCCGACGAACGCTGGGCCCCGACCCCGGCCTACGACACCTGGCTCCAGCAGGACACCGCCGAGCGCTGGTCCGCCCTCGCCCGCGCCTGGCTCGCCGCCACCCGCGTCCCCGCCCTCACCGGCACCCCGGACGGCAAGGGCAAGCCGCGCGCCGCCCTCGGCCCCGAACTCGACCGCACCCTGGCCCCGTCCGTCCGCCGCGCCACCCTCGCACTGCTCGCCGAACTCCCGCCCGGCACCCCGGCCACCGCCGCCGAACTCCTGCCCACCCTGTGCTGGCAGCGCCCGCTGCGCGGCGGGCCGACCGGCCCGGACGGCCACGAGCTGCGCGACGACCTCACCACCTGGACCCTCGCCGAGGCCGAACTCCTCGGCGTCACCGGCCGCGGCGCCCTCGCCGCCCCCGCCCGCGCCCTGCTCACCGCCGAGTCCGACCCGGCCGAGGTGCTCGCCCCGCTGCTGCCGCAGCCGCTCGACCACGTGATCCTGCAGCCGGACCTCACCGCGATCGCCCCCGGCCCGCTGCTCACCCCGCTCGCCCAGGCCCTCGCCCTGTGCGCCGACATCGAGTCCAAGGGCGGCGCCACCGTCTACCGCTTCACCCCGGTGTCCGTCCGCCGCGCCCTCGACGCCGGACGCACCGCCGCCGACCTGCGGACCTTCCTGGAGCAGCACTCCCGTACGCCCGTCCCGCAGCCGCTCGCCTACCTGATCGACGACGTCGCCCGCCGGCACGGCATCCTGCGGGTCGGCGCCGCCTCCTCCTACCTGCGCTGCGACGACCCGGCCCTGCTGAACGAGGTCCTCGCCGACCGCCGCTCCGCCGACCTGCGACTGCGGCTGCTCGCCCCCACCGTCCTCGCCGCCCAGGCCGCCCCGGACGTCCTGCTCGCCGCCCTGCGCACCATGGGCTACGCCCCGGCCGCCGAGTCCGCCGAGGGCGACGTCCTGATCACCCGCCCGGACAGCCACCGCACCCCGCCCCGCACGGCGCCCACGCCCGTCCCGGACGGCCCGCCCACCCCCGACGACACCCTGCTCGCCGCCGCCATCAAGGCCATCCGGGCCGGCGACCGCGCCGCCACCGCCAGCCGCCGCGACCCCGCCCCCGACCCGCGCCAACTGCCCCGCACCGCCGCCGCCGAGACCCTCGCGGCCCTGCAGACCGCCGTCCTGCTCGGCGAACGCATGTGGATCGGCTACCTCAACGCCGAGGGCATCGCCAGCCAGCGCATCATCGACCCGGTCAAGGTCGAAGGCGGCTTCGTCACCGCCTTCGACCACCACGCCGACGAGCTCCGCACCTTCGCCCTGCACCGCATCACCGGCGTCGCGGAGCTCGACGAGTAACCCCGGCGGCAGGACCGGGCTCAGTGCCCCTGCGACTCCTTCATCTTCTCCTTGACCGCCTTGTCCGCCAGGCTGCCGATCTCCCCCTGCCCGACCGGCAGCGAGCCGCCACCGACCTGGTCGGCGATCAGGAATCCGGGCGCCGCGAGCAGCCCGCCGGGCCCCTCCCCGATCCCCGCGAGGGCGTGCGCGGAACCGGCGGACGAGGCGGTGGCCGCGAAGGCCGTACCCATCAGGGCGAGAGCGGTGAGAACGCGCTTCGACTTCTTCATGCCCGGCTCAACGAGCGACCCGCACCACGGTCACCCACCACCACGGCCCGCCCACCCACCGTACGAATGACCGGAGCCCGCTCACGTTCGCCGCGGAATGCGCGACACTGGAGGGTCTGCGTCAATCCAGCAAGTCAGCCAGTGGAGGGCTTCCCCGCGTGAACGACGGACCGCTCATCGTCCAGAGCGACAAAACTCTTCTTCTGGAGATCGATCACCCCAAGGCCGCCGACTGCCGTCGCGTCATCGCGCCGTTCGCCGAGTTGGAGCGCGCGCCCGAGCACGTGCACACGTACCGGGTGACGCCGCTCGGGCTGTGGAACGCGCGGGCGGCGGGGCACGACGCCGAGCAGGTGGTGGACGCCCTGGTGACGTACTCGCGCTACCCGGTGCCGCACGCGCTGCTGGTGGACGTGGCCGACACCATGGGCCGGTACGGGCGGCTCCAGTTGCTCAAGCACCCGACGCACGGGCTGGTGCTCACCACCACCGACCGGCCGGTGCTGGAGGAGGTGCTGCGCTCCAAGAAGATCGTCCCGCTGGTCGGCGCCCGGGTCGACCCGGACACGGTGGTGGTGCACCCCTCCGAGCGCGGCCAGATCAAGCAGGTGCTGCTCAAGCTCGGCTGGCCGGCCGAGGACTTCGCCGGGTACGTGGACGGCGAGGCGCACCCGATCGAGCTGAACGAGGACGGCTGGCGGCTGCGCCCGTACCAGGCGCAGGCCGTCGAGGGCTTCTGGCACGGCGGCTCGGGCGTCGTGGTGCTGCCCTGCGGCGCCGGCAAGACGCTGGTCGGCGCGGCCGCGATGGCGCACGCCAAGTCGACGACGCTGATCCTGGTCACCAACACCGTCTCGGCCCGCCAGTGGAAGCACGAGCTGGTCAAGCGCACCTCGCTCACCGAGGACGAGATCGGCGAGTACAGCGGGACGCGCAAGGAGATCCGCCCGGTCACCATCGCCACCTACCAGGTGATGACCACCAAGCGGAAGGGCGTCTACGCGCACCTGGAGCTGTTCGACGCCCGCAACTGGGGCCTGGTGGTCTACGACGAGGTGCACCTGCTGCCGGCGCCGGTGTTCAAGTTCACCGCCGACCTGCAGGCCCGCCGCCGCCTGGGCCTGACCGCGACGCTGGTGCGCGAGGACGGCCGCGAGGGCGACGTGTTCAGCCTGATCGGGCCCAAGCGCTTCGACGCGCCGTGGAAGGAGATCGAGGCGCAGGGCTACATCGCGCCCGCCGACTGCTGCGAGGTGCGGGTCACCCTGACCGACTCGGAGCGCCTGTCCTACGCCACCGCCGAGCCCGAGGAGCGCTACCGCTTCTGCGCCACGACGGCGACCAAGCGGCGGGTGGTGGAGGCGCTGGTGAAGAAGCACGAGAAGGACCAGACGCTGATCATCGGCCAGTACATCGACCAGCTGGACGAGCTCGGCGAGGCACTGGACGCGCCCGTGATCAAGGGCGAGACCAGCAACGCCCAGCGCGAGAAGCTGTTCGACGCGTTCCGCAACAAGGAGATCGGCGTCCTGGTGGTCTCCAAGGTCGCGAACTTCTCGATCGACCTGCCCGAGGCCACCGTGGCCATCCAGGTCTCCGGGACGTTCGGCTCCCGCCAGGAGGAGGCCCAGCGCCTGGGCCGCGTCCTGCGCCCCAAGGCGGACGGCCACTCGGCGCACTTCTACTCGGTGGTCGCCCGGGACACCGTCGACCAGGACTTCGCCGCCCACCGGCAGCGCTTCCTGGCGGAGCAGGGCTACGCGTACCGCATCATCGACGCGGACGACGTGCTGTAGTCGGGCTCACCATCGGCCGGCAGGCCGGTGAGCAGGCTCAGGACCGGACACCGTCGCGCCCGAGGAAGACCACGCGCGCGGCGGTGTCCAGGGCGATGCCGAGGTTGCGGACGGCGGTGACCAGGGGGCCCCGGCGGCGGCCACCGGGCGCAGTGACGGCGGTGGAGCCGGCGGGGGCGGTCGGGACGGACGGGGCGGTCGGGACGGACTTCTGGATCGGCACTCGCGGCGCCGCGTGTACGGTGCTCATGTCTCCAACGGTAGGCACCGGACACGCCGGACACATCACCCCAAAGGCCGTACCCGCCGAGCCGGAGGTCGTCCTCCCGGTGTACGGAGAACCCCGAGACCTGCGGGGCTGGAACCCTGAGGCACGCGGGTCTAAGATCGTCCGTCTGCCCCCTCCCGAACCGTGGTACCTGCTGAAGTCGCGCAGGCAGCCGGGGGAGGCGCCGACCGCACGGCAACCGGTCGGCTGTACCCACTGTGAGCTCCATCGATCCGCTGCGCCCGGTTCCGGGGCAGCCGGGAAGGTTCGCTGTGCCCGCCACCCCCACCACCGACCCCCTCCAGCGCGAACGCGACCACCTGGCCGCCTCCAGGTCCGCGCTGCGGGCGATGCGCGAGGACGTCCAGTCGCTGGACCTGCGCGACGTGACCGGCACCTGGGTGTCCGCCGCCGTCCTCCAGAACCAGATCGAGGCCCGGATCGCCGCCCTCGCCGACCTCTCGCACACCCCGCTGTTCTTCGGCCGCCTGGACTACCTGCACGCGATCAGCGAGGAGCTGAGCGAAAGGGAAGGTGCCGCGCGAAGCGCGCCGGGCAAGGGCGGTGGCGGGCGACGGGCGGGCGGGGGCGAGAGCTTCTACATCGGCCGCCGGCACGTCCACGACGCCGACGGCGACCCGATGGTGATCGACTGGCGCGCGCCGGTCTCCCAGCCGTTCTACCGGGCCAGCCGCACCGAACCGCTGGACGTCGAGCGCCGCCGCCGCTTCGGCTACACCGGCGGCGAGCTCACCGCCTACGAGGACGAGCACCTCAGCGACCCGGCCGAGACGGACACCGCCTCCGCCCTGCTCGCCGCCGAGATCGAGAAGCCCCGCGTCGGCCCGATGCGCGACATCGTCGCCACCATCCAGCCCGAGCAGGACGAGATCGTCCGCTCCGACGTGACGGGCACCATCTGCGTCCAGGGCGCCCCCGGCACCGGGAAGACGGCCGTGGGCCTGCACCGCGTCGCGTACCTGCTGTACGCGCACCGCGAGCGGCTGGCCCGGACCGGCACGCTGGTGATCGGGCCGAACAACGCCTTCCTCTCCTACATCGAGCAGGTGCTCCCGGCCCTGGGCGAGTTGGACGTCGCCCAGGCCACCGTGCAGCAGCTGGTCGGGCACGTCGAGGTGCGCGGCGAGGACGACCCGCAGGCGGCCCGGCTGAAGGGCGACGCGCGGATGGCCGAGGTGCTGCGCCGGGCGGTGCGGGCGGGCATCGCGCTGCCCACCGAGCCCTGCGTGGTGGTCCGCGGCTCCCGCCGCTGGCGCGTCCCGGTGTACGAACTCGTGGAGATCATCGAGGAGTTGAAGGGCCGCGAGATCCGCTACGGCGCTGCCAGGGACGCCCTGCCGCAGCGGATCGCGCACGCCGTGCTGCTGAAGATGGAGCAGGGCGGCGAGGCCCCGGACGACCGGGTGCAGGACGCGGTGGCCCGCAACGCCGCGGTCAAGGCGGTGGTCAAGGAGTGCTGGCCGGCGGTCGATCCGGCCAAGCTGGTGCTGCGACTGCTCTCCGATCCGCAGTTCCTGGCCGCCTGCGCGGAGGGCGTGCTGACCGCGCAGGAGCAGCAGGCGGTGCTCTGGCCCAAGCCGGGGCGCTCGGTGAAGACGGCCCGCTGGACGCAGGCCGACGCCGTCCTGGTCGACGAGGTGACGGACCTGGTGCAGCGCACCCCCTCGCTCGGGCACGTGGTGCTGGACGAGGCGCAGGATCTCTCCCCGATGCAGTACCGCGCGGTCGGCCGCCGCTGCACCACCGGCTCGGCGACCGTCCTCGGCGACCTCGCCCAGGGCACCACCCCGTGGGCGACGGCGAGTTGGCCGGACGCGCTGCACCACCTGGGCAAGCCGGACGCCCATGTCGAGGAGCTGACCAAGGGCTTCCGGGTGCCGGAGGAGGTCATCGCGTACGCCTCCCGGCTGCTCCCGGCGATCGCCCCGGGCCTGGCCCCGGCGACCTCCGTCCGCGACGCCCCGGGCTCGCTGACGATCCGCCACATCGCGGACGGGGAGTCGGTGGCCGCCGTCCTCGCGGCCTGCCACGAGGCGCTGGAGCACGAGGGCTCGACCGGGCTGATCGCCGCCGACGCCCGGATCCCGGTGCTCGCCGAGGCGCTGACCGCGGCCGGCCTGCCGTACCTGTCCCCCGGCACCGAGACCAGCGCCGAGGCCCGGCTGACGCTCGTCCCGGCCTCGCTGGCCAAGGGCCTGGAGTACGACTACGTGGTGCTGGACGAGCCGGCCGCGGTGATCGCCGGCGAACCGGACGAGCGGACCGGCCTGCGGCGGCTGTACGTGGCGCTCACCCGGGCCGTCTCCGGCCTGACGGTGCTGCACGGCGAACCGCTGCCCGAGCAGCTGCGCCGGTAGACGGCGGGGCCGGCCCCGCGACCGGGACCGGCCCCTCCCGGGACACGCTCAGGCGTCGATCAGCGCCCGCCACTCGGCCACCTTGGCCGCGTCCACCGGCGTCCGCCAGCCGTCGGCCCGCACCGCGCCGCCGACGTGGAAGGCGTCGAAGCCCTCGGCCCGCAGCCCCTTCAGGTGTTCGGCCCGCAGGCCGCCGCCGATCAGGATCCGCTGCCCGTACCCGGGCTCGCCCGCACGGGCCAGCTCCGCCAGCAGCACCTCGCGCCCGGCGTCGACCCCGGCGGCCGTGCCCGAGGTGAGGAAGGTGTCCAGCCCGGGCAGCGCGCCGACGGCGGTCCGCAGGGCGGCCCGGTCGGCACTGTGGTCGATCGCCCGGTGGAAGGTCCAGCGGCAGCCGGCCACCGCCTCGGCGACGGCGGTGGTGGCGGCCAGGTCGACCGCGCCGTCGGCGCCGAGGAAGCCGAGGACGAACTCCTCGGCGCCCTCGGCCCGCAGCGCGGCGGCGCGGGCCGCCAGGTCGTCCAGGTCGCCGGGGACGAAGCCGTCCCGGATCCGGAGCATGACGCGCAGCGGGATGCCGACGGCGGCCCTGATCCGGGCGAAATCCTCGACGGACGGGGTGAGCCCGTCCGAGGCCATGTCGGTGACCAGTTCGAGCCGGTCGGCGCCGCCCGACTCGGCGGCCCGGGCATCCTGGGGCGTCAACGCGATGACTTCGAAAATTGGTCTAGACATATCAGACAGCCTGCCACATCCGACCCGCCCCGGCGAGCCCCTGCGTCGCCTTCCGGTCACGCCAGGCTGCGCCCGCTCCCAGAGCCCCCTTCGGCGTCTCCGCCGACTCCGCCGCCGGTCCCCCCACCGACCCCGCCGCCGGTCCCGATCCGGCGCACGGCCTTCGCGGCCGCCACCAGGAGCAGCACCACCGGCACCGACATCAGCAGCGTCATCGAGATCCCGCCGGACGTGCGCCAGACGTTGAACAGGCCGGCGAAGGTCGTCAGCGACAGCATCGCGACCCCCACGGCCGCCGGCGCCACCCGCCCGCGCAGCGCGCTGAAGGTCAGCAGCACCGGCGCGATCAGCAGCACCACGAACCACTGGACGTCCAGCGGGAAGCTGGAGTCGTCCCAGCGCAGGAGCGCCACCAGCGCCCCGCCGCCGACCACCGAGGCCAGCACCAGCCCCGCGGCCCGCCAACCGGCCCTGGGCAGCAACTCCGTCGGCGCCGCGAACAGCAACAGCGCGGCGGCCACGGCGGGCAGGGTGGTCATGCCGGTGTACCCCACCCACCAGACGTCGAAGAAGCCCGGCACCACGGCGGCCTTCGCCAGGGTGGCCAGCGCGAAGAGGGCCTGGATCCCCGTGATGACCCGCACCGCCGTCCAGCGCCCCAGCAGGGCGGCGACCCCGAGCAGCAGCGCGATCACCGGCGGCGCGATGGTCATGGCGTACGTGTTGTACGAGTGGTCCCAGGTCAGCCGCCAGGCGGCCTGGTCCGGATCGGTGACCCACGGCAGCAGCCCCGCGCCGGCCAGCGCCCCGGCGGCCATCGGCGCGGCCAGCGCGAGCACCCGCCCGCCCATCGAGGAGCCGGTCAGCCCGAGCCGCACCCGCAGCCCGTACAGGGCCAGGTCGAACACCTCGCGGGCGACGGTCGACCGGTTCGCCTCCGCCGTGGTGTCGGCGAACACCGCGGCCATCTCCTCGCCCCGCTCCCGGCGGTAGTACTCCGGGTAGAGCTGCAGCACGGCCCGCAGCGCGGCGGCCGGCGTCCCCATCGTCGGCGTGGTCATGCGAAGAACCCCCTCCTCGTGAACAGCCCCTTCGGCCCCGCCTTCGCCTGCATCGCCAACCGGACGTTGGCGAGCCGGCGCTCGGCCTCGGTGGCGACGGCCCGCAGCCGCTCGGCCTCGGTGGCCAGCGCGGTCCGGCCGGCGTCGGTCAGCGCGTAGCTGCGCCGCGCCCGCCCGTCCACGACCTCCTCTGCGGCGACCTCGATCAGCCCCTGCTGGAGCAGCCGGTCGAGGGCGCCGTACAGGGTGCCGGTGCGCATCTTGACGCGACCGTCGGAAATCGCGGCGATCTCCTGGATGAGGGCGTAGCCGTGTCTGGGGGCGTCCGCCAGTGCGGTGAGCAGCAGCAGCGTCGGCTCCTGCATCGAGCGTTCTGTCATACGACTACATATATCGTCAACCTACCTATAGGTCCAGTGCCCGGCCCGCCCGCCACAATGTCCCCCATGCCCACCACCGAGGACCTCACCGCCGGACCGCCCCCCGGACTGCTCGCCGAACTGCTCGCCGAGTGGACGGCGCTGCTGCACCGCTGCGCCGCCACGACCGACCCCGAGCCGTACGGCCGCGAGCTGCTGCGCCGCTGGTCGGAGCCGCAGCGCCGCTACCACACCCCCGGGCACCTGCACGCGGTCCTGCGGCACGTCGACGACCTCGCCGGGCACGCCGGCGACCCGGACACCGTCCGGCTCGCCGCCTGGTTCCACGACGCCGTCTACCGGCCCGACCGCTCCGAGAACGAGGAGCGCAGCGCCGCCCTGGCCGTCCGCGCGCTGACCGCCGCGGGCCTGCCCGCCGTCCGGGTGGCCGAGGTCGAGCGGCTGGTCCTGCTCACCGTCGACCACCACCCCGAGCCCGGCGATCGCGACGGCGAGGTGCTCTGCGACGCGGACCTCGCCGTCCTCGGCGGCGCCCCCGAGGCGTACGCGGCGTACGCGGCCGCCGTCCGCGCGGAGTACGCGTTCGTCCCGGAGCCGGACTTCCGCGCCGGGCGCGCGGCGATCCTGCGACAGCTGCTCGCGCTCCCCGCGCTCTACCGCACCCCGGCCGCCCACGCGCGCTTCGACGCCCCCGCCCGCGCCAACCTGACGGCCGAACTCGACAGTCTCTAGCCCAGCTTCCCCACCGGCGCCACCACCGCGCCCTGCTGGCCGCACACCCAGTGCGGCTCCGGCCCCAGCTCCGGCTCCACGCCCAGCGCGTGCGGGTCACCGTCGGCCGCGCACTCGGCGCACAGCGGCCAGCGCCCGTACGCCTCCAGCAGCGCGTCCTGGACGTCCTGGGCGACGAGCCCGAGCACGTAGTCGGTGCCGTCCGGCCACTGTTCCAGCCACCAGCGCCGGTGCGTCACGGCCTGCTCGACCAGCGACACCACGGCGGCGTCCGCCACGTCCCGGGCGGTCAGGTCGGCCAGGATCAGTGCCCGGGCGTTGTGCAGAGCGGTCTCGATGTCGTCAGCAGCCATCCACCCATTCTCCCAAACACGCGAAGGCTCCCGAACGCGCGAAGGCTCCCGAACGCGCGAAGGCTCCCGAACGCCGCGAGGGCGGCCTCCCCGTCGGGGAGACCGCCCTCGCGAACGATCCGAACCGTCCGATCCCAGCGGGATCAGAAGTCCATGTCACCGCCCGGCATGCCGCCGCCGGCGGCCGCAGCGGCCTTCTCCGGCTTGTCGGCGATGACGGCCTCGGTGGTGAGGAACAGCGCCGCGATGGAGGCGGCGTTCTGCAGCGCGGAGCGGGTGACCTTGGCCGGGTCGATGATGCCCGCGGCGACCAGGTCGACGTACTCGTTGGTGGCGGCGTTCAGGCCGTGACCGGCGGGGAGGTTGCGCACCTTCTCCACCACGACGCCACCCTCCAGGCCGGCGTTGGTCGCGATCTGCTTGATCGGGGCCTCCAGCGCGACCTTGACGATGTTGGCACCGGTGGCCTCGTCGCCGTCCAGCTCCAGCTTGTCGAAGGCGACACCGGCCTGCAGCAGCGCGACGCCACCACCGGCGACGATGCCCTCCTCGACGGCGGCCTTGGCGTTGCGGACGGCGTCCTCGATGCGGTGCTTGCGCTCCTTGAGCTCCACCTCGGTGGCCGCGCCGGCCTTGATGACGGCCACGCCGCCGGCCAGCTTGGCGAGGCGCTCCTGGAGCTTCTCGCGGTCGTAGTCCGAGTCGCTGTTCTCGATCTCGGCGCGGATCTGGTTCACGCGACCGGCGACCTGGTCGGCGTCACCGGCACCATCGATGATGGTGGTCTCGTCCTTGGTGATGACCACCTTGCGGGCGCGGCCCAGCAGGTCGATGCCGGCGTTCTCCAGCTTGAGGCCGACCTCCTCGGAGATCACGGTGCCACCGGTGAGGATGGCGATGTCGCCGAGCATGGCCTTGCGGCGGTCGCCGAAGCCCGGGGCCTTGACGGCGACGGACTTGAAGGTGCCGCGGATCTTGTTCACGACCAGGGTCGACAGGGCCTCGCCCTCGACGTCCTCGGCGATGATGACGAGCGACTTGCCGCTCTGCATGACCTTCTCCAGCAGCGGCAGCAGGTCCTTGACCGAGCCGATCTTGGAGTTGGCGATGAGGATGTACGGGTCCTCGAAGGACGCCTCCATCCGCTCCAGGTCGGTGGCGAAGTAGGCGGAGATGTAGCCCTTGTCGAAGCGCATGCCCTCGGTGAGCTCAAGCTCCAGGCCGAAGGTGTTGCTCTCCTCGACGGTGATGACGCCTTCCTTGCCGACCTTGTCCATGGCCTCGGCGATGAGCTCGCCGATCTGGGTGTCGGCGGCCGAGATGGAGGCGGTGGAGGCGATCTGCTCCTTGGTCTCCACGTCCTTGGCCTGGGCCAGCAGCTGGTCGGAGACGGCGGCGACGGCCTTCTCGATGCCGCGCTTCAGGGCCATCGGGTTGGCGCCGGCGGCGACGTTGCGCAGACCCTCGCGAACCAGGGCCTGGGCCAGCACGGTGGCGGTGGTGGTGCCGTCACCCGCGACGTCGTCGGTCTTCTTGGCGACCTCCTTGACGAGCTCCGCGCCGATCTTCTCGTAGGGGTCCTCGAGCTCGATCTCCTTGGCGATGGAGACACCGTCGTTGGTGATCGTGGGGGCGCCCCACTTCTTCTCCAGCACGACGTTGCGACCCTTGGGGCCGAGCGTGACCTTCACTGCGTCGGCGAGCTGGTTCATGCCACGCTCAAGGCCGCGGCGAGCTTCCTCATCAAAGGCGATGATCTTGGCCATCAGAAGTGGTCCTCCGGGACACGGTCGACTGCTCGGACCAAGGGGTGCCCGCGACGGACGGCCCTGGTGTGCGGGGGTCCTTTCCCCTACCGCTCCCGGGGGCCTCACCGACCCGGTCCGCTGTCACTCTCACGCTGTGAGTGCTAACGCCAATGATTAGCACTCCGGGTGGTCGAGTGCAAGCCCAATCGCGATCCCGCGAGCCGTCCGGCGCGCCCCCGCCGCGCCCCGCAACTCCCCGCCGGGGAACGCCGACGGGCCCGTACGACGCGTGTCGTACGGGCCCGCCGAGAAGCGAGTGGTCACCAGCCGTGGGCCGTGCCGAGCTCCTGGAGGAGAAGGAAGGTCAGACCGCCGCGCGGACCATGTCCGCCTGCGGGCCCTTCTGTCCCTGGGAGATCTCGAACTCGACCCGCTGGCCCTCCTCGAGGGTGCGGTAGCCGTCCATCTGGATCGCGCTGTAGTGGACGAAGACGTCCGCACCACCGTCGACCGCGATGAAGCCGTAGCCCTTCTCCGCGTTGAACCACTTGACGGTGCCCTGAGCCATTCCGAACTCCCCTAGTGCTGTGCTGGCCCTTCACGCGCCCGCAGGTCGCGGGCCCGGGTCTGGTTTGAAGGCCGGCCCGGGGAACCCCCCCTGGGCGCAGCCGTGCACGCCGCAATCCTCCGCAGGGGCACCTGACGGCGCCCCGTGAGCGGGTGATTACGTCGACCGCGGCTGAATGTATCCGGATCGACGCCCTCTGCAACAGGGTCAGCTGCGGGGAATTCCGGCACCACATCAAAGGACAGGACGGGCCAAACCGGGAGGAATTCGGCATTTCACGCCGGACATAGCGGACGGATTACAACAAATCCCCGCGGGAATTCTGACATCTGCCTGACATGTTTCACGGTCCCGCACCCGGTCGGTCTCAACAGCCGGTCTCAACGGCCGATCCCAGCAGCCGGACGAACTCCGGCGATTCACGGGTGGGGATGAGGGGAAGCCCTGTTCCCAACCGAGCCACACTCTACTCCGACTCGACCCCGAAATATTCCCGCCGAAATGCGACCGGCCGCCCGCGCGCACGGAGAACGGAATTCCGTACGCGGGACGGCCGGTCGAACCAGGGCCGGTCCGGTCGACGCGGGCGGGCGCCGCCGGGGCGGGGTCTCGGCTCAGCAGCCGCCGGCCACCGCCGGGATGATCGAGACGCTGGCGCCGTCCGCGATGCCGGTCGCGAGGCCCTCGGCGAAGCGCACGTCGTCGTCGTTCACGTAGACGTTGACGAAGCGGCGCAGCTTGCCGGCGTCGTCCAGGATGCGGGCCGAGATGCCCGCGTGGTTCTTCTCCAGGTCGGCGATGACCTCGCCCAGGGTGGCGCCCTCGGCGGCCACCTCGGCGGAGCCGCCGGTGTAGGTGCGCAGGATGGTGGGGATACGGACGTTGGCGCTCATGGCTCTCCTAGCGGGTGCGACCCAGCGGGGTGGGGGGTTCAGGCGGACGCGAGGCCGGCGTCGCGGAAGGACGCCAGCGTCGGGCGGATCACGGCGGTCATCCCGGAGTCGGCCACGGCGTCCAGGGTCTTCAGGCCGTCGCCGGTGTTGATCGCGACGGTCTCCTTGGCCGGATCCAGCCGGCCGGTCTCGACCAGCTTCTTCAGCACGCCGACGGTCACCCCGCCCGCGGTCTCGGCGAAGATGCCCTCGGTCCGGGCCAGCAGCCGGATCGCGTCCACCACCTCGGCGTCGGTGACGTCCTCGACCGCGCCGCCGGTGCGCCGGGCGATGTCCAGCACGTACGGGCCGTCCGCCGGGTTGCCGATCGCCAGCGACTTGGCGATGGTGTCCGGCTTGACCGGGCGGATCACGTCCTGGCCGGCCTTGAAGGCGGCCGACACCGGCGAGCACCCCGCCGCCTGGGCGCCGAAGACCTTGTACGGCCGGTCCTCGACCAGGCCGAGCTTGATCAGCTCCTGCAGCCCCTTGTCGATCTTGGTCAGCTGGGAGCCGGAGGCGATCGGGATGACGATCTGCTCCGGCAGCCGCCAGCCGAGCTGCTCGCAGATCTCGTAGGCCAGCGTCTTGGAGCCCTCGCCGTAGTACGGGCGCAGGTTGACGTTGACGAAGCCCCAGCCCTCGCCGGCCGGGTCGCCGATCAGCTCCGAGCAGAAGCGGTTCACGTCGTCGTAGTTGCCCTCGATGCCGACCAGTTCGCCGCCGTACACCCCGGCCATGACGACCTTGCCCTGCTCCAGGTCGTGCGGGATGAACACGCAGGACTTGAAACCGGCCCGGGCGGCCGCCGCGCCGACCGCGCCGGCCAGGTTGCCGGTGGAGGAGCAGGAGAGCGTCGTGAAGTCGAACGCCCGCGCGGCCTCGATGGCGCAGGCCACCACGCGGTCCTTGAACGAGTGGGTCGGGTTGCCCGAGTCGTCCTTGATGTGCAGCTGGGCGGTGAAGCCGAGCTCGCGGCCCAGGTTGTCCGCCTTGACCAGCGGGGTCCACCCCGGGTTCAGGTTCGGCTTGGTGGCGACGTCGGCCGGGACGGGCAGCAGCGGCGCGTAGCGCCAGATCGAGGACGGACCGGCCTCGATCCGCCGGCGCAGCGCCTCGGCGTCCTCGCCACCGAACTCGTACGCGATCTCCAGCGGGCCGAAGCACTCCAGGCAGGCGAAGCTCGGACCGAGCGGGAAGCGGGTGCCGCACTCGCGACAGGACAGCGCGGCGGCGGGGCCGAGGTCAACGGAAGCGGGTGCGACGGTGTCGATAGCCATGATGGCGGAGGCCTCTCTCCTCATCTTCCCCGTGGCACGGTCGCGCCACAGGCCGGAATTGGCACCTGTCCCGCGGGGGGCCTGTCGACGGACAGCCGCGCGAGAAGGTTGCCGGGACGTCAACGGGCCGTTCCCTCAGTCCCTCTGGATGAGCTTGTGAAATTGTGGTGGTGCTGAACGGCGACCCCGGCGTGCAAAGGTCCGACCGCTGTACGAAGACTGTATCCGAAGGCGTCAACCCCGAAAGGGATCGTCCGCCACGCGAGATGGCGCGTCCCGCCCGACCCCGCCGAGGAGAGTCCAGTGCCCGCCGAACCGACCCCCGCGCTGCTCCCCCAGGCGGCGTCCTGGCTGCGCCGCCGCTCGTGGAGCGCGGCCGACCGGCCGGTGCACGCCCTCCTGGAGGCCAAGCGCCGGACCGGCCAGACGGTCAGCGTGGTGCTGCCCGCGCTGGACGAGGAGGCCACCGTCGGCGACATCGTCCGCACCATCCGCCGCGAGCTGATGGAGCGCCTCCCGCTGGTCGACGAACTCGTCGTGGTCGACTCCGGCTCGGCCGACGCCACCGCCGCCGTCGCCGCCGGGGCCGGCGCCCGGGTGGAGCACCGCGACGCGATCCTGCCCCGGCTGCCCGCCGCCCCAGGCAAGGGCGAGGTGCTCTGGCGCTCGCTGCTGGTCACCCGCGGCGACATCGTCTGCTTCGTCGACGCCGACCTGCGCGAGTTCGACCCGACCTTCGTCTCCGGCATCCTCGGCCCGCTGCTCACCGAACCGGACATCCAGCTGGTCAAGGCCATGTACGACCGGCCGCTCGAAGTGTCGGTCGGCGGCTCCGGCGCGGGCGACGACGCGGTCGTCCCGTCCGGCGGCGGCCGGGTCACCGAACTGGTGGCCCGCCCGCTGCTCAACCTGCACTGGCCGGAACTCGCCGGTTTCGTCCAGCCGCTCGGCGGCGAGTACGCGGCCCGCCGCGCGCTGCTCGAACGGCTCCCCTTCCCCACCGGCTACGGCGTCGAACTCGGCCTGCTGGTCGACGCGTTGGAGACGGTCGGGCTGGACGCCCTGGCCCAGGTGGACGTCGGCGTCCGGCACCACCGGCACCAGGACGGCCAGGCCCTCGGCCGGATGGCGGCGACCATCTACCGCACCGCCCTGGAACGCCTCGACCGCACCCACCGGCTGAAGGCCTCCGCCGACCTGGTCCACCCGCTGCTCACCCAGTTCACCCGCGACCCGCAGACCCGGGAGTTCACCGCCCACACCCACCCGGTGACCGCCCTCGAACGCCCCCCGATGCACACCGTGCCCGAGTACGCGACCCGGCACTGAACGCCCGCCGAAAGGGTTTGCCGCACCGGAGCCACGGCAACGTACCAACCATGGGCGATCTCACGACCGAACGTTCGAGTGCGACCGGCACCGCCCCCGTCCTGGTGGCATCCAATCGGGGACCGGTGTCGTTCAGCACCTCGGACGACGGCACGCTGACCCTCCGACGCGGCGGCGGAGGCCTGGTCTCGGGCCTCTCCGCCATCGACGACCCCGACGCCGTCTGGGTCTGCGCCGCTCTCGGCGCCGCCGACCGGCAGGCCGCCGGACAGGCCCCGCACGGCCGGCTCGACCTCGCCGGGCACGACGTCGGCGGCCAGGCCGTCCGCATGCTGGACATCGACCCCGAAACCTTCGCCCTCGCCTACAACGGCGTCGCCAACTCCACCCTCTGGTTCGTCCACCACCTGCTCTACGCCACCCCCACCGCCCCCGTCTTCGACGCCGGGTTCCGCACCGAGTGGGCCGCCTACCGCGCCTACAACACCGCCTTCGCCGAGGCGCTGGCCGCCGAGGCCGCGCCCGGGGCCGCCGTGCTGGTCCAGGACTACCACCTCTCGCTGACCCCGGCCCTGCTCCGCGCCCTCCGCCCCGACCTGCGGATCGGCCACTTCTCGCACACTCCGTGGGCCCCGCCCACGTACTTCCGGCTGCTGCCCGACGACGTCGCCGAGGCCGTCCTCACCGGCATCCTGGGCGCCGACCGGGCCGGCTTCCTCACCCGCCGCTGGGCCCTGGCCTTCGCCGACTGCTGCGCCGACCTGCTCGGCGCCGAGGTCGACCACGAGGCGATGACCGTCACCCACGCCGGCCGCACCACCCACCTCGGCGTCCACGCGCTCGGCGCCGACGCCGACTTCCTGCGCGAACGCTCCCACCGCCCGGACGTCGACGAGCGTCTCGCCACCCTCCGCGAGGCCGTCGGCGGACGCCGCACCATCGTCCGGGTCGACCGCACCGAGCTGAGCAAGAACATCGTCCGCGGCCTCCAGGCCTACCGGCACCTGCTGCGCACCCGCCCCGAGTGGCACGACCGGGTGGTGCACATCGCCTTCGCCTACCCCTCCCGCACCGACCTCGCCGAGTACCGCGCCTACACCGACGAGGTGCGCCGGCTCGCCCGGGAGATCGACGAGGAGTTCGCCACCCCCGGCTGGCAGCCGCTGATCCTGCACGTCGACGACGACTTCCCGCGCTCCCTGGCCGCCTACCGGCTCGCCGACGTGGCCCTGGTCAACCCGATCCGGGACGGCATGAACCTGGTCGCCAAGGAGGTCCCGGTGGTCTCCGACCACGGCTGCGCCCTGGTGCTCTCCCGGGAGGCCGGCGCGTACGCCGAACTCGCCGAGGACGCGCTCACCGTCAACCCGTACGACGTCATCGCCACCGCCGACGCCCTGCACGCGGGCCTCACCATGCCGACGGAGGAGCGCGCCGACCGCACCAAGCGCCTCGCCGCGGCGGCCACCGCGCTGCCCCCGCAGCAGTGGTTCCTCGACCAGCTCAACGCACTGTGAACCAGCCCGACACGCGGTGATCCGGCTCGACGCGCAGTGATCCGGCCCGACGCGCGGTGATCCGGCCCGACGCGCCGTGCCCCGGCTCAACCCGAGCTGAGGGCCTCCCCCAGCGCCGCCAGCAGCCCCACCACGCCGGCCGGGCCCGGGACCACCAGGTCCGCCCGGTCGGCGAGTTCGCGCACCGGCGCGTCCCCCACCGCGCCACTGCACACCAGCAGCCCCGCCACCCCCGCACCGCGCAGCTTCTCCACCGCCGCGAAGGCCGCCACGTCCCCGAGGTCGTCCCCCGCGTACAGCACCGAACGGGCCCCGCGCTCGCGCAGGAAGCCGGTCAGCGCCGCGCCCTTGTCCACCCCCGGCGGCCGCAGCTCCAGCACCAGCCGCCCGGGCTCCACCACCAGCCCGTGCCCGGCCGCCAGCTCGCCGACCGGCGCCCGCAGCAGCTCCAGCGTCTCCTCCGGTGCTGCCGTACGCCGGGTGTGCACCGCCAGCGAGCGCCCCTTGTCCTCCACCCACGTCCCCTCGGGCGCCCCCGCCGCCGCCAGGAGGCCCGGCAGCGCCGCCCGTGCCCCGGCCACCCCGGGGTGCACCGGCGGCGCGGTCACCTCGCCGCCCTCCCAGCGCTCGGCGCCGTAGTGCCCGAGCACCACGACCCCGGGCAGCCCGGCCAAGGCGCCGTACTCCGCCGCCAGCGCGGCCGGCCGCCCGGTCACCACCACCACGGCCCGCACCAGTGGCGCCAGCGCCCGCAGCGCGGCCGCCGCCCCCGGATGCGCCCTGGCCCGGTCCGGATCGGGGACGATCGGCGCCAGCGTCCCGTCGAAGTCCAGCGCGATCACCGCGTCACCCGGCCCGGCCAGGATCGCCCGGAGGCCGTCCCGGCCGGCGTCGGTGGTCGGCGTCACCATCTCCTCGAAACCCATGCCCGAGCCCATACCCCGTGGCCCCGGCCCGCTACCGCGCGGCCCGCCGGGCCTCCCGGATCCGCCGGAGCCGGTTCACCAGCACCGGGGCGTGCGCCAGTGCCTCCGGCCGGTCCAGCAGCGCGTTCAGCAGCTGGTAGTACCGGGTGGAGGAGAGCCCCAGCTCCTCCCGGATCGCCCGCTCCTTGGCCCCGGCCGTCCGCCACTGCCGCCCCTCCAGGGCCAGCACCGCCAGGTCCCGCTCACTCAGCTCGCCCACCAGGCCACCTCCGCCGTCACTACGGAGTGTCATTCTCGCGCGTGAGCCCGACACACTCTGCGCCCCCCGGCGCCCGGCCGCCCCGGCTAGCGTCGGCGGTATGACCACGCCCAGCTTCGCCGTGCACATCCCCACCGCCGACCTCGAACCCGACCCGCTCGACCCGGCCCAGATCGTCTCCGGCACCCCGGAGGTCTCCGGCCGGGTCCTGTCCGAGTCCCCCGACGGCCGCCAGCTGCGCGGCATCTGGCAGATCACCCCGGGCGTGGTCACCGACACCGAGGCGGACGAGATGTTCGTGGTGCTCAGCGGCCGGGCCACCATCGAGATCGAGGGCGGCCCGACCCTGGAGGTCGGCCCGGGCGACTGCGCCGTGCTGCGCGAGGGCGACCGGACCACCTGGACCGTCCACGAGACGCTCCGCAAGGCCTACGCCATCACCCTCCGCTGAGAGCCCCGAAACCCCTCAGCCCCCTCGGACGCCTCAGCCCCCCGGCCCGGGTTCACTTGCGGACCCGGGCCGCCTCCTTGACCGCCGCGTCCTGCAGCCCGGTGAGCACCTGCTTCGGGTCCCCGGTGACGGACTCGCCGATCCCGGCCTTGATCCGGTTGCTGACCTCGCCCCAGGCCGGGTCCCCGAACGGGTAGAAGCTGGCGTTGGAGAGCCCGACCGCGAACTGCTTGAGGTCCTCGTGCTTCGGGTCCGAGGTCATCTGGGTGAACGCGTCCTGGGTGACCGGCAGCAGGTTGTACTGCTCGTCGAACTTCAGCTGGTAATCGCGGGTGTAGACGAAGGACAGGAACTTCTTGATCTCGTTCTTGTGCCCGTTGGCCTTGAACGCCATCATCCAGTCCGCGACGCCGAGGCTGCCGGTCTTGCCCACGCCGTCCTTCTTCGGGATCGCCGCCGTCCCGAAGTCGATCTTCCCGGCGGTGGCCATCCGCAGCAGCGTCGGGTGCCCGTTCAGCATCGCGACCTTCCCGGCCGCGAAGTCCTGGAACACCGGGGTGCGGTTCATCTTGCCCGGGTCCGGATAGGTCAGCCCGGTGCTCACCAGGTTGCTCTTCAGCCAGCCGAAGGTGGCCTGGTTCTGGGCGCTGTCGATGGTGTAGTTGCCGACGTCGTCGGAGAGGCTGCCGCCGCCGCTCAGCGTCCACAGCATGGACTCGGCCGGGGCCTCCTCCGGCCCGAGCGGCAGCCCGTACGGGGTCACGCCCGGCACCTTGGCCTTGATCTTCTCGGCGTCCTGGCGCAGCTCGTTCCAGGTGGTCGGCGGCTGGGTGATGCCGGCCTGGCGGAAGATCGCCTTGTTGTAGAAGAGCACCCGGGAGGAGGACACGAACGGGATGCCGTACTGAGTGCCGATCACCTGGCCGGCGTGCGCGAAGGTGTCCAGGAACTTGGCCTGGGTGTCCATCGAGAGCACGTCGGCGGCCGGGTACAACCGGTCCGCGGCGACCTGGTCGGCGAAGCCGCCGGTCTGCAGCAGGTCGGGCGACTTGCCGGCCGCGATCATGTCGTCGACCTTCTTGCCGATGTCGGTCCAGCTGTCCACCTCGACGTCGACCTTGATGCCGGGGTTGGCGGCCTCGAAGCCGCGCACGACCTCGTCCCAGTACAGCTTGGAGCTGGTCTCGGCGCTTTCCCCGTAGTCGGCGGCGACCAGCTTGAGGGTGACCGGCCCGCCGTCCTGCCCGCCGCACGCGCTGATGGCGGTGAGCACCAGTGCTCCGGCCAGCGCGGCACCGAGGACGCGGGTGGGAACGTGGGCGCGCCTGTTCAACGCGGGTACCGCCTTCAGGGAGAACTGCGTCCGGACGGGGAAATCCGGGAGGGGGACGCGCAACACTGCCAAATCCACCGGGCAGTGGTCCACACCACTCCGCCGCGCCCGCCGAGTAGTTATCGAAGTGCGGAGGTCATTGCACGATGCGCAACAGAAAGTGAACGTACGGCATCCGGGGCAAAGCCCCGCACACCGCACTCATCTGCGACAAAGCTCACCTCGTTTGGACCAGACCAATCCCACAACTGGACTAGACCTCTTCTACCCGACCAAGGGAAACTGTCCTCCGTGAAGCACGTCATCGCACTCGATGTAGGCGGCACCGGCATGAAGGCCGCGCTGCTCGCCCAGGACGGCTCCGTGCTGTTCGAAGCACGCCGACCGACCGGGCGGGAGCACGGCACGGACGCCGTGGTCGCCGCCATCCTCGACTTCGCCGCCGACCTGGCGGACGAGGGCCGAAGCCGCTTCGGCGTCGCTCCGCTCGCGGCCGGCGTGGCCGTCCCGGGCACGATCGACGAGAAGAACGGCATCGCGGTCTACTCGGCCAACCTCGGCTGGCGGGACCTCCCGCTGCGCAAGCTGCTGGGCGAGCGCCTGGCCGGCCCCGACGGCACCGCCATCCCCGTCGCGCTCGGCCACGACGTGCGCTCGGGCGGCCTGGCCGAAGGCCGGCTCGGCGCCGGCCGGGGCGTCGACCGCTTTCTGTTCATCGCGCTGGGCACCGGCATCGCCGGCGCCATCGGCATCAGCGGCCGGATCGAGGCCGGCGCCCACGGCTACGGCGGCGAGATCGGCCACGTCGTGGTCCGCCCGGGCGGGCCGCAGTGCGGCTGCGGCGCCCGCGGCTGCCTGGAGACGCTCGCCTCGGCCTCCGCCGTGTCCCGCGCCTGGGCCGCGGCCAGCGGCGACCCCGACGCCGACGCGGCATCCTGCGCCGCCGCGGTGGACGCCGGGGACGACCGCGCGCTCGCGGTCTGGCAGGGCGCCGTCGACGCCCTGGCCGACGGGATCGTGCTCGCCCAGAGCCTGCTCGACCCGTCCACGGTGATCGTCGGCGGCGGGCTGGCCGAGGCCGGCGACACGCTCTTCACTCCGCTGCGCACGGCGGTCACCGAGCGCCTGACCTTCCAGATGCCCCCGAAGGTCGTACCCGCCATGCTCAAAGACACCGCCGCGTCCCTGGGCGCGGGCCTGCTCGCCTGGGATCTGCTCTCCATGGAGGTGACCGCGTGACCACCGCGGACCGTGACCGTACCGCGCTGACCGGAGCCCGGCTGGTCCTGCCCGGCGCCGTCGTCGAGGGCGACCGCCTGGCCGTCGAGGGCGACCGCATCGCCGGCCTCGGCGGCGAGAGCGAACCCGG